>NZ_JBUZOU010000003.1:0-373523 GCF_055326765.1 Pleionea sp. WD8-19 | reverse complement strand
GGACAATGCCAGTTCAAAACTGGAACCTGACATTGTCACAACTGGCCATCCACTTTGAAGGTCGATTAGATGGTGAACTAGAACTTTAATTTTTAGGCTGACACAGAATTCTGAACGCCCTCTTCTATTGCGATCCCTGAGGAGTCCATATACATCCTACAGTTCCTGGAGTCCATATACATCCTACGGTTCCTTCCTTATAATTTTCCATCCAATGCCTTATAAGCAAAGGAACGCAAACTTTTTGGGACTAATTCAATATGATTATTTATAATTTTACTCACTTGTTCTGGATAAGCACTTTTCCAGTTACTTAGGCCAATTAATGCTGATCTCACACAACAATAGTTTTCTAATTTTAATATTTTTTCGAGAGTTTCAAGTACATTTAAATCAAACTCTAAAAGGGATACTTTGTAAGGTACTCCATGACGCGAAAATAATTGCCACCAAGTAATGCAAAGATAGTCAATTTTACGAAAATTTAAGCTATCATTGCTCTGAACTTGGCATATATTGCTAAAAATATTTTTAAAAAGAAAATACATTGCCTTTACAGAGTCAATTCTCAGCCTAATACAAATTCCTTCGTCTACAAATAAATAACCGAAGTTACCATGAGCTGTATTTATGGTGTAATTTAGCCCATGGTAGAGACAATCTATGTCATTGGCGAGACGTATCAATTGAGAGTCTTGATAGAGTTCTATCAATAACCCTAAAAGTTTTGAACTGACAAAGTCTGGCTCAATAAATTCATCATTATCATACCAACTCTCACCACAAGCATTCTTTGTAAATAAAAAGGATATTAAATCCTCGTATATATTAATTTTCATTAAACTTATTCGCAGTCTTCTTTACAATATTGTCTTATTGTGCGTTCTGCCTTTTTAATACCAGCTTCAGCTTGTCTAATTTGCTGTTGATGTGTATCGTCCATCACCCCATCATACCATCTATTTGTATACTCCTCCCGAGCAGCTTTACACCGCTTCCACTTCTGGAGTTCCCACTTCGCCCGTTGACACCTATCGCCTCCAGGTGGAGGGGGCTCATCACATATACGATGATACTCTCTACGATTAGTTATTTGCTCTAAGTCACCTCGGTCTTCATATTCATCACGATACTGATTAGGATTAACTGGAATAGGTTGAGAGAGTTCAGAGCTATCACCATTAATCCACTCATAAATACTAGATCCCGGACTTTGTCCCGTTATCGCTTCCCAGCCATAATTAAATCCTTCTCCTACTATATATCCTCCAGAAAACGAAGATAAATAAGGGTTTGGAGCGGGTATTCGGAAAGTAAATGGTCGAGCTAATGTAGTAGTATTCAGCCCGAACATATCAAAACGATTTACAGGATTTTGATAAGAATACCCAAAAGTATTGGGACCATCACTCAACCCAATAGGATCACTCTCAACATACCGACCCGTCTCAGGATCATAATCCCGAAAGTAATTATAGTGCAAACCACTCTCGGCATCGAAATACTGACCAGGGAAACGAATGTTGTTTTCAACCGTTTCAACTTCAACCGTAGCTTTACCAAAGGGCGTGTAATTCGCTTGCCAAACAATGTTTTGGTTGGCATCGGTCATTAATTCCGGCGTACCCAGGTGCGAGTTGTGGTAATAATAAATATTACTGCCAACAATTTGCGCAAACGGTTGATTGTTTAAGTATACGTATTCTTTTAATACGTTACCGGTACTATCCGCTTCTGCGATGAGTTGCCCTTGGCTGTTGTAGATGTAGTGGGTTTCTACACCGTTAACAACTTTAATGGTCCGCTCGCCTTTACCGTTATAGGTGTATGTGGCGGATGTGCTGCCTATTGCTATGGAGCTTAAGCGGTTAGCTTGGTTGTAGCCGAGGAATAAGTCGCCTTTTCGGGTTGTGTTGCCGTTGGCGTCGTATTCGAATGTAGATACTTGACTACCAGTAATTTTAGTAAGTTTTTCCCCGCTCAAAGAACCAGAGGACTGACTAACCACCAATAGCCCCGCAATTTCTTCGTCCGTTAATGCTCGGTCAAATATTTGGAGCTCATCCACTAACATTGCGGCACCGTACGAACCTTGCGCATCAGCTCCCAAAGTAAATCGTTTGGAAACAGTTGGTGCGGTTGCATTAGTTACTTCCTTTACTTTTACACCATCAATATAAAAACTTAATACACCATTTTCTAATTTACCGGTCCATAAATGCCATTTATTTAAATAGCTGGTGTAATTTACTTCAGCACGTGCTGTACCACTTCCGGTATAAATACCACAGCTGGAGTTATAACAATGAAACGCGATATCATTTGAGCCCCAGTAATCGCCCTGCCCCAGTACAAACCGCCAACCGGAAAGGCTGCTCAATTTAACGCGAAAGCTAATAGTGACCTGACCACTCATTCCCAGATCCGCAGGCACATCTAAAGAAGCATATTTACTACTCGTATCTAGATTCAACCCCTGACCAGAAAAACCCACATCAAACGATGCGCTATTGTATAAACTGCCACTTTTTGTGGGATTCAAATTGTCATTTAAATTATCTTCAAAACTGAATGAAGCAACCAGACCAGAAGGAATCCCTCCTTCTGCTGAAGGTATCGTGTATTCATAGAACTCTTTTATGCCATTGACATTTTCTATGAGCCGATTGCCCACTTTGTCGTAATCGTAAGCAATGCTTCCATACTCGCCGTTAGCGGTTACCAAATGACTAACGGCGTTATAATCAAACTGTTGAAGTTCATTATCTTGAATCGAAGTAATATTATTATTGGCGTTATAGCCATAACTTCTTGCAACAAAGCCGGTTAAGTCTCGCTGTGTGAGTCGGTAATCTTGGTCGAAAGAATTAAACAACGACAAGCCGTTACCGTATGTAAGAACACTCATTGGCCCAAAGGGCAAGTAGCTCATATTACTTGCAAGTGTGCTTAACTGGCCACCAATGTCACTGTGCATTTCAACTATTTGATTATTGTTGTTATACACGTAACTGAGTTGAACTCCCGATGGATAAGTCACAGAATTTAATCGACCTTGCTCATCGTAGGTATAAGCTAAGAGGTATGATTTATCTTTAACAATGTGTTCTTCTTTTTCCAGTTGTCCTAACAGGTTGTAATGGTAAATTGTAGTGCCCGAAGCATCGGTAATTTTACTCAGTCGACCTAATGCCGATACTTGGTTATACGAGGTATCGTATTCAAAAGCGATATTCTGAGATGCGTCAGCGTAAGTTATTTGTGTCACTCGATTTAAAGCATCGTATTGATACTGAGCAGTAATACCTCGAGCATCGGTTTTCGTTAAAACATTTCCTGCTTCATCGTAAGTAAACGTGCTGACACCCGTGTCTGGACTGGTCAGTTTTAACACATTCCCAAAAGCATTGTACTCGTAGGTAGTCGTTCGATTTTCTGCATCAGTTACAGACGTTACTCGGTTATGTGCATCGTACTGGTATTCAGTAACACCGCCTAACGCGTCGGTTACTTCTTTTACGCGACTGAGAGCGTCGAACACCGATAGGGTTTGGTTCTGCTCACCATCGGTGTTAGCGGTAATATTTCCGGCACTATCATAATTCAATAAAGTCGACTGACCATTGGCCCCCAAGTTTTGAACCAATTGACCTAATTGATTAAACACTTGAGATTGTGTAAAGGTAATAATGTTTTGAGGATCACGAATTTTGGTAGACGTTTTGTTACCAGCCCAATCGTACGTGTATTCTACTTTGTTACCTAAAGTATCGGTAACGCTTACTAGTCGACGAGCATAGTCGTACTTATAGCTTAATGAACTGCCGTTTGGTGTAGTCGTTTTAGAAATCAATCCAACTGGGTTGTATTCGTAAGATGTAGTTAAGCCACCAACTGTTTGAGACAGCAGACGCCCACGTTCATCCCAGTTCAAAACAGTTTCTAACCCGTTAGAGTCTTTAATGGATAAAGGAAAACCATTGGCATTAAAGTTTAAAAACTCAGTTTTGTGCCCTAATGCGTTGGTGACGCTTTCGATTCGCCCAGTGGCTAAGTTATACGTATAAGTGGAAGAGTCATTTACATCGGTACGAGGTCCATCAATCGACTCAAGCAAACCTAAACTGTTATAACTTAATCGAGTGACTCGCTCTTCAGCAGTATTCAGATCTTTTTCGATTTGCTCAATCACATTTCCTTGTGCATCGTAAACCAAGCGCTTTTCAAGGTTACCTTTAGTTACTGTTTCCGGTTTATTCCACGTGTTATTCCATACAGTTGTCGTTGTTTGAGCTTCCGCTGTACCAGCACCCTCTGTTACAGAAATTTCACGGTATTCGCTATCGTAGGTGTAATGGGTTTCTTTACCGCTCGGATGAATAATTTTGGTGACGTTACCATTGCTGTTGTAACTGTAGTATTCCGTACCAACTTCACTGCACCCATCACAGGGCAGTGCTTCAATTTCATAAACTTTTTGTTGTTGATTAATTTTTTTATAGCGATAGATTTTTTCGTTAAATTGAGTTTCCGACACGTACTCTTTAACTTTAGTTTCACCTTTCGTTGAAAAATCAAGCTCAACTTTCTCGATATTTACGTCATGCTCACTAGAAATTGCATGACCAGCGTCGTCATAGCTCCAAGTCGCAAACCGAATACCGTTTTCATCGATCATCCCAGTTAAAGCATTAGGGAAACGCGTATCTTCAAATAAAAACTGCAACGTTGGATTATTCGTTAAATCATTAGGTGTACTGTCGGGATAAATCACTTTGACTAAGTTTTGATTCGAGTCATATTCAAAATGATACGCAACACCATCAACATTTATTGCTGTTTTAACAAACCCGGCAGCGTTATATTCGAACTGAAGGAACTGTCCAAAATTGTTTTCTATTTTGGACACTTTTCCAGTACCAAAGCCACCGCTGTAATATTGGTAGCTTCTTGTTAACCCATTTTTTAATGTTCGTGATGCTAAGCGCCCTTGCGCATCGAAGTTCCAAACAGTTCCATTTTGATCGGTCAGCTCGTAGGTTCCATCTTCGTTTTTAACTAATGAGCCAAAATTTCCTTCGCTGCTCATAGGCTTATATATATCACCGGTATAATATCGAGTGACTCGACTGCCCGTTTTTAAAGCAATGGCCACATTATTACCATCTTGGTATACCGTCTCTAAACTTTTTACTTGAGAAGCACCGCGAAGCGCTCCGAAATTACCGATTTCAAGAGTTCGTGCCGGATCATTAAGATTTTCAATTAAAGATTTACTGTTATATTTTAAGTCCAGAGATAAAGCGTCTGTCCCCTGATTTTGAAATATCGTTGTCGGTTGAATTTTTGCCCCAGTTAAGCAGCTGATTGGGTTTCCAGCAGTAAATGCGGAGCCTTGAGGAGATGCAGGGCAGGAATTGGGCACACAGACATCGACATTGCTACCACCTAAAACGTTTAGTCCTTGGGAAAAAGATGCGTTGGGGCAATAATTGCATGTAGAAGCTTTAATATACGCAGTGTGTCTACCAGAGTTTCCATTTGGCCTATAAGTACAATCGTAATATTTTCCTGCTATACCGTTGTTAGCAGAGTAATACTGAACATATGACTCTGAATATGAGCACTCCCAATCTGGATCGCTCAAGTAACTTAACTCCACTTGACTTAGAAAGTCTGCGAGCTCTTTTTCACAACCTCCAACGGCAGTATTAAGCTCACTGTAGGAGCACCAACCGTTTTCAGCTGGTAAAACACTGGCTTCTACTGGTGGGGTAAAAATCGAGATACTCAAAGAAAGGAATACAAACAGAAAACAAAAATGACGGAACATGCGCTGACCTCTATTAAAGCAATGTCCGTATTGCTAGGAACCTAAGACTTCACTTCAGTTGTTTATATAACTGAAAAAACGGCGAGATTTTACACAACTAACACACGCGATAAAAGAGTAAATTGTGGGAGATATTTCACAAAAACACATTGGCTTTGTGACGAATGGTTGTGCACTAAAGTGACTCTAGCACGCCAGGCTCTTAACTTTTTCAGAGACTCTATTCGTGTAACTGACTGATTAATAACAAGATAATTAGATTTTTTTCGGTAAGTAATAGCCAACTTTTCAACGCAAATGTGTAGCCGAAGTTACTTTCGATACACAAGTTTAAAAATGGCCACTGAAAAAGCTCATAGACAAATAGGAAACCATTAATAGTAACATAGCAAAGCTTACTGTTATAAAATAACGTTTATTATGCCACTTTATCTTAAAAGAGATGGGTTAGCACCCAATGGCATGGACTCCTCCCCATCCCATAAAACCAAAAACGTTTCCGTTTTATTGCGTTCCACCAACCGTTAACTCGTCCACTTTCAGTGTTGGCTGGCCAACACCGACAGGCACACTCTGGCCATCCTTGCCGCAAATGCCTACACCTGGATCAAGCTTCAAATCGTTACCCACCATGGATACTTTTTTCATAACTTCCGGGCCATTACCAATTAAGGTTGCACCTTTTACTGGCGCGGTAATTTTTCCATTTTCAATTAAATAGGCTTCGCTGGTGGAAAATACGAATTTTCCGGAGGTGATGTCTACCTGGCCGCCACCAAAATTGGGTGCGTAAATCCCTTTTTTAACACTTTTAATAATGTCTTGCGGATCATCTTTACCGGCAAGCATATAAGTGTTGGTCATTCTGGGTAAAGGAAGGTGAGCATACGATTCACGTCGACCATTGCCGGTGGATTTTTCATTCATAAAACGCGCGTTGCGTTTGTCTTGCATGTAACCTTTTAAAATTCCATCTTCAATTAATACCGTGTGTTGCGTAGGTGTGCCTTCGTCATCAATATTGAGGGAACCGCGACTTTTTTCTAAAGTGCCATCATCAACAACGGTTACCAATGGTGATGCAACGCGCTCACCTACACGACCAGAAAACGCCGATGACCCTTTGCGATTAAAATCGCCTTCTAAACCATGGCCCACCGCTTCGTGCAATAACACACCTGGCCAACCAGCACCTAACACCACAGGCATTACACCGGCCGGTGCATCAATTGCATCTAGGTTGATTAACGCTTGTCTCACGGCTTCTTTGGCATAACTTTCAATATTGTTTCGATCAACAAACACTTGATAGTCAAATCGACCACCACCACCGGCACTGCCTCGTTCTCGTCGACCATTATGTTCAACAATAACGGAAACATTCATACGCACCAAAGGTCGAACATCTGCCGCTAAGGTACCGTCAGACGCCATCACTAAAATTTTCTCATAAACTCCCGATACCGACGCCATAACTTGTTTTACACGCGGATCTTGTTGGCGTGCACATTCATCGAGTTGTTTTAACAAATCAATTTTTTGTTCTTCGGTCATACCGCCTATAGGATCGTGTGAATCATACAGCGGTACAATTCGCGGTGATTGCCACGCGTTTACTTTTGCAATACTGCCACTGCGCGCAATACTACGCGCCGCAGATGATGCACGCTCCAGTGCGGGTAGAATGATTTCTTCTGAATAGGCAAACCCAGTTTTTTCTCCGGCCATGGCGCGAACACCCACACCCCGATCGGCGTTGTAACTCGCTTCTTTCACAATGCCGTCTTCCAAGCCCCAAGACTCGTGACGAACACTTTGAAAATACAATTCGGCGTTATCGATTTTATGGCCAAGCATCGATTCCAAAATGCGTGCAATTTTGGAGGTATCCAAGTTTGCAGGAGAAAGAAAATACTGTGTTACTTGATCGAGTGTATTGCTCATAAATACCTGTCTTTAATCCGCTGACGTAAACGAATATTAAATTTTGCGATGTGCCAACACGGGCATTTTTTTAGCCAAACTATCGATTTGAGATAAATCGATATCGACCATTAATACGCCCGGTTCTTGCTGCAATTGTCCCACGATTGTTCCCCAAGGATCCACCACCATAGAATGCCCCCAGGTTTCCCGATTATTTTCGTGATGCCCACCTTGCGCAGAAGCCAATACAAAGCACTGGTTTTCAATGGCGCGCGCACGGAGCAACACTTCCCAATGCGCTTTACCGGTGGTCACCGTAAATGCCGCAGGCAAAGCCACCAGTTTGACGCCTTGCTCCGCGTAATAACGAAACAGTTCCGGGAATCTTAGATCATAGCAGATCGCCAGTCCGAGCTTACCCCAAGGCGTATCGCAAACAACCGGTTTTGCTCCAGGGTAAGTGCCTTTAGATTCCCGGTAACTGCCTTGATTATCATCAACCGAAACGTCGAATAAATGGATTTTGTCGTATCCAGCAACGATTTCGCCTTCACTATTAATCACCAGCGTTCGTCCGTAAGGACGCTCAGGATCATCGGAGCGAATGGGAATGCTACCCCCGACAATCCAGATTTTGTGTTGTTTTGCCCACCCCATTAACTGTTCTTGAATGAGGCCTTCACCTGGAAACTCCTGAATGGTTTGTTTGTCGGTTTCTTTTTGGCCCATGAGTGGGAAATATTCCGGGAGAACGGTGAGTTGCGCGCCTTGACCGGCAGCTTGTTCGACTAAGCTTTCGGCTTGAGTGAGGTTTTGCTCCAGGTTGGTGGTGGAGCGCATTTGAATGATTGCGAGTTTTAAATTTTTTTCTTTCATGATCATTACTTAGTGGTTTTCTTCAAAATTGGTTTCGCACCGCTACGCAGAGAGCGAAATAAACAACCTAAAAACCCAAAAGCTTAATTATCATTAAGCTCTTCAACCTGCTCCGCCTCTAACTCTTGCTTCTCATGCACTTGTCGAATAGCCTCCAACTGCTCATCCGTCAATTCAATTTCACGCGTCGATTTACCCAACTCAATCACCTGAGGTGCGTCCCAAGCGCCCACCACTCGATATTCAATGTTGGTAATAACATCAATTGCCGGTTCAAATATTTTACTCAATAACCAAACTAAAATGCCCGTTGTTGGTTCTACTGCCCACCCGGCAATAACCGGTAAACTGGACGTCACTTTTGGTGTCACCGATGCGTACTGATCAAACACTTGTCGATCCAGGTTCACCATGCCACTCACACTAACATCGGCAGCGTTACCTTTAATAATAAAGCCGTCGGTAAAAACTTCACCTTGCTTAATGCCAAAATTACCCGCCATGGCTTCGTAAAAAAAACCATCCTGGTAAATATCTTTAAAGTCGAGCGTTAAGCGTCGAAACAAAGACTGCAAACTGAACAAGGAAAATATTCGAGCTTTGGCATCGGACACTTCTTCCAGATAACCTTTATCGAGTCCGACACTAAAACCGCCATTAATGTTCCCTAGCTCAAATTCATAGGGTGCACCTTGCCAGACTAAACCCAAAGAGCCGCGACCGGCACTTTCCTTTATACCAACTTTAAACCCCCAGTCTCGCAGTAAATCACCAAACTTTCTAGAATGGAACTCCGCTTCCAGTTGGGTACTGTTTTCCGATGCATTCCAGAGAATGGAAAAAGGCGCACGAAAAACATCCCCGCGATCGGCTTTACCATTGATACGCAATTGCTCGTTTTGCGGTAATAAGTGCAATTGTAGAGCACCCAAGCCGATATCGAAAAAGCAACAGTCGGCACACTCAACACTCACTTTCGGCCAATCGCGAAAGTGCTCAATTGTTTGCGTTTGTTGTTCACTCTCTGCCATGGTTTTAAGCAGTTCAACAGGCAAATGCAAATATTCAAAATTTATTCGCAAATCATCCGCATCCGCTATACGTAAATAGCCTTTCGTTTCTTCCGCTGTAAAGGCAATAACAAAGCCACCTTCCGGATGTTCCGTTAACCGCGCATCAATTTTATTTAAGGGAATACCAGCCACCAGCAATTGATTAACCGAAAATTTTGCGACTAGCGGTAGTTTCGATTGACTTTCTTGTGCGCCCAAACTTTTTAATAGCCCGTCAATATTATTTAACCAATCGAATAAATCAGCATGGTCCATTTGCACATGCAGCGTCATTTGATCCGGAGCAAACTCTATAGCGTTTTGTGACTCACCCAATAAAATGGAGCCACTCGATAACTCAAAGTTTCCTTTCTGTTTACGATAGTTCAGGCCAGCCATCACTTTCGAATTGACTGAAAACTGTATACTTTGCTGGTCATTGTTTTGGCTGATATTAACATTGACTGGCCATTTTTTATCTAAGGGCTTGTTAAATGGCTGCGGAAGTTTAACCTGAGTATTAGATAACTCACTCGTTACCGAAACATTTAAATTTTGTCCGGAGCAGTCACTCAGGCAAATCCAACTTTCCTGTTTAAACTCTGCTTCGCCTTCAATGGGTAATTGACTGTTGGGTAACAACCAATCCATCACTTTTGCTGTATCTACTTTTCCTTGCGACTGAATGGTGAGTCGCTTACTGCCATCATAGTCTTTGGTATCGATGTGCGAAACGGCACTACCGCCTAACACGTCCGTTTGAATGTTACTCGCCCAAACTTTTTGCTCATCGAACTGTACAACACCGGCAACTTTTGCCAATTCTAAATCAACGGCTGGCAAGCTCACCGAGTTATTAGCAAGCAGTACTTTTCCTTGCAAGGTGACATCATCGTCTCCTTCCAACGGCACTCGGAGTTGAGTCGTCGCCGAAAAGCGCCCTCGCGGTTGAACATCTTCCAACAAACGACCAACAATCTCCTTCAATCGTGACTGAGCAATCAATCGTTGCGCACTAGAAAGATCGGTTTCCACCTCAATATCCAAGTCCAACATTGGCGGACTACCGGAAAAGTTTGCAATGGCCGCAGTGGCTTTATTAACGTTTAAGTTCCAGAGTCTGGCTTCAGTCGTTGAGACAAACATCGAATCTTGATCAAAGAAAAGTGTTGCGTCAAGCTTCTCTAACTTAGGAAAGTCCGGTTGATATTGATAATCCAGTTCTTTAGCAAAGCCGAGAATTTCAAACGTTAAGTCAGACTGTGACAACATGTCCGCAACCAGCTTACCTTGAAAATTAAACCGACCAAACTCAACTCGTCCGCCATGCACAGAAGTGTCTAAATATTCCACCAATGAGTCATCCATCACTTCAACCGGCAAATATAAGGATGTTTTGCTTGCATCAGCCTCATACACTTCCGCTTGAAAGCTGATTTCTGGACTCGCATTGCGATGAAAATAAAGGTTGCCTTTCGCCAACACAGTTGCCGCATCCGTTTTTAAATCCACTTGATGAAAAACAAGCGCGCTCCCCGCATTAAAGTTTACAAATTCACCGCGCACAGCGAGCTGCTCCAGTGGGATCGGCCAACGGAATAAAGGCCGATAGTCGATGACACCGGGTATCGTATCGAATTGAAATAACACCTGATTTTCATTTATCGTGACACGTCCACTCATTGGCGGCGTTTCGGGAGTCGACTCCGTTCGGCTTAATCGCACTTCCGATAAATCAATGAGTCCGTCCGTCACTTCCCAGTCGCCGTCTACCCGCTGTAATGTTAATTGCAAGTCCGAAAGCTTTAATTGTGGGTTTGCATTTAAAAACCAGTTTTGCAGTTCTGGCTCATCCATCATCAAAGCCCAAACATTATTCAATTGTCCGGGTTCTATATCGCGATAACTGAGTTGAATTTTAGGGTCCGTTTTGTCCGTAAGTGTCAAAGTGAGTCCACTAAGATCGATTCGTGTTTGATTCGCGGCCAATGCTTCAAACACGCCCAACGTCACAACACTTCCACCGTGTGCGAGCTTCTCCCAATTCATTGATGCGCGAATGGTTTGGTAATTGAAGTTTCGATTACGAATGGAAAACTGCACCGGCTTGAACTCAACATCCAACACCGCACCTTGCCACCCTTGATAGGACCAGTCTGCCCAAATTTCACCACTCAGCGCACCTTGCTTTAAATGTCCGGCAACAATTGTTTCCATCAAGGGTAAATCCGATACTTCGATGGCATCACTTTTTACATACACTTTCGTTTGTGAATTGGGTCGTCTCGGATCACCGTAAAGCTCACTCACAACTTGCAATGAACCGCCACCCGATTGAATGAGCGCCGCGGAGATCTGATGGATATCACCGAAATTTTCTATCGCCAAATGATTGAGCTTGAGCTCCGGAAATGATTTATTCTGTTGAAAAAAGCGTACCTCGATATCTCGAACGTCAACATCATTTTGACCGAGTAGCGTATCGAGAAACACATCGCTCCCGGAATAGTCGCCGCCACTGTCACTGAGTCCTTTTATCGAAAAAATATCAGCATCGAGATCTATTTCAATACGACTTTTGGTCAGTGTGATTTCATCGGTAACCAATCGCGTTTCAAATAACGATTGCCAAAAGTTCACCGCCACAATCAATTCATCAACCATTAACGGCGTTTGCTTTCCGTCTTTGGATTGAACTTTAATGGTCGAAACCTTAAGCATCGGTCCTTGATTTTCCCAACCGGCGCTTACGCTTTGAAACGAAACTTTAGCGTCTAACTTCTTCGATAAAAAACTTTCTATATCCTGATGAAGCAAGTAAATAAAAGGTAAAAAGGCACGCGCCAAACTTACTAATACCGCAGCCGAGATTACCACTGCAGCAAACATTAACCACAAACGTTGTAACAACCGATTGAAAAAGCGCGAAATTTTCATTTCAGTGAAATCATTACATCAGTACCACGTCAAATTGTTCTTGGGTATAGAGCGACTCCACCTGAAATTGAATGGGAATTTCAATAAAAGACTCGAGCTCTGCAACACTGCTGGCTTCTTCGTCAAGTAAACAATCCACAACGCCTTGCGATGCCAGTACCAATAATTTTTGCGCTTCATAAGCGCGGGCTGCACGAGTAATTTCTCGAAAGATTTCAAAGCAAACCGTTTTTGCCGTTTTAATAGATCCGCGACCATTACAAGTAGGACATGCTTCGCACAACACATGCTCTAAACTTTCGCGCGTGCGTTTGCGCGTCATTTGAACCAACCCTAACGCAGATACCTCTGAAATGTGTGTTTTGGCGTGATCGTGTTCCAGCGCTTTATCCAATGTACGTAACACTTGGCGCTTATGCTCTTCTTCCTTCATGTCGATAAAATCGATGATGATAATGCCGCCTAAGTTACGCAGTCTTAACTGCCGCGCTAATGCGGATGCGGCTTCCAAATTGGTACGAAAAATGGTTTCTTCCAAATTGCGGTGGCCGACAAAAGCACCGGTATTCACATCGATGGTCGTCATGGCTTCGGTTTGATCTATAATCAAATAGCCGCCCGATTTTAATGGAACCTGCCGATGCAAGGCTTTTTGAATTTCATCTTCAATATTGTAAACATCGAATAGCGGCCGACTGCCCTGATAAAATTCGAGACGCTCTTCCAGCTCTGGAACAAACTCACTGACAAATTGTTGGGTTTTATCGTGCACGCGTTTACTGTCAATTCGAATTTTTTCAATTTTACTCGCCACCATATCGCGCACCATGCGCAATTCCAGGCTTAAATCTTCGTAAATTAACGCGGGAAAAGTGGCCGATTTGATTCGCTTTTCTATACGCGCCCACAGTTTTTTCAAAAACACCACATCGCGTCGAAGTTCAGTTTCCCCCGCACCTTCAGCGGCGGTTCGAATAATGTAGCCTTGTTCCGAATTTTCTTTTTCATTGAGAATTTCTTTTAATCGATTGCGCTCGTTTTCATCTTCGATACGCTGCGATACACCCACATGAGGATTCTCTGGCATGAGCACCAAATAACGACTGGGAACTGTGATATGTGTCGTTAAACGAGCACCTTTGCTGCCTAACTCATCTTTGATCACTTGTACGATAATTTCCTGTCCTTCATGGAGCAGACGGGTTATGTCATCTTCGGCCTCGTCGCCGTTGTCGTGTTGTGGAATAATTTCGGATACGTGTAAAAAGGCGCTGCGCTCCAACCCAATATCGACAAACGCGGCCTGCATTCCGGGAAGCACCCGCTTTACTTTTCCTTTATAAATGTTGCCAACCGTGCCGCGATTTTGTATTCGCTCAATTAGCAGCTCCTGTAGCATTCCATTTTCTACCACTGCAACTCGGGTTTCCTGTGGCGTTACATTGATCAGAATTTCTTCGCTCATAATAATCATTGGAATCCCTATCGGTTTAGCCAAAAGCCGATTTGCCATTGGCCAAGTAATTCACTGGTTTGATACAGTGGCAACCCCATAATACCGCTGAAACTGCCATTAATCTGCTCAATGAAAGAAGCCGCCTGCCCCTGAACGCCATAACTTCCAGCTTTGTCACGCCCTTCACCGGTGCGCCAATAGTGCGCAATATCCTGGTCGCTGAGAACGCGAAACTTAACGGTAGACACCGATAACAAATAACTTCCCTGCTCGGCAAAGCGTAGTCCAACACCGGTTAATACCTGGTGTTCTCGCCCGGACAAATGTTGCAACATTTGCTGTGCATCCGCTTCATCGACCGGCTTGCCGAAAATAGTTTCTCCCAGTACGACCGCCGTATCGGAAGCCAAAACCGGATATTGACGGTGATAGTTGTCACTTTCCCAAATCGCAGCAGCCTTGGCTAAGGTAATACGTTTCACATAATCATTGGGGTGTTCGTCAGGCAATCGGCTTTCATCAATGTGTGCGGGTTGAGCTTCAAACTCAACACCTATCTGTTGCAATAATTCCCGCCGTCTTGGTGATTGCGACGCTAAGCAAACCTTATCGTATGTTATGTCGCTCACTCTTAATTCACCCTGAACTGACGTCGAATATCACGCAACAATATAAACAACCAAGGCCAAATAAAAGCACTGATGATCATGGAGATCCAATAACTGAAACTTTTTTCTACCGGCCGCGTTAAGCTCGACAGCCAAAGCACCAGCAACATATAAATACCAATCAGCATAGCGACCACCAGAGCCTGCTTCCAACGAGGAAACAATCGGATACGCTGGTAAAGCAACAGCGCAAAATAAGTCATTACAGAAAAGCTAAGAGCGTGTAGACCTAAAACGGCCCCCTGTAAGGCATCGACAAACAACCCAACGACCCAAGCTGACATGATTCCCACTCGCTGCGGTAATGCGACCACCCAATACAAAAGCACCATCGCCAACCATTGTGGCCAATAGATTTGTAGCCCTGCAGGCAATGGCAATATATCGAGTAGCATTGCAATGGCAAATGAAAGCAAAATTACCCAGTAATTGTTGCGTGCGCCCGGATTCATTATGGCTCTCCCAGTAAATGGGTTGCTGTATCACTCCACAAAGCGTCACTGGAAGAACTTTCGTGTGCAGAGTCTTGCTTTAAGGACTCGTGAGTTTCATCTTTCTGTTCACGATCTGGCCAGATCAAAAGCACTTGCCCCGTTCTCGCCAAATGCGCTTCCGTTGCTGCGACCACTTTCATATAGGACTTTCCCGGCTCCTGAGTAATTTCAGTGACTCTGGCCACCGGATAGCCGTCTGGAAAGCGCTCGCCGATCCCAGAACTCAATAATAAGTCTCCCACTTGAATATCGGCTGTGCTGCGGACGTATTGCAATGTCAAATAATCGAGTTGCCCGTCACCGAGTGCTACAGAACGTTCTCCACTGCGTTCTACACGAACCGGTATGGCATGACGAGGATCTGTGATTAAAATAATACGACTGGTTATTGATGCAACCTGAGTGACCTGCCCCATGACACCGTAAGCATCCAGCACGGCCTGCCCCTCATAAACACCATGCCTTGAGCCTTTATTGATCAACAACTCGTGCACCGCTGAATCGCTGGCAACATTTATTATTTCCGCGACCAATCGCTGACCTTCGACCTTTTGTTCGGTACCGAGCAGATTTCGCAACTGAGCATTTTCGGCTTTTAAAGACACCAGTTTTTGCAATTGCGTTCGTAAAATAAACACTTCGTCTTTCAATGCTTGGTTTTCTTTGAAAAGCTCATCCCGACCACGAATACGTTCACCGCTCCAAAAAGCAAGCTCGCCGGGTAGGTCAGCGATGTAAACAAGAGGTGTTAAAAAAGTAGAAAGAAAATTACGTAACGAGTTGAGATGCTGGCCGCGGTGATCAAAAAACATCAACAGCGCAGACAACATCGCGGCTAGAAACAGTCGAGTTAAATTGGAGCTTTCGCTGACAAAAATCGGTTTAATAACGCTTCTCCACCCATAAGTTAAGACTCAACCAGAGAAATAGTGGCTAAGTCTTTGATTATAGATAGGAATTACTGTCTTGACTAGTCGTGAGAGAAGAGATCGCCACCGTGTGCTTCAATGGTTTCCAGAACTTTACCACCACCGCGTGCCACACAGGTTAAAGGATCTTCAGCAATAATGACGGGCAGTCCGGTCTCCTCCATAAAAAGGCGATCAATATCACGGATTAACGCGCCGCCACCGGTGAGCACCAAGCCTCGCTCAGAAATATCGGCAGCCAACTCTGGCGGTGATTGCTCGAGTACAGAGCGAACCGCACGAATAATACCCGCGAGTGGATCTTGTAAAGCTTCCAACACTTCATTGCTGTTGATGGTGAAGCTACGTGGAACACCTTCGGCTAAGTTACGGCCACGAACGTCAATTTCCATCACTTCGGTGCTGGGGTAAGCCGTGCCAATTTGATGCTTAATTCGCTCTGCCGTACTTTCACCAATGATGGTGCCATAGTTACGACGCACGTATTCAATAATGGCTTCATCAAATCGATCACCACCAATACGGACAGATTCCGATTGCACCACACCATTCAAACTCAATATTGCGATTTCTGTAGTACCGCCTCCGATATCCACGACCATGGAACCACGAGCTTCTCCCACCGGCATTCCGGCACCTACCGCTGCAGCCATTGGCTCCTCTATCAAATAAACCTCGCGTGCACCCGCTCCATAGGCGGATTCGCGAATGGCTCGCCGTTCAACTTGAGTCGACCCACAGGGCACGCATACCAGCACTCTTGGGCTAGGCCGCATAAAAAAGCTGCTGTCGTGTACCTTACGAATAAACTCCTGCAGCATTTTTTCAGTAACCTCAAAGTCGGCGATCACACCGTCTTTCATCGGGCGTATGGCTTCAATGTTACCGGGCGTACGTCCCAACATCATTTTTGCTTCTTGCCCAACGGCAGCAATCGATTTATTACCGTTTCGCTCGCGCCGAATGGCAACGACGGAAGGTTCGTTCAAGACAATGCCTTTTTCAGGTACATAAATCAGCGTATTGGCGGTACCCAGGTCAATAGAAAGATCGGTTGAAAACAACCCTCGAATTTTATTTAACATCGTTCTTATTGGATCCAGTCTGAATTAACATGGTTGCTCAGTTGCCCAAAACGTACCGGCTTATATCCAGTAAACTGACTGCTCGTGATCGGCAGGATTTCAATTGGGTGATACATGCAGCAAGCAAAAGAGCGAGATCTTGCGCGCTAATGTAACAAGGCCCTATCGGTGCTGCAAGCACTGGTTGCGTTTTCGCGCCCGGTTCTGTGAAAGAATGTGTTAAATCGATAGGATTGCTGCAAGTTTAGTCAACTGAGAGCCCCAGTTGAGCGTTGTCTTTAATGAATAATGATGCGGTTCTCTCAAACCCCGATTTTTACGATACACTTAACGTGTACTTGTACCATTATTCAGGTAACATCGTTTGCCTGTGAGTATCAGGCACCCAAAATCGGGCTAAAATTAGCAGGTCGACTAAGGCACATATGAATAAAAGCATTTTTGCACTGAGCCGAAAAAATCGAGAACTGGAATATCGATTGTTTCGTGAACAGGACAAAAAAAGCAACGCTAACTTTTGCGAGCTATCGGGCTCCGAAATACTCGGAGTGTTGCAACAAATTTTTCGAGACACTGTAAAAGCCGCATCACCACAATCTTCACCAATGGCACACTATGAAATTGTGTCACTGATTTATGAAAAATTGCCGAAAGACAAGGATTACCACATACCCGGGCTTATCAAAAACAGCCTGCATCTTACTGAACTTTCTTTTCAATATTTAAATGGTATTACTGAAGAACACGAAGACATTAATCGCCTGATGCAGCTCTTGGCATTAAGTTGGGCTCAATTATCCGTTCACTCTCCAGAATTTCTACAAGTTACCCAACACCCAGCCAAACTGGTGCTTTCTAAATTACTGATGTTGGGTGAGTGCTGGGATCAGCGTAGCGGTAATTTGGCGAGAAAGTTGCTTGATGGTATTCGGTTGGTACTCAGCCAACTTAACCAAAAAGGTTGTAATCCTCGGCTTTATGATCAGGCATGCAACCGCATTATGTCACTGGAAAGTGCGTTTAACGATTATCGAACCGACCGCTTAAAAAAAATTGTTGAGCAAAAGCGACGCGAAGAGCGTGAAGCAAAAGCCGATGTGTTTGTGTCCGACTACATTCGGCAAAAAACATCGGGAGAAGAATTTCCCGTCTTTTTGATGGAGTTCCTGGAAAATTATTTAAGCAGTTATCTGAAACACATTTTTATGGAAACAGGCCCTGTGGGTCAAAAGTGGCACACGGCCATTGAAGATACAGAAACGCTTATTTGGAGCATTAACGCTCCCTTCAATCCACAATTTAGTGAACAGTACCAGGAAAAGGTGCCAGCGGCATTAAAGCGATTATACGATGGATTGGATAATTTGTTTCACAACGCTCAGGGATTGCAAGACTTCTTTTATGAACTGGAAGACATCCATATTCGCAAGCTCAACGGTGAGCGCTCTGACTTTCATTCCTTGATTACCAGCCCTTTATTAGGTGAGTTTGAAAGTGAAGAGTCCAACCCAGTTAGTACCGACTTCTCTGAACAACTGGATCAAATGTTGGAAGACGATGACTGGTATTACCTGATACAACGCGGTAAACGTTTTCGGTGTCAACTGGTACCTCGGGACTATACCGGCAAATGGTTAGTTTTTGTCAATTTGTCGGGTGCTTTAATTGCAGACTTTGATACGACCGCAGCCAGCTTCCATCCTTCTCATTTACCTTTGGTGAATATTGACAATCACAACTACTGGCAAGAGCTCACCGACTATTTACAGCAAACCTTAACCCGTCGTGTAAAAATACTGGAAGATCAAGTTAAACGCATTGAAATGGAACAGGCGGCGGATCAGGCACGTAAGCAAGCGGCAGAAGAGGAAGCCAGGCGAGTGATCCGTCAGAAAATCGAAGAAGAATTGCAAAATCAACAGCAGAAAAAACGCAAGCTAGAAGAAGAGCGCGCCAAAGCAATCGCCAAAGCAAAGGCAGAAGAAGCGCGGATGGAACAGCGTCGACTGGACTCAAAAAAGCTGGTCGACAGCCTGATGCCCGGAGCTATATTACGTTACACTCAAGAAGGCCAAAAGCCACAGCAGCTGACCTTGAGTATTATCTCAACCACCACGAGCAAGTATATATTTACCGATCATCATGGTCAGCGTGTGCTCGATCCGAAAGAAGAGCAGCTCATTGACCTGTTTGCGGCTCAACGCATGGAACTGCTAGAACAAGGCAAAGAATTTGAAGACACATTGAAAACCTTGGTGGCAGGTCAACGTGAAGCCATGAAAGATCAATGAATACACGTTTCAATGTTTTCTTGTTGGCGACAATTCTCGTTATAATGCACGATTTAAATTCGCACACTCTCACTTTAAAATATGATCGATTTAAGCGGTAAACACGCCCTTATCACCGGGGTTTCCACGGTCGATAGTTTGGCTTGGGGCATTGCAGAGCGCTTCCATCAGCTTGGCGCTGAAATTATATTGTCTTACCAAGGTCAAAGCCATTTGCGGCGCATTAAAAAACTTTGCCGCGAGTCTCACATTGAACCACTTGCTTTATTGCCTTGCGACTTTACCGAAGAGCAACAAATTGCTGAATTGTTCAGTCAGGTGAACCAGTATTGGCCGCAAATCGATGTGTTTGTTCACAGTATGGCCTACGCCAATGTTGAAGCAATGCAATCCCCTTTAAGTGAATGCAATAAAAACGACTTTATGCAATGTATGGAGATCAGCGCTTACAGCTTGATCGCTGCTTGCCGCTACCTTAAGCCACTGATGTCAGAAACCGGGTCAATTCAAACACTCACTTACAACGGCTCACAAAAAGTATTGCCCAATTATCATATTATGGGCATCGCCAAAGCCGCATTAGAATCTGCGGTACGTTACCTCGCAAGTGAACTCGGCCCTCAAGGCACTCGGGTGAATGCCATTTCTGCAGGGCCGATTAAAACCATTGCCGCCGCATCGATTCCTGCGTTTCAGGAAAAAATGAAATCCACCGAAGGCCGAATCCCTACTCGGCACAACACCACTAAAGAAGATGTCGCACACATGGCCGCTTTTCTTGCTTGTGACGCTAGCAAAAATATTACCGGTAGCGTTTATTATGTGGATGGTGGTTTGCATACACTCGGCTGGTAAATTGTCTCAACTTTACCATTTGGTAATCTTTGCCATAATTTGATTACAAATGGATTGTCGCTCGCTAAGATTAACCAGAGCAAAGTTTATTTTCTAAATTGCGGCTGTATGCCTATGAAAATCCTATTAATCGAAGATGACACCACAATCGCCGACTTCGTCAGTAATGGATTAAATCAAGCTGGATTCACCATCGATCACGCCACCGACGGTCAACAAGGATTAGATTTTGCCTTCAGTGAAACTTACGATTTGGGCATTTTTGATATTATGTTGCCCAAACTCGACGGCCTTTCAATTATCGATAAAATTCGCGAACGAAAAATCAACTTACCGATTTTAATTTTAAGTGCCAAACGTTCTATTGATGATAAAGTGAAAGGATTGCAGCTGGGCGGCGATGATTACTTAACAAAACCATTTTCGTTCAGTGAACTCTTGGCTCGCGTACAGGCATTAATTCGACGTAGCAACAATGAAGCAGCGTCCACCTCTTTAACTGTAGGCGATCTTACCATCGATCTGTTATCGCGAACCGCTCGTCGATCGGATAAGCGCATCGATTTACAACCCAAAGAATTTGCATTACTCGAATACCTGATGCGCAATGCCAACCACGTTGTATCCAAAACTATGATCATGGAGCGTGTTTGGGACTACAACTTTGATCCCCATACCAATGTCGTCGAAGCAAGAATAAGCAAACTACGCGACAAAGTGGATAAAGAATTTAACCAAAATCTAATCCATACTATTCGCGGTTTAGGATACGTATTAAAAGTTGCCGATGATTAAATGGCCCGCTAAATTATCTTCCCGTCTGACGCTTTGGTACCTTTTGGTTTTTACTCTTTCTTTATCACTGGTGTTTGTTGCAATTTATTATTCTGTCAATTCGATTTTAATTAAACAACATAACGACGATCTGGAAGAAGACATTGTAGAGTTTAGCCAAATATTCAAAACACAAGGTCTTTCTGGCGTCGAGTTGGAAATAAAAAAAGAAATGATGGAAGCACAAGCCTCGGAAAACACCCTTTTTCAAATTATAAATAGTCGTGGAGAAGTTCTATTAACTTCCGATATTACGCATTGGTCCGGAGCTGTCGCTCACTTTAATGAGCATGAAAAGATTCGATATACCAATTCCCCCCGAGCTCGTCAGTTTCGTCCTTACGATCGAGAGTTTTATGTACGAATGATTTATGGGAAAATTGGCGAAAACCTCAATATACTCATTGGAGAATCGGAGGAAGAACGCGAAGAGTTACTGACAATCATCCAAACCGTAATGGCCACAATGTTTATTATTGTGCTACCCTTCGCAGCTGGTTTTGGCTGGTTAATAGCACAAAAAGCAGTACGAGGAATTAAACAAATCAGTGCTACCGCACGCTCAATTGAGTACGGCGCTCTCGATCATCGTGTACCCCAAGGGCAACTTTGGGGTGAAGAAATCGGTCAGCTGGCCACAACTTTTAATGCGATGCTCGATCGCATTCGCGATCTGGTAATGGATATGCGAGAACTTACCGACAACGTCGCACACGATCTACGAAGCCCACTTGCACGTATTCGCGCCCATGCCGAATCCGCATTGCAAAATACACCACAGGTTTGTCACGATGCTTATGCTGATATTATTGAGGAATGTGATCGATTAATACAAATGATCAATGCTACTTTAGATCTTGCAGAGCTCGAAGCCGGTGCGGCAAACATAAAAAGAGAACAACTGAACATTGCGCAATTGATTAACGACGCCTGTGAAATTTTTCAACCGCTTGCGGAACAAAAAAACATAAAGCTGATAGCAAACGCTGACGAACATTGCGAAGTAATGGGTGATAAGCAAACGTTGCAACGCATGCTTTCAAATCTCTTAGACAATGCCATTAAATACACACCAAACAATGGTCTGGTCCAAGTGACGCTAGTATGCGATCAAAAACAAGTAAATATTATTGTTTCAGACAACGGACCTGGCATTAATACAGAGGAACAAGCTCAGGTGTTTGACCGGTTTTATCGTGGCGATCAAAGTCGTTCACAAACAGGTTGTGGATTAGGCCTTAGTTTTGCCCGCGCCGTCGCTCGCGCTCACGGTGGTGATATTCTGTTATACAGCGAACCAGGTAAAGGCAGTCGCTTTAACGTATCTTTAAGCCACTTTTCTTCTCTATTACCTGTAATAAGAGATAAAAACATTAAAGTTTAATGTTTTTAACTTCAACTTTTTAACGTTCCTATTTTAGTCCCTTTACCTCGTCCCTTAATTTCACATCATTACCAAATAGTAATCAAAACGTAAGCTCCAGGTAAGCTTGCTTGCTTAAGCTTATCTCGTGAAGAGAAATTTAATTTTACTTGGTCAAATAGAAATTAAATGCTTTGCTCTTCTTTATCAATTTAGCAACTTATAGGAGTGACGACATGAACTTTTCTCGTAAGCTTATTCCATTAGCCATTAGCGGTATTCTGGCAAGTATTTTTCCAAATAGTTCATCAGCCGATGACGAGCTGGAATTTGACGAAGCAAAAATTTTCTTTGAATTAAACAATACCGACGGTGACCTGGGTATTCACGCTCTAATCGATGGCGAGGCTTGGAAGCATTTGCAAATTGAAGATCCCAATGAACGTACTCTATTAAACATTCGAGTAAAAAGTCGACTAAAACGTCAGGGACTTACCGAGTTATTTTTTGAAAGTGCTGAACCAACGTTTGATGAACTTCCTCCAGCGACTTTCTTTCAACGTTTTCCTGAAGGCCTCTACGAAATAGAGGGAGAGACATTAGACGGTGAAGAAATGGAAGGCGAGGTGTTTTTGTCCCATGTTATGCCGGCTCCCACATCAGGTATCACCGTATCCGGCACTGACATGGTGGAAGATTGCGAAGAAGATGAAATACCGGTAATCAGCGGGCCTGTTGTTATTGCCTGGAATCCTGTGGAAACCTCACATCCGGAGCTGGGAAAAGCCGGTGAGGTTGAGGTTGAGCTTTATGAAATTGCCATTGAAAATTTAGATTTGGAAACAACGATGACCGTTCATTTCCCCGGAGACGTCACATCACTGGAATTACCCAGTGACTTTCTGTTACTTGGCGAAAACTTTAAATACGAAATTCTTGTCATCGCTGAAAGTGGCAATAAGACGGCCGTTGAAAGCTGCTTCGCCGTTGAATAATTACAAGAGCTACTCAGTCAAAGCTGAGTAGCTAAAGCACACACTTAGAATTGTAACTTAATTTTAAAAAGAAGATGTTCGCTATCGTCAGCGTCAACACTGTGATTCAATAAACGGCCAACAGGTAAACCAACATGTTCCTGTTCAAATTCGCCACCGCGGCTGTATACCAAAAAAAGTTCAGACAAACGGCCCAAGGCATAACGATATCGAACTTGCGCGGCAAACTCGCTCAATGAGAAGCTATCAGGAAACTCCCCGGTTGCGATTAACCTACCATTAGGGTCGGCTTCAAATTCATTAATGCTTTTGGCTTCCAGTGCAACCGCCTCTATCTTAATACGCAACTCATGTTGCTCATTGAAGACCGCGTTGTAATTCAGCGAAAGTGTCAACTCATCCCGCTCAAACTCTTCCAGAATATTCTCGTCATTCCAAATCAACCAACTATTGTTGTGAACTAACTCAATACCCAAGGTGATGTCTGTTGTATCTGAAATTTGATATGCTGGTATCACTTCAAACTCATAAAAAGATCCATTCAGAAAATCCTTACCTGCTGCGAAACCCATTTCGTATGAAACACGTTGGTTCTGATTGGATAAAAAAGCAAAACCGGCTTTTTCAAACTTGGGCAAATACACCGGATTATTACCGCGAGTGATCCTATCATCCATGCCTGCGCTTCGGTTGACATACTCCAGCTCCAACGACTGCGTTCCGGACAAAGTGACTTCCCACACGGTTTCAAAGTGAAATGGTAAACTTTGCCCGGTTTGATTCGATGAGTCGACCAGTAACCACCAGGCCTCCATATCACGTAGTGTTTCGCCTAAATCGGTCCATTCATAACTGCCACGGTATGTGGATTGCTTAAGGTTGTTTCGATTCACAAATCCAAAATCGGACACCTCCATAGCGGCACCATAATCCAGATAGGTTAAATCGTGACGACTGCTTTCCGATAACTCCCAAGCGCCGCGAAGCCACCAGCCTTGATCACGAACTTTCAGGTCAATAAGTTGATCAATCGTGGTTTCTAGCCATTGCCCGGAGAATAAAACATCATCGGTCAACTCCCATTTTAAATCTAATGCTGTCACGTCTGCTTGTCGCATCAAAGTCGGACGTTCTGTTTGAGTGTGTAGCAACCCAAGCTTTACCGGTTCAAACTTGCCTTGTACACGGATGGCAAAATAATCTCGACCTTTCGCCGCCGATGAGTCCTCTTCAAACGCGGACAGCAGCCCCAATTCCAGATACTCTCCAAGATAGGTGTAGCGAGTTGCGGCGGCAATATCGCTCGCCTCTGCGGTACCGGCATCTGGCGCTCCACCAATGCGATGCGTGTGCACCAACAGCAACGACTCCGGCCCTTGCATATCAAACAAATCGTGATTTTCACGGAAAAAGGGCCGCTTCTCGCTGAAAAAAGTTTCCTGTGCAGAAAAATTCACCACCAGATCATCAGACTCTACCTGACCAAAATCGGGATTAATGGTGAGATTCCATTGTTGCTGCGACGTAATTTTCCAGAACAGATCCACACCCACTCGTTCATCGTTTTTTTGCTGTTCCAAATCACGGTTTAATGCCAGATATGGGAACACATCAAATGACGTCGACTTTGCCGATGTCAGTGTCGAAACCTGAAACGAACGTAAAAAGCTGGTTTGTTTACGGTCAATTGCGGGATAAGAAAAACGCATCGATAAACCTTGGTGCCAACGTGAAAAATAAACCGAGATTCGTCGTTCGTTAGTTTGACTCTCCGTCATAGTTACAATCGACCAGGGAATAAAGATCTCGCTGCTCCAGAAATCGTCTTCTTCGGCTACTGCGAATTGCCAGTCTCCATCCCAATCCATTGATTCGCGATTTTCATCAACCCAGACGGCATCTTGAACCGAACCGCTGCGACTGACTTTGAATCCATAAGCACGTGAGCCTTGCGCATCAAAGTCGATGATGACTTCATTAAAATCGGTTTGAATCTCCGCATCGCGTAATGAGCTGGCGTTAATGCTCTCGTTGGCATCTTGCTCATTATAAAACCCGATATAAAGTCCACTTTCATCGGAGTAAAGTAAAGCTCGTGTAGCTTTTGGTTCGCTTTCTTGAGAAAAAGGTTCAGTAACCTTAAACTGGTTGAAGACTCTGGCTTGTTGCCAAATAGCGTCGTCCAGCTCGCCATCAATCTCAATAGACTGAGCGATGGCACTCTGGGCAAGCAGAAAAATATACGTTGTTATTCCTGTTTGAGAGCGTGTCATTGGTATCGCAACGGATGGGTTCTTTTTAATTATGTGCGGATACCATGACTTTGCAACTCAACTTACCAAATGGTAATTAGAATTATTCTAACTTTTTACTTATTAATAGTTTGAAACGTTATCGTCCACAATTATCGAGTGCTGACACTTCCGCCACCATTGGCCGAACGTCTAAAGTTGCTGCGATATTATTACCTGAAGTATCAAAATGCACACGCCCACTTTTTCCAATAAAACGAAATGCAGCGTGCTTATTCACCCGCTGTGAAAACCCTTGAAAATGATTATCGGTAATGTCAGGTCCTTCCGACGCAATAAGCGGTATTGCATCTGTGATTTTTTTATTCAACTTTTGAGAATAAATCAAACTGTAAGCCAAAAGGTAGACCGCATCATATACATATGCAGAATCATAAGCTGATGCTTGTTCTCGGATTAACTTAGAAACGTCACTCAATACCGATGTAGAACTCTCGTGACTTTCTGTCAGAACGTTTACAACGCATCGTTTAATACCCGATAAAGGAGCATCTAGAAGTGGTTTAGGCTTTATGAGATCGGCCGTAATAATCAAAGGAAATGGCTGCGTCCACAGTCTTTCAAATTGCTCTAATATATCGGCAGCTTGCGTTTGAGAAGAGACAAGAATAACACTTTGAGGCTTAAAAGAAGAAATACGGATGATGCTACTGCTTAAATCAAACTCTTTATAATTAATCATTGAACTCAACACTTCCGATTTAAATAATTGTCCTCCCATATTCGAAATAGCATCATGAATATGACGCTCAAGCTCTGTAGCATATTCCCCTTTCAACCGCATCATCGTAACTCGCTGATCGCGTGAGTTTGTTTTTAGAAACTCAGCGATAGCACTAGCTTGTTGGGCATTATTTGCAATCAATCGATAAACGAGCCCTAAATGTTGTTTGCTTGCCAGGTAGTCTGCACTCGCGGTAGGAGAGATAAGCGGAATTCGTTTTTCGTTAGAAACAGTTTTAGCAACTTGATAAGCTCGAATCGAGCTGTTAGGACCAATGAATGCCTGAACCGAGTACTTTTCAGACATCAGGCGTGCAACGCGCTCTGCCTCTTTCGCATCACCATTATCATCACCACGAATCACCACGAGCTGTCGTCCCAAAATACCCCCTTGAGAATTGATTCGACGAGTTGCAGAGTCAGCAGCAGCAATCAGTTCGGTAGAGTAACGAGGGTATCGACTCAGCGGGACGATCAAGCGAATATTAATGGCGTTAGGCATTCGCTTCACATCATGTGGGATAAACACACCTTTCCCAGGAGAGCCAACTTCGACACTAAGGAGTTCCTCGAACGTTAAACGATTCAGCTCATCTTTGTCGCTTGGTTCTGCCCCCAAAACAATGCCGAGTGGTGCAAATGATATTATTAGCCACAGGTAGGTTCTTATTAGAGAAAAACAAGTCTGCATACAAAACTCCTGATAAACCAGGCGTTTCTTATTATAGACTATAGAGATATTCCAATGACTGCATTTGTAAAATCATTTCAAATTGATCGAAGGCCTATACAGGTAATGACGTTCAAAGAGTTATATTTCGCCTCTTTCTGAGCGCTATAAGTAATAAAGCGATCAACTGATTAAGTATTCGAATCGCTTTTCACTTAATTTATCTAAACAGGCTTAAATACCATAAGTCCAAAGATCAAAATAACACCCATAAACGCTGGCCATCCGAGGCTGTACCAAATCCACATTAACCGACGATGACGCGTTTCATTAAATTTTTCTCCTGACCCCATTGATTGTACTGCATTGTCACGAACTTTCATCTGTATCAACACAACAGGCAGCCACAATGCGCCAATAATAACGTATAAAATCAGGCTCCATAGTATCCAAAAAGAATCATACGAATAACCGGCATAAGCGATCATTAACACGCCAGTTATGGGTTGAAGAATGACACTAGGGGTTGTAAATAACCAGTCCGCAAGCACAACATTTTTAGCTGTATGAGCAATGGTTGCTACATCGCGAGAAACATCGGCGCGCCACATATAAAATGCCGTACCCAATCCGGTTCCAAATAGCAGTGTGGAGGTTAATATATGCAGTGTTTTTAACGTTAAATAATAGGTCACTATTTTTTCTCGTGTAAAACCATGGCCAACAAAACGCTGGTGATAACGCAAAGATTTTTTACCACTCCGCCCAAAGGCTCAAGCCATAAATTCAGGTTAAGCGAAGTTACCGTAATGGTATAAACAACAACACTTATCAACATTAAAGCTAATACCCACGCTCTAAATCGATAAACAAAAAGTAATACGGCTAACAAACAATCCCAAACTGAAAGTGTATACACTAATATCGATTGAACCGACGTCTCTTGAACAATAGGCGCTAGCAATTCCCTCCAGTTCTCTGGCGTGTACATTAAGCCAGCGATTCCAGAAAACAACCAAACCCAAAACAATAAAAATAAATTGATACCATTAAGGAAATATAATTTAGCGTGCCAACGGTCTTGCACAAAACAAGGCGTTTGTTTGAATGCTGTAATGACGGATTGAGGATGCACGCCTGATATTTGGACGGCTTGTTGGTACTCATCATCGGAACAAGTATTCCCCTGATTAAGCATATGCAGAGTATTCGCACCCATTGGGCCCCGCGTAAAACGTTCGGCAATTTGCGTTGTGAATCGAATAAATGCCATGGGTATATGCAAAGTCCACGAGGTTTTAATATCCAGCCAATTTCTTAGCGTCGTTAACAGCTCTTGAATACTGCAAACCTGTTCCCCGCATGCGTGGATAACGGAAGTATGTTCCGAAGTTCGCTTAGCTAAATGAATGACCATAGTTGCCAGATCGTCAAGCATTATGGGTCTGATTAACTGCTTGCCATCGCCGGGTAAAATGAGCATCCGAGGTGTTGCCGATATAGCTCGAATAAGAGATGTACCGCCATAAGAACCATGTGTGCTGATCACCACTGAAGGCCGAAGGATCACACTGTTTGTATAATGTTCGGTAAGCCAGTTATCGAAACGATATTTGCTTTGGATAAAGGTGGTGTCTTCCGGCCCTATCGCCGATATTTGGATAAAACGAATGGCACGCTTTTTTGCCTGCTCTGCCACTTGTTTTGGCAGTTGATAATGCACCTTATCAAATTCACTATCACTGGCTTTTAAAACGCCCCAACAATTAATGATGACAGAAACATCGCGCAATAAATTTTGCCAAAACGAATCGTTTTGATGTGATAAATCGGTGAGTTGAACAGGCTCTACATCTGGAAGTAAACCAATGGAACTACGACCTAATGACTTTACTTGATAGCCTTGCTTCAAAAACACTGAGCAAATAGCGCGACCGATAAAACCGTTTCCTCCTAGTACCAGTGCTTGCATTGCTATGTTTTACCTGTTTAGTTTATTGTTTTTTACCAGAAACAAAAACATTTTTATGTTTTATTAGGTATAACTGAATCACTTTATTTGGCTAAATACAATAGTAAATGTTCCAAATAGAATTTGGCATAAAAAAAGCACTCTAATTGCAAATGTATATCGAACAATATTTTTGCTGCGTTGCTCTTCGTCCAACTTGAAAAGTTGAAACTTACCAGGAAATGAAGACTCTATCTCTTTCATTGCTGGAATAGTTAAAAGCAATAGGTTTCGACTTCTGGTATCAATTAGCCAAAATATGATAGAAAGAATAATAACTAAAACACCCAGTATAAAGAGGTATACAGGATCAATGTTTTTCTCAAGAGCCGTAAAAACGCCTCCATCCGCGAAAATAGAAAGAACAACATAAAAATTAAATGCTTTTAGTCTTTGGTCTGAGTTTAATTTAAAGTGCTCCCAAACTAGTTGCTCTTTTTTCATTTGGATTCCTTATTGAAATAAAAAAACGATCCTACAGAATTATAAGACTAGCATCCCTATGTTTCCATCGATATATTTCAGATCATATAGTTAAAGATTAAATCTCATCGGGACCTTTATTTCAGGTGCCTCAGATTAGGTGTTTAAATACATTCAAACAGAATGATGTCTGTAAAGTTAGTATTAAACACAGGGTTAGAACTCATAAAAACAATAAACTACAACCTGATAAATCGATAATATTAATTGCAATCTCTACAGCAAACTAAGCATAAATCATCAAGCACAAATATATCACTCGCCAACAATATCTCTATCCGAGCTTATCCAAAACATCAACCAACCAAAACCCCCAAGTCTTCACAAATAGAAGCTGCAGCCTTTCGTCCATCAGCAATAGCAGTCACCACCAAATCGGCACCGCGAACCATATCACCACCAGCGTAAATTTTATTTTGACTGGTGCGAAAGCCCTGGTGCTCATCGGTAACTACTTTTTGAGATTCATCCAAAACAACTTGAGAATCACTCAACCAGTTTGGAGGGCTCGGTCGAAATCCATAAGCAACAATCACGGCGTCGCATTCAATAAACTCTTCGTTTCCATTTCGTGTATCACGGCATGTAAGTCCAACTAATTGACCATCACTGGTGCGAACCGTATTAATCGCCTGATGATGCCAAATAAACTCGACGCCTTCTTCTTTCGCGTGATTATATTCCTTTTTCGAGCCAGGCATGGATTGTTCGTCTTTGCGATAAATACAATACACCTTCTCTGCACCTTGCCGTATGGCGGTACGCACACAATCCATTGCGGTATCGCCACCGCCCAAAACAGCCACCACTTTATTTCGCAAATTAATGTAGTCGCTGCCGCGTATTTGATAGTCATGTAAATAATTGGTATTACCGATCAAGTAATCGAGCGCGCGATAACAGCCTTGCGCTTCACCTTCGTTTAACGCTCCATTTACCGGGCGATAAGTACCCAAACCTAAAAATACAGCGTCGTACTGCGATTCAAGTTGAGCAAAAGAAACGTCTTTACCCACTTCGCAATTCAATTGAAAGGTAATGCCCATGTTCTCAAACACTTTACGCCTTTGTGCCATTACATTTTTTTCCAGTTTAAACTCGGGAATGCCAAACGTTAAAAGGCCGCCAATTTCCGGGTAACGATCATAAACCGTAACCGATATACCATTGCGAATAAGCACATCGGCGCAGGCAAGACCTGCGGGTCCTGCGCCTATTACGGCTACTTTAAAGGGTTGTGGTTTTACGTTGGATAAATCCGGCTGCCAACCCAGTGCAAAAGCCTGATCGGTAATAAACTTTTCTACCTGACCGATAGTAACCGCGCCAAAGTCGTTGTTTAATGTGCAAGCCATTTCGCACAAACGATCTTGCGGACAAACGCGACCGCACACTTCCGGCAAACTGTTGGTTTGATGCGACAATTCGGCCGCTTCAATGTATTTACCTTGCGCAGCTAGATCCAACCAATCAGGAATGTAATTGTGTACCGGGCATTTCCATTGGCAATAAGGATTACCACAGGAAATACAACGACTGGACTGCTCCTTAATACCCGGCTGTTTGAAATCTCGATAAATTTCTGAAAACTCATGCTTGCGCACTTCTATCGGTTGCTTCTCGGGTTCTTGACGATCCAGATCGATAAACTCAAACAGTTGACGTTGTTCACCCATAGTCGTTACCTTTTTTGTACGGAATTTCTCATCCCACTTTTGCAAAATGAATTAACTTCGCTTTCCTTGTTTGTCGTTTGCCTTTACTGCTCACCTGTACTTTCGGTGCAATGTATTTAAAAGAAGCGATGTAATGCTCAAAACTTTCCAAAATTTGTTGCGCCCATTCGCTTTGCGTCAATCGTGCATGGTTTTCAATCAACGCTTTTAACTCAGAAATTTTTGCTGCACTTGTACTTTCAGTAATGGACTGAACCGTAACAAATTCGGTATTGCAATAAGCTTCGAACTCGTTGGATATATCTAGAACAAACGCTTCACCACCCGTCATGCCAGCTGCAAAGTTCCAACCCACACTTCCGAGTACAACAACACGACCGCCCGTCATGTATTCACAGCCGTGTGCGCCCAAACCTTCGACCACCGCATCGCAACCGGAATTGCGTACCGCAAAACGTTCACCGGCTTTGCCAGCCGCATAAAGTTCACCTCCGGTTGCGCCGTACAAACAGGTGTTTCCAATAATAGTGTTACGCCGACTGACCAGCGTGGAATGACGCGGCGGTCGTAAAACAATTCGCCCACCCGACATACCTTTGCCAACGTAATCGTTAGCATCACCTTCGACAGAAATGAACACACCCGGTATGTTCCAAACGCCCAAACTCTGCCCTGCAGTGCCGGAAAAATTGATATGAACAGGATGCTGTTTACAACCGTCTTTTCCCAATTTCTCCGCAATGTAACCGCTTAACCTCGCGCCAATCGAACGCTGATAATTTTTAATGCGATAACTTAAAGTGATCGATTGATGACTATCGACAGCCTGTCGCGCATCATCCAGTATTTGTTCATTCAACAATCCTTTATCAAAAGAAGGGTTGGATTTTTCGACACAATAATTCGGATATTGATTGACAACCGAGGCACTACTTAAAATGGCATCCAGATTGATCGCTTTGTGCTTTTCAATAGTCGACTGCACTCGCTTCAACAGATGTGTTTTGCCGATAATGTCTTCCAGCTTTTCCGCACCTAAAACGCTCAGCCATTCACGCACTTCTCGGGCAATAAATTTAAAGTAGTTTTCCACTTTTTCTGGCAAGCCATGAAAATGTTTGCGTCGTAATTCATCGTCTTGAGTCGCAACACCCGTTGCACAATTATTCAAATGACAAATACGTAAGTATTTACAACCCAAAGCCACCATGGGGCCAGTACCGAATCCAAAACTTTCCGCACCCAAAATCGCGCCTTTGATTACATCGAGACCGGTTTTTAATCCACCGTCTACTTGTACCGTTACTTTATGGCGCAATCCATTTTCTACCAGTGCTTGTTGTACTTCCGCCAAACCTAACTCCCAGGGAGAGCCTGCGTATTTAATCGAAGTTATTGGGCTGGCACCAGTGCCACCATCGTATCCGCTAATGGTGATCATATCGGCATAGGCTTTAGCGACACCGGCAGCAATCGTTCCTACCCCGGGTTCAGAAACCAGTTTGACCGACACTCTCGCTTTCGGATTCACTTGTTTTAAATCGAAAATTAATTGCGCCAAATCTTCTATCGAATAAATATCGTGATGAGGCGGCGGAGAAATCAAAGTAACGCCCGGAATGGAGTGACGTAATTGTGCAATTAATGCGGTAACTTTATGCCCAGGGAGTTGACCGCCCTCGCCTGGTTTCGCACCTTGTGCAACTTTAATTTGCAAAACTTCGGCATTCACAAGGTAGTGTGCATTGACGCCAAAGCGGCCCGATGCAACTTGTTTGATTTTCGAATTTTTTAATGTGTTGAAACGGCGAGCATCTTCTCCTCCTTCACCGGAGTTCGACTGTCCGCCCAAACGATTCATTGCAATCGCTAGCGCTTCATGAGCTTCAGGTGAAAGCGCTCCGATCGACATAGCAGCGCTATCAAACCGTGGAAATAATTGTTCTTCAGCTTCAACCTTCGAAAGTTCTATCGGTTGCTCCGCTGGTACCAACGTTAACAGATCGCGCAAAGCTAAAGGTTTTCGATGATTTACTTGATTCGAAAATTTCAGATACGCTTCGTAACTCCCGGAGTTCACGGCTTGTTGTAGCAATTGCACCACATCCGGATTGTATGCGTGTTGTTCCGCATCAAACTGAAATTTTAACAACCCGCCTTGCTGCAATTTGATGTGCGGCACACTCGCTTTGCGTTGTAACAATCGAGCGTCTTGTTCCAGTAAACTAAAATCAACGCCGCTTATGCGTGACGCCATTTCCGGAAAGCAACGCTTCATGACTTCATCGGCAAATCCTAATCCTTCAAACAATTGTGCTCCTCGATAACTCGCTAAGGTAGAAATGCCCATTTTCGATAGAATTTTTCGTAGCCCATAATCAATACCTTTACGATAAGCCAAAATCCCTTTTTCAATTTCGTCTGGATGTTTTTCATTACTCAGTTCTTCGATGGTTTGATACGCTAGATACGGATAAATAGCCGTTGCGCCTAAGCCAAATAAAACCGCAAAATGATGTGGATCGCGCACAAAGCCACTGGCCACTAGAATATTGCAGTCACACCGTAACCCCTCTTCTATCAAAGCATTGTGAATGGCACCAATGGCTAACGAAGGATGAATGGGCGTTTCTTCATCCAACAGATCACGATCCGACAAATTCAAAATAACCACACCATCACTGACGGCATGAACCGCTCGTTTGGTAATGCGCTCGATGGCACTTTGTAATGATTCAGACTCGGACAATCCTAATGGAATGGTGAGTTGTCGATAATGTTTGCCTTTTAAACGCAGCAATTGTTGATGTTCGTTGAAGGTTAATACTGGGCTGTCTAATACCACGCGATAAGCATGACCAGTGGTTTCCTGAAACACGTTGTACTCCACACCGATACAGGTTTCGAGACTCATACTGGCCTGTTCGCGCAATGGATCAATCGGAGGATTCGTTACTTGCGCAAACTGCTGGCGAAAATAGTCGAATACACTGCGTTGCTCGGTGGACAAAACAGCAATGGGTGTATCATCACCCATGGAGCCGGTCGCTTCCACACCCTGTTGAAACAGGTTGCTGATCACCGTCTTTTTTTCTTCCTGTGAAAAACCAAAACGTTTTTGTTGAAACAGCAATTCATCAGGCTCAATTGGCTCAGCAATTTCCGGTTGTTGCTTCAGTAAATTCAAATGGTTTTCTTCCAACCAGGCGCGATACGGATGACGCGTTTTTAGTTCGTCATCGATTTCTCGGCTTTTCCAGATCTTGCCAATTTTGGTATCAATGGCAAACATTTCACCGGGACCAACTCGACCTTTTTCGATCACATCGGCTTCTTCGTAATCCCACACGCCGACTTCGGATGCCAGTGTAATTATGTCGTCTTTGGTGATCACATAACGTGCCGGCCGTAAGCCATTGCGATCCAATGTACAAGCAACGTGTTGACCGTTGGTCATCACAATCCCTGCCGGGCCATCCCAAGGCTCCAAGTGCATGGAATTGAATTCATAAAAGGCACGCAGGTCGGGATCCATCCCCGGAAGATTTTGCCAGGCCGGAGGGATCAAAAGACGCAAGGCGCGAAAAATATCCATACCGCCAGCCAGAAACACTTCCAGCATATTATCTAATGACGAAGAGTCGGAACCGGTTTGATTCACTAAGGGCGCAACTTCTTTTAAATCGGGCAACAGGGGTGTCACGAATTTACTGGTGCGCGCTTTCGACCAGTTACGATTACCACTGATGGTATTGATTTCTCCATTGTGCGCTAAAAACCGAAACGGTTGGGCGTAACGCCATTGTGGTAATGTATTTGTTGAGAAACGTTGATGGAACAAGCAAATAGCACTGGTGAAATCCGACGCTTGGAGATCAACGTAAAACTTAGCCAAATAACGCGGCATCACTAAAGCTTTATAAACCATGACCAGGCAGGATAAAGAAGAAACGTAGTAGGTAAAGTCACGAACTTCGTCGAGTACTCGCCAAGCCGCCCGCCGACGCGCCATAAACAAGCGGCGCTCCATATCGTGTTTGCTCCAACCCGGCATACCTTGGACAAAAATTTGCTCAATTTGGGGTAACGACGATAACGCGACTTCACCACAAACATCGGTATTGATAGGAACACGTCGCCAGCCAATCACCGATAGAGTTTCACGACGAATTTCTTGCTCAAGAATACTGCGACACTGACGCGCAATGGTTTCATCTTGGTGCAAAAACACCATACCTACGGCAAAATCACGCCCAAGCGATAACCCAGCGTCTTGCGCTACACGACGTAAAAAGGATTCGGGCTTTTGTATCAAAAGGCCACATCCATCACCCGACAAGCCATCTGAAGCAATGGCACCACGATGTGTCATACGATTCAGTGCTTCGAGCGCTGTTTCAACCAGCTGATGACTGGGTTTACCATGGGTGTGCGCGATCATACCGAAGCCACAATTGTCTTTCGCCTGACCGTGGTGATAGAGCTTGTTCATGGTCCCATCCTTTTGATTACTGTTATTGGATGTCAGTTGAAGCCGATGTTGTTATGGTGAGGCGTTGTGCTATCGACTCTGAATACTAAACGTTTCAGATAGAGTGACTTCAACGAAGTAATGCCATAAGAAGCTTTCTACTGCGCTTGAGCTTCTGGTTCAGTGCAATAGGTAAAACATTCCACTGACGTGCTGCAAAGCAACACAATATCAGTCTATATCGAATATTTACCCATTGTAAAGAAAGTCATCATGAAATATTACAACTTATTTGTTATTTCATTCGATATAAGAAAATGAATATTAGTCTGTTTTAAACAAACTCCACTGAAAGCTCGCAAAAGAAAACAATGTCCAAAAAAACGCCTTTATCTTTAATTACAGGCAGTTAGAAGGCCTATCCTGGATTTTTTTATTTTATTTAATGATTTATTTAAACAGCCACTTAAAATGTAATTTTATTACATAGTGCATTATTATTATGCATTTGAAATCATATTTATTCACCAGTACCAATATTGAGGAAAGGATTAAGTAAACTCAAATTTTTTGCGGCCGATACACACCATAGAGCCCGGTTAACCCTCGACCCTATGAAATGAACAACGTTTATTACTTTATTTTAGTGATATTTGTGTCTGGAATTGGCTACAGCGCCACAACCTCGATCCGCCTCCCTTACTTAACCGGTGAACAAACTCGTTTTTACAGTCATTTGCATTGGCAAGACCAGCCTGGAAGTGGCATTCGAATCAAGCTTTTGCCATGGGTAAATGCGAGTGGGAAAGTCAGCTACGACACAAGTGGGCTGAGCGGTAAAGAACACTATACGGAGGTCCGCACAGTACCTTCTGCATTAAACCAACTTTTTTATCAATTGGTGCGCTACAGTCAATTTCTACAACCTGTTGATGAGAACTACGATTACCTGTTGCAGTTTCACATCAAACGTTATGACTCTTTGTATGCGCTCGGCGACTCCAACAATTTGTTCAGTCTTAGTTTTGCTCACTTCGATCGATTTTGGAGCTTAATTCACGGCGATGATAAGCCCGCTACCATCTCGCTCATTCTCGTTGTTTACGACCGACAGCACCATCCTGTTCTTGAAGTCCCCATAACGTCAAAACTCGAAGCGTGCGAACGCAGTGGTAACCCTACGGTTTTTTCTCCCATAGTCAACCAAACGTTCTTTAATGGCTTTGCAACAACAACCAGCGGGCAAGCATTAATTGCCGCAGTCAACCGAACGATAATCGAAGTGAGTCATTACTTCCAGAACCATCCGATCCAAGGCGAAGTCATACGTGTGGATAACAATGAAATTTATATCAATATTGGGGAAGGAGTGGTCTATGAAAACGAACATGTGCTGTTAACCTACCAAGAAGATCCGCAATTCCCGAGTTACTCGGTAAGTCGATTAGCCGTGGAAAAAACATGGAAAAATATGGCCCTAGTGCACGCACTGGATGTTTCGAGCGCCAATGTGCTGCCAGGCGATAGAGTGACATTAAAGAAAGAAATGAAACAGCGACAATTTGTCAGTGTTGCTGGAGACTCAATTACCTGTCTTGAAACAAAGGTAAAACGCAAGTTCGTAGCAGATCGCGAAAACTCTTATAACGAAAACTCGGATGACAATCGATTACGGTGGCAAATGGACGGAGACGAATACCCTTAAAGTGCATTTGCCGCGACCCTACCTTTAATTTTTTCTAAAGTGAAAGAGCGGTTAGACCGTTATGATGGACTCAATGTCTTGTACAGAGTCGATAACTGGCGCTCTTCCTGCCAGCTTTTCTTCATCATTTGGCTGAAACTTGCCTGTTCGAACCAACGTTGCTTGTAATCCCGCTAAATGCGCTGCAAGAACATCACCGTCTAAGTCGTCACCAATCATCATGCATTCGTTGGCTGCGAACTCAGTTGAAGCGACGACTTGCTGAAAAAACACGGGGGAAGGCTTTCCCATAATGATGGCCTTAACTCCTGCAGCCCACTCAAGTCCATGTACAAATGCTCCAGTATCCAGCTTAATTTCATTTTCAGATCGAAAATATTTGTTTTTACCAATTGCAATTAAAGAAGCGCCTTGGAAACACAATTGAAACGCTCGATTCAAATGGTGATAATTTAAGTCGTCTCCTGCATCACTTAGGATCACACAGTTAGGATTGTCTTGAGGTAAATCAGAAAACTGCTCACGCAAAGACGGATGAATTAAACAAAAAGGACGTAGCTTCTTTTTTTTCACAAATTGATAAGCCGCTACCGGCGCGGTATAAAGTTCTTCCGGTTTCACTTCGATATTCATGGCTGCGAGTTTGGCGATAATTTCTGAATGTGAACGCGTCGCAGTATTGGTAACAAAGCGCAAGCAATAATGTTTTCGCAAATTGATTACTGCTTGAGCCGCTCCGTTAATAACTTGCGTTCCTTGGAACAGCACGCCACTTAAATCAAAAAATATCGCCTTTATTTTTGTCGTCATATCTCATCCAATAAAGTGCATTCAGTTTGCTTGCAAATTGAGTCATTCTTTCAGTATGGTACAAAATGAACGATTGGAACAATACACAGAACCTATTCGGATGCAACAAAAAGAAAGTAGCCCGTATTTAGTACCCTAAATAGCAGTAACAACAACTTTTTGCACTTATCATCCAATAGCACTTTTTTCGGTCACAAGGTCCCATTAAAGAAAGCCAAAATCAGATGATTGAACTTTAGAAAATTATACGATCGAGTAGGAGTGACTTGGTAAGTTTAGAAAACACTCTAAAAATAAAAAGCCGGGCAATAACCCGGCTTAAAAAACGAACTTACATAGATAAGGATTAACGTGAAATACGCTCTTCGTACTTCACTATATCGGCGTCTTCGCGTACCGCTTTAACCAGAGCAGAGTATCCAGAATCACCAATGCTACGTTGAATGCGTGCTTGCGCTTGCTTCTTTTCCGCTTCCGAAATTTTCTCTGCATTAACGGTAGTAACATCGGTTACTTGAACGACAGCATAGTCACCGTTCATGGTTTCCGCTCCAGTTGCAACCGCTACACCATTGACTGGTTTCGGTGCTTTAAAAGCAAGGCGAGTCAAATCAAAACCCAACTCCGAAGAGTTACGTCGAATATTTTTCGCTTCTTTCCACTCGAGCCCTAACTCAGTAACCTGTGCATCGATAAGTTCACCTGCATTCAACGTCGCAATCAACTCATCACCAGTTGATTTCGCTGCTTCACGCGCTTTCTGACGACGCAGTGCAGTACTGACTTCAGCTTTTACTTCTTCCAATGGTTTGGTGCGAGCTGGTGTATGTTCTTTTGCACGCAATATAACAATATGATCTTCAGAAATTTCGATTTCACCAGAATTGCGCTTATCGTTTAATACATCACTGCTAAATGCTTCTTCTAACAATTTTGCATTAGCAAAAATGCCTGTACCTCCAGTACGAGGGAACGCTTCACTGGTTTTGATTTCCAGCTGACCCTCTGCAGCAGCCGCCGTCAAAGAGTCATAATGATCAAACGCCAATTGGGCAACTTTGTCTTTTTTGATATAAAAAGCTTCTTCTGCTTTTTCGTTTTTCATGCGAGAAGCAATCTCATCTTTTACTTCCTCCAGTGGGCGCGCGTCACCGGACTTAATTTCCAGAAGCTTAATAATGTGATAACCAAACTCGGTTTTCACAACATCAGAGATATCGTTTTCTGCAGTTAAAGCGAACATGGCTTTTTCAAACTCAGCGGCCATAACACCACGACCGGCAAATCCTAAATCACCACCTTCTTCAGCAGAGAAGTCTTCCGACTCTTTTTTTGCCAGTTCAGCAAAATCCGCACCTTGTTTTAACTGTGAAAGTAAGTCGTTTATCTTGGCTTCCGCTTCAGCCTCTGATCGCTCTTCCGCCTTCACTAAGATATGAGCAACACGACGTTCTTCTTCGGTACGATACAAGTCCTGATTATTTTTATAATACTCAGCAACTTCTTCATCGCTAATATCAATTGCAGATGCTAAATCGTCAGATTTTAACTCGATGTAATCAACCACCAGCTTTTCTTCAACTTGATAGTCATTAAGATGGTTTTGATAATAAAGCTCGATTTCTTCATCACTCAGCGTCACTTTGTCTTCAAACCTTGCCGCATCAATCACCAAAGCTTTAACCGAACGCTGTTGCTGCTGTAACGCTACTCGTTGCTCAATTTCGTAGGGTAATGCAATCTCAGTATCGGTAAATATTTGAGTAAACTGAGTAAGCGCGATGTTTTCACCTACCATGTCTTTGAATGTTGCTCGCGACCAACCTTGACGCACTAACACCTGATCCATTAAATCGGTCGAAAACTTACCGTTATCCTGAAATCCTGGAATAGCCTGGACTTGCTCAATAATTTGCTGTCCTGAAGCTCGAAAGCCCATGTTTGATACTTCTTGAGCAACCAGCTTGCTATTGATTAATTTTTCAAGCTCATCGCGACGGAACTGCTCTTTACGCTCTTCGGTTGGGAACATTGCATTAAACTGTTCCCCATATCGAGAAGCTGCAGCATTAACTGCCGTGTTCCATTCCGTCGATTTGATTTCATTACCGTTCACTTTTGCAACGGCGTCCGGACTTCCGGAAAAGCCTTGCGAAGTAAAATATCCGGCAAAAACAAATGATACGACCACAATGGCCAATAAAAACTTTATCCAGGGCTTTTGAACGCCCGTACGAATACTCTCCATCATAATCCGATACCTGAGTGATTCTTTGCCAATATCTTAGAAGTTGTACTTTTAAGATATTTCGTTTTGATTATTTTGATAAAAAAAACGCGCCAAATGCGGCGCGTTCATTTACTGGCGGAGCGGACGGGACTCGAACCCGCGACCCCCGGCGTGACAGGCCGGTATTCTAACCAGCTGAACTACCGCTCCAAATTCTTTGGTTTGTTCACACATTTACGTCACTTTGTGAACATACCTTCCCATCCAATTAATTTGGTGGGCGCTACTGGACTCGAACCAGTGACCCTCGCCTTGTAAGGGCGATGCTCTCCCAACTGAGCTAAGCGCCCAAATAACTCTTTAAATAATGTTTTCAAAGAGCTTGATGTAGAATTTTGTTAGAAAGGGACAAGTATCTCTTTCAACGGCCTACAACCTATTTCCCTCCAGAAAGGGCGCGCTAGTTTACCGCGTCTTTTAATGCTTTACCAGCTTTAAATGCAGGAACTGTTGCAGCAGGTATTTCAATTTTTTCTTTGGTTTGTGGGTTTAAGCCAGTACGCGCAGCACGCTGTTTAACACTAAAAGTACCAAAACCGACCAAAGCAACTTGATCGCCTTTACGTAATGTTTCGGTAATTGCATCCAGAGTGGCATCAAGAGCTCGTCCGGCTGCGGCTTTAGAAATATCGGCTCCCGATGCAATAGCATCAATCAATTCTGATTTATTCACTCAACTTCCCCTTGTAATTGTTGTGTGGTTGATTGCAAACAGACGTATTCTTCACTTTATACTCTGCCAGCAGATGTGCGAGCGAACTTTATACCAACTGGGCAAAATAGCTGTCAAGCAACTTTCGGAAAGATCCCAGTATTTATGCGGCCTTGCGCTTATTTTTTCTCCATACTCGCAGATTCTTTGAACAATTGCTCATTTTTCGAGTTTAAAGCTTGATAACGATTGTATCCGCAAGACGGATATCATTTTTTGAAATTGAAATATTGCGTAAAGAAATAAAACGCCACCAACCGCAAATGATTGATAGCGTTTACTTGAGCCAGTGATCAGTGAGCTTGATTCAATGTATTGGCGTTTTCGTCCTTTGTTAACACTGGATCCGCAGTCACTTCACCTTTCCCCTCTAATGTAACCGGAGGGTTGACCAATGCAACTTCCAACACTTGGTCGATCCATTGCACGGGAGTAATTTCCAAATCACCAATAATATTTTGCGGTATTTCTTCCAAATCACGGGTATTGTCTTTCGGAATCACCACCTTTCGAATACCACCGCGGTGAGCCGCTAACAATTTTTCCTTTAACCCGCCGATCCGTAACACTTCTCCTCGTAACGTTATTTCTCCGGTCATTGCTACTTCTGATAATACAGGGATCCCGGTTAACGCAGAGACCAATGCTGTACACATACCTATTCCCGCACTGGGACCGTCTTTAGGTGTGGCTCCTTCCGGCACATGCACATGAATATCCACTTTTTCATAGAAGTCTTTAGCGATTCCCAAGCGATCCGCACGACTGCGAACCACGGTCATAGCGGCCTTTATAGACTCCTGCATTACCTCACCTAAATGCCCGGTAAATAGAGTATTGCCTTTACCTGCCGTCGCGACGGCTTCGATCGTCAGCAAGTCACCACCAACCTGAGTCCAGGCCAACCCCGTCACCTGCCCAACGCGATGCTCTTCAGACTTTTTGCCGTAATCGTATTTCTCAACACCAAGAAATTTGCCAACATTGCGATCGCTGATCAACATTTTTTTATCACGTGGCTTAAAGGTCAATTGCTTTACAACTTTACGACAAACTTTCGCAATTTCTCGTTCAAGGTTTCTGACACCGGCTTCTCGGGTATAGTGCTGGATCATTTTCCGAATGGCACTTTTTTGAATGACGAGCTCTTCGTCCTTCAAGCCTGCGTTATCAAGTTGTTTGGGGGCCAAATATTTTTCAGCGATCGCCAGTTTTTCGTCTTCCGTATATCCAGGAATACGGATCACTTCCATCCGGTCAAGCAGTGGCTCTGGTATGTTCATGGAGTTCGCGGTACAAACAAACATGACTTCGGACAGATCATAATCTACCTCAAGATAATGATCGTTAAAGCTATTGTTCTGCTCCGGATCTAATACCTCAAGTAGCGCTGAAGAAGGATCACCACGCATATCCGATGCCATTTTGTCGATTTCATCCAGCAAGAACAACGGGTTTTTCACGCCAACTTTGCTCATTTTCTGGATAATTTTACCGGGCATGGAGCCAATATAGGTGCGTCGGTGCCCACGGATCTCGGCTTCATCACGAACTCCGCCAAGGGACACTCTAATGTACTCACGACCTGTTGCCTTCGCTATCGATCGTCCCAATGAAGTCTTACCGACCCCTGGCGGTCCGACCAAACACAGCACTGGGCCTTTGATTTTGTCTTTTCTCTGCTGAACCGCGAGGTATTCCAGAATGCGTTCTTTCACTTCCTTTAATCCATAATGATCGTCTTCAAGAATTTGTTCAGCTCCTGCCAAGTCTTTTTTAATTTCACCTCGTTTGCTCCAAGGCACACTGATCATCCAATCGATATACCCCCGAACCACGGTCGCTTCAGCCGACATAGGTGACATCAACTTCAACTTTCTCAGCTCAGCTTCTGTCTTCTCCAGCGCTTCTTGCGGCATATTAGCGGCTTTGATTTTTTCTTCCAGCTCGCTGATTTCTTTGCTGGAATCGTCACCATCCCCCAACTCTTTCTGGATGGCCTTCATCTGTTCGTTGAGATAATACTCACGTTGACTGCGTTCCATTTGCTTTTTGACACGACCACGAATGCGTTTTTCAACATTCAAAACGTCAATTTCGCCTTCCATTAATCCCATCAAATGTTCTAAACGTTCTTTCACATCGTCAATTTCGAGAATTTTCTGCTTTTCATCAACTTTCAACGACAAGTGTGAAGCGATAGTATCGGTGAGGCGGGTGATGTCTGAAATGCTCGATAAAGCAGACAATATTTCAGGCGGGATTTTTTTATTCAGCTTAATGTAACTTTCGAACAGCTCAGTCGCAGAACGCGCCATTGCTTCACCTTCCACGGGATCGGGGGTGACGTCAGGCAATAACTCGGTTTCCGCCATCAAACAACGGCTTTCTTCAAATTGCGTCACTTTTGCTCGGAACTGTCCTTCCACCAAAACCTTGACGTTACCATCCGGCAAACGCAACATTTGTAAAATTTTCGCGACACAACCAATCGTATAAATATCAGACTGTTCGGGCGAATCCGTCGCTGCTTCTTTCTGGGCCAGCAACAGAATATGTCGCGACTCGCCGAGACTGGCTTGTTCTAACGCTTCAATGGATTTACTGCGCCCCACGAACAAAGGGATCACCATGTGAGGAAAAACCACTACATCGCGCAATGGAAGTACCGGCAAACGGGCACTGACTTTTCGGGTATCTTCAGACATAACTTCTGCCAATTCTTGTAAATGTGCTTATCTATATGGGGCTATTGCAACAGTATTCAAATGCAATATCGTTTTTGAGATACAAAAAAGGGCCAGCAAGCTGACCCTTAATCATGCAAACTCCCTTGATGATACTACTTATCAGACGAAGCCGCTTTACTCGCAGTTTCGTTTTCAAATATTAACAGCGGTTCAGACTCTCCTTCGACGACGGCTTGATCGATGGCAACTTTGGATACGCTTTCCATCGAAGGGAGCTTATACATGGTGTCGAGCAATACTTTTTCCATGATAGAGCGTAAACCTCGAGCTCCCGTACGTCGGTCCATGGCTTTACGAGCAACCGCTTTAAGCGCATCTTCACGGAATTCCAGCACCACGTCTTCCATATCAAACAGCCGACAATATTGCTTGGTAAGTGCATTTTTGGGCTCTTTCAAAATTCGGACTAATGCCTCTTCGTCCAACTCTTCGAGCGTGGCCACTATAGGTAATCGGCCCACAAACTCCGGAATTAATCCATATTTCACAAGATCATCCGGTTCAACTTCACGCAATACTTCACCCACATTTTTACTGTCATCTTTCGCACGAACTTCCGCACCAAAGCCGATACCGCTTTTTTCAGAACGATCACGTATGACCTTATCGAGTCCAGCAAATGCACCACCGCAAATAAACAGAATGTTACGAGTATCGACTTGTAAAAACTCTTGCTGTGGATGCTTACGTCCACCCTGAGGAGGTACTGACGCGACCGTACCTTCGATCAACTTTAGCAAAGCCTGTTGAACCCCTTCTCCAGATACGTCTCGCGTGATGGAAGGGTTATCGGCTTTGCGTGAAATCTTGTCAATTTCATCAATGTATACAATGCCTTGTTGAGCTTTTTCTACATCGTAATCGCAACGTTGTAACAGCTTTTGAATAATATTCTCAACATCTTCACCCACATAACCGGCTTCGGTTAAAGTCGTCGCATCGGCAATCGTAAACGGTACGTTCAGCAGTCGTGCCAATGTTTCTGCCAGGAGGGTTTTACCACTTCCCGTCGGCCCAACGAGGAGAATATTACTCTTACCCAGCTCCACTTCTTCGGTCTTAGATGAAGTATTAGAGTTCAAACGCTTATAGTGATTGTAAACCGCAACAGAAAGAACTTTCTTTGCTTGCGATTGACCAATAACGTATTCATTCAGAATGTCGTTAATTTCTTCTGGTGTCGGTAATTTGACACCTTCGGACTCTTGAACAATGTCTTCAACTTCTTCGCGAATGATATCGTTGCACAGTTCAACGCACTCATCGCATATAAATACTGAAGGCCCAGCAATCAGCTTTCGCACTTCATGCTGACTTTTGCCGCAGAAAGAGCAATACAGCAGTTTACCGCTGTCGTCTTTTCCGCCAGTGCCTTTTTTATCACTCATGAACTATCCTCGAATTCGGTTAACACACAACGATAGAGAGCGTAATTCTCGATATCGTTTAAGCCGATCTACCTTATATGTTAGCCTTTTTTACCGTTTTATCCTAATTTCCATTCAGGTCAGACCGCTGAAAAAAAGCGACTTATAGCCCATTGCTATAAGTCGACAATATTTATTATTTTAGTTGCGGCTACTGAGCACTTTATCGATGATTCCGTACTCTGCCGCTTGCTCCGCACTCATGAAATTATCTCGATCTGTATCTTTTTCGATATCCGCCATATCGCGCCCGGTATGGTGCGCTAATATCTCATTTAATGTAGCACGCATTTTCAGAATTTCTTTGGCATGGATCTCAATATCCGAAGCCTGCCCCTGAAATCCGCCTAACGGCTGGTGAATCATGACCCGAGAGTTAGGCAATGCAAATCGCTTTTCTTTTGCGCCTCCCGCAAGTAAAAAGGCCCCCATACTGCAAGCCTGACCAATACACAACGTACTAACATCGGGTTTAATAAACTGCATGGTATCGTAGATGGACATTCCGGCCGTTACCGACCCTCCAGGCGAATTAATGTAGAGGAACACATCTTTTTCTGGATTTTCCGATTCAAGAAACAAAAGCTGGGCCACAACGAGGTTTGCCATATGGTCTTCGACCGGGCCAACAAGAAAAATAACGCGTTCTTTTAATAATCGAGAATAGATGTCGTATGAGCGTTCACCTTTGGCAGTTTGCTCTACTACCATAGGAACTAAAGTTGCTGCAGTTTCCAGTTGTTTGGTGTCCAGCATGACTTCTCCTGTTAGTCAGTCGGTCAAGCAGTTATGGTGACGATTCGATATCCCATAAGCTACCACCGAAAAATAAAAAAAGCCCGAAACCTGAACTATAGCAGTATTGGCTCCGGGCTTGAATGTTTTTTTACTGAGATATTAACCACTTAGGTGGTTTCACGCCGTCCATTGCTAGAAGAGATTAATCTTTCTGGTTCATAATCTCCTTGAAAGTCGTCACTTTGTCTTCAACTTTAGCTTCCGCTAACACACTGTCGACTACTTTTTGCTCTAATACCAACTGCTCAATTTGCGACAAGCGAGATTTATCGGCTTTATACCACTCAATGACTTCTTCAGGTTGCTCATAAACCGATGCCATTTCATTCAATTGCTTGTCGATGCTTTCTTCATCAGCTTTCAACTCTTTGGCATTGATTACACTACCGATAATCAATCCCAGCTTAACGCGCCGAGTCGCTTGCTCTTCAAACATAGATGCAGGCAAACTAGACGCCATATCTTCATTACCACCGTATTGTTGGATCATCTGCTTACGCATGGCATCGATTTCTGAGTCAATCGCTGACTTAGGAACTTCAACTTCGTGAGCGTTGATTAATGCGTCCATCACTTGATTTTTCACTTTGGCATTCAACGCATTTTTCAGCTCGCGCTCCATATTCGCACGAACATCGTCTTTCATTTTATTAATGTTACCATCGTCAACACCCAGTGCTTCGGCTAACTCACCAACTTTCGGCAATTCTTTTTTGTTTACTTTATGCACCTTGGTTTGAAAAACAGCTTCTTTGCCAGCCAGATCTTTGGCATGGTAATCTTCTGGGAAAGTCACTTTCACTTCCACTTCATCGCCCGCTTTTGCGTCGATCAATTGTTCTTCAAAGCCGGGGATCATAGAACCCGAACCTAGTTCCAGCGGATGATTTTCAGCTTTACCACCGGCGAACTCTTCACCATCAACACTGCCAACAAAATCGATAACAACCTGATCGCCTTCTTTGGCTTTACGCTTTACTTCAACCCAGTTCGCACGTTGCTCTCGAAGTGTATCCAACATATCGTTTAAATCGTCGTCGGTAACTTCGGCCGAGAATTTTTCGATGGTGATATCGGATAAGTCTTTAACTTCAACTTCAGGATACACTTCGAAAGTTGCAATAAACTCGAAATCCTGACCTTCTTCATTTTTCACCGGCTCAACAAAAGGTGCACCGGCAGGAGTGATTTTTTCCTGAATGATTGCACGATAGAAATATTGCTGCATCACTTCGCCGATGACTTCTTGACGAACACTGTCACCAAAACGTTTTTTCACGACTTTAAATGGGACTTTACCCGGACGAAAACCATTCAGTTTTACGTTACGGGCCAGCTGTTGTAAGCGCTTTTGCGCTTCAGTATCCACACTTTCGGCAGGCACGCTAACCGTTAATTTACGCTCAAGAGCTGATGTGGTTTCTACTGAAACTTGCATTGCAATACTCCAAAAAGTTCAAACAGAAAATAGCAAAAAAGCCGCTTTAACAAGCAGCTACTAGGCTATCCATTGTATTTCCTATGCGGGGAGTGTACGGCAAGTTAGAACTAAGAAAACTGGTGCGAAAGGAGAGACTCGAACTCTCACGCCTCGCGGCACTGGAACCTAAATCCAGCGTGTCTACCAATTCCACCACTTTCGCGTTTTCTTATATGTCCCAGACCCAGATATGATGAAGTATTGGCTCTGTGGTTTCAGTCCTTACGCTACACCACCCTACATGGTCGTCTTAATAATCCACTCGCCGAATCGAAATTTCGGTCATTTCTTAATTAGGATTATTCAGAAAAATCTGGGGTGGATGATGGGACTTGAACCCACGACAACCGGAATCACAATCCGGGGCTCTACCAACTGAGCTACACCCACCATAAATCGTTCTGGTGCTCTTTTCAGCGCTGGCTGAAGTTCGTTTCCTGGGCCGACGACCAATAATAGCAGAATATTGGCACGCCCGGCAGGATTCGAACCTGCTACCCACGGCTTAGAAGGCCGTTGCTCTATCCAAATGAGCTACGGGCGCTAAATGCAACCTAAGGCCAACAGAAGCACATAAAAACTGGTCGGGGAAGAGGGATTCGAACCCCCGACATCCTGCACCCAAAGCAGGCGCGCTACCAGACTGCGCTATTCCCCGAATATCATTACAAGGGCAATGCCCTGCAAAGAGCGCGCATAATACTGATTTCACTGTAAGCCGTCAATAAGCAAAAAGATTTTCTTCAACGATTTTTCGGGCTTTTAACTCAATCATTTTCTTGAGAAAATAACCAGCTCTGCTATCCACCTGAAAAAGGCGGATAGATCCGACTATTATAATGTGATTCGGTTAATTACTGGACATCCAACTCTTATGACAGCACAAATTATTGATGGTAAAGCCGTTGCCGCAGCCCTTCGCGAGTCGATTCAGCAGCAGGTAAAAGAGAGGGTCGAAAACGGTCGTACCCGCCCCGGGCTCGCCGTGATTTTGGTAGGTAATGACCCAGCATCAAGCATTTATGTAAATAAGAAAGTTCAGGCCTGCGAAGAAATCGGCTTTTTCTCAAAAAAAATAGAGTTGCCAGAAACGACAAGCGAAGCAGAGCTACTCGAAGCGATAGATGAGCTGAATGCAGATCCCACGATTCACGGCGTGTTGTTACAATTGCCCATTCCCGCGCACATCAATTCCAATAAGATGTTAGAACATATTGTTCCCGAGAAAGACGTCGATGGCTTCCACGCTTTTAATCTGGGTCGGCTGGTGCAACGCAACCCTTTACTGCGCTCTTGCACCCCAAAAGGCATCATCACATTACTCGACTCATTGGATGTAGAAATCCGCGGTATGAATGCCTGTGTGGTTGGTGCGTCCAATATAGTCGGTCGTCCAATGGCACTGGAATTACTGATTAAAGGTTGTACCGTAACCATCACACACCGCTTTACTCGCGATCTAAAAGAACATTTGGCCAATGCTGATCTAGTCGTTGTTGCCGTCGGAAAACCGGGCATTGTCAAAGGTGAGTGGATAAAACCGGGAGCAATCGTTGTTGATGTGGGTATCAACCGGCTTGAAGACGGCAGTATTGTTGGTGACGTAAACTTTGAAAAAGCCGCTGAACGTGCCAGCTGGATCACACCAGTGCCTGGCGGTGTAGGTCCAATGACGGTAGCCTCGTTAATGGAAAATACGTTAATCGCTGCAGAAATAGCCGAGAAGGGTGAAATTTAAAGGAAGTATTTAGTTTTCGGCAATAGCGAAAGCTATCGCCTGTTTTTTTTCATCGGAAATACTAATGTGTAGATGCTTGATCCCAAGCTCATGCATTCGCTCCAAAGCTTTACCGGATACCTCAACAAAGGGTTTACCACTTTCATCATTCAGTACCGTAAAGTCATCAAACCGAATCCCTTTAGCTAACCCCGTTCCCAATGCTTTCATAATCGCTTCTTTCGCAGCAAATCGCTTGGCTAAATAATGCGCTGGCTGAAACTGAAAGCTTTTACTCTGCAACTCCGGCTCGGAAAGGATGCGCTGAGCGAATTTATTGCCAAATTTACCGAAAGATTTTTCGATACGCTGAATTTCGACAATATCGGTACCTATTCCAACTATGGCCATTGCCGAGCCTCAACCATTAAACGCTTCATTTCTTTGACGGCATTATCCAGACCACTAAATACTGCTCGTGCAATTATGGCATGACCAATGTTCAACTCTATTACTTCTGGGATCATCGCCACCGGCTGAACATTGTGATAATGCAACCCATGGCCAGCATTCACCTGAATACCCTGTTCATGCGCGTGTGCAGCTCCTTTTTTTATTCGCCTCAGCTCTTCTGCAGCTGCGCTTTCGGATGTCGCATCCGCAAAGGCGCCTGTGTGTAACTCAATCAGCGGTGCACCACAACGTTTAGCGGCATCAATTTGTGATAATTCAGCATCGATAAAAAGCGACACCTGAATACCCGCTTGCGCCATACGTTCGCATGCGGTTTTAATTTTATTTTCATTTCCTACCACATCAAGGCCGCCTTCAGTGGTCAGTTCTTCACGTTTTTCTGGAACCAAACAAACATAATGCGGTTTAACTTTTTCCGCGATCGTAAGCATTTCTTCGGTTACGGCCATTTCCAGATTCATTCGTGTTTGAAGAGTTTCCTTAAGAGTAAACACATCACGATCAACAATATGACGTCGATCTTCACGTAAATGAATCGTGATACCATCGGCTCCGGCTTGCTCCGCAATTGCAGCGGCGGTTACCGGCTCGGGATAAATCGTTCCTCGTGCATTTCGAAGTGTTGCAACGTGATCGATATTCACACCTAAAAGAATGGGGTTTCGCATTAAAGTTCCTGACATAATGGGTTCTGGTAATTAACTCGCAAGAATAGCGTTTTATTGGTGTCGATGCCACTGTCGCCATAACTCGCGACTTTTCATAGGTCGATGCCCCAAAAACGGTTGCAGCAAGTGTCGGTTGATACGCTTTAAGGCAGTTAAAACGTCATCACTTTGCCATAAACCTTGTTCAATCTTCAGCAATATTTTACCTGAATAACCCGAAGCTAACTCGCCAATGGACTGGTTACGAACAAACCCTTCTCGATGCTGCAATTGATATAACGCATCTGGATCGATAGCAATGCCATTTCGATCATTCTCAAAGTCGATACTCACACCCAGGCTTTCTATCAATCGCCATTCTAAATGTCGCAAATGAAACAACTTATCCTGTTGTGAAACGAATGAATGAAAACAGTCTCTAACAACAGAATACAATTCAGAGATGGGGTCCCAGGGTTGCGTTACTCTCAATAATAACTCACTGACATAACACGCGAGCGCATAATCTTCACCGCAAAATGTCCCTGGAGATTGAATTGAATCGGCTTCTACCAAATTTCTTAGCTCCGAACTACCGGAAAGAGTGGCTTCAATCTCGGAACTCATTTGAAGCATGGCACGCAACTGACTTTTATTTTGTTTGCGAGCACCTTTTGCAACCAAGGGAATACGTCCATGACTCTCGGAAAAGGCATCAACAATTAAACTGGTTTCCCGATAAGCCCTGGTGTGCAACACAATCAGCGGCAATGTCAGTTTCGACATGCTAACTCACATCAAAATTCGTCGTAACCCAGCGATTTAAGTGCGCGCTCATCATCGGCCCAGTTGTCTTTTACTTTTACCCAGGTTTGCAAAAACACTTTCGCACCAAACATGTGCTCCATTTCTACTCGCGCGTCACGACCGACCACTTTTAATTTTTCACCTTTGTTTCCAATAATAATGGCTTTTTGTCCTTTACGCTCAACCAGGATCAATCCATTCACGTGTATAATACCTTTTTCATCGAACTCAAATTTTTCAATTTCAACCGTTACCGAATAAGGCAATTCGTTCCCCAAATTGCGCATCAGTTTTTCACGAATAATTTCAGCCGCCATAAAACGTTGGCTGCGATCCGTCACAAAATCTTCCGGAAAAAAGTGAGTGCCTTCCGGCATCAATTGAAACAACTTCTGTCGTAACAATTCTACATTATCGCCCTTTTCCGCCGAACCAGGAATCACTTCGATAAACTCAAACTCTGATGAGAGTTTTTGCAAATGGGGTAACAACAATGTTTTGTCTTTCACATTATCGATTTTATTAACGAAGAGAATTGCTGGAGCTTTCGCCTTTTTTACAAAATCTAACGCTAGGTCATCGTCTTGATTCCAAAGCGTTCCATCAACAACTAATAAGTTTATATCCACTTCTTGAGAAGATGAGCTGGCTGCTCGGTTCATGAGTCGGTTAATTGCGCGCGCTTCATTGACATGCAATCCCGGGGTATCAACAAAAATAATTTGTGTACTACCCTGAGTATCGATACCTAAAATTCGGTGACGCGTAGTTTGTGGTTTTTTCGATGTTATACTTATTTTTTGGCCTAATAATCGGTTCAGTAAAGTGGATTTACCGACATTGGGACGCCCCAGAATCGCTACATAACCGCAGCGCGACACTTCACTTTCCGACATTTGCTAATTGCTCCAACATTTTGGTTGCTGCGGCTTGTTCTGCCTTTCGACGACTGCTGCCATTACCTTCACTGGATAATGCCGGCTCTTTCACCGAGCAATTGACCCAATAAACTTTGTTATGATCTTTTCCTTCAGACCGAGTGACCTGATACTCAGGTAGGTCTTTCTTGCGGCTTTGCAGCCATTCTTGTAATCGTGTTTTCGGATCTTTTTCTGCTTTATCGAGCGACAATGATTGATAGCGTAGATCGTACAGATGCAAGATCACGCTTTGCGCTGACTTAATACCGCTGTCAAGATAAACCGCACCTAAGATGGCTTCGAATGCATCCGATAAAATCGAAGCGCGACGATACCCACCACTTTTTAATTCACCGCCACCCAATTTGAGTAACTCGCCAAGCTCCAGTTCGTTAGCAATTTCTGCAAGCGTTTTTTCTTTAACCAACCTCGCACGCAATCGCGTCAATTGCCCTTCATCCGCTTTTGGAAACAACTGATAAAGCTTTGCTGCTGTTACAAATCCGAGAACGCTGTCCCCTAAAAACTCAAGGCGCTCATTATGAGCGCCTTTAGCCGAACGATGGGTCAATGCCTGTTTTAATAACTCAGGCTGGTTAAAAATATATTGAATTTTTTTTTGTAGGTTTTCAATTGCCTGTTGTTGCCACATGAAAAATACTCGATCTATAACACTTTGCTATTTCGAAACTCGGCCAACACATACAGGTTACCAACCAAATGAACTTTCACATCGTAATGAATGGAAACTTCCAGTTTATTGCCACGTAAAGGTTTAAATTTAATGTCATCTTTTGTGGCTCGTGACACCTGATCAATTTGAAATTGCGACATAATTCGTTTAGTTATATCGTTTTTCGTCAGTTTGCTGCCACCAACCTCATCAAGATTGTTCAGTGCTTTTTTTACACTCATGTTTTCCATGTAAACGGGCGTCATCATTAATCCAACATAAATAAAAACGCCAGCCATTCCGCCAACAATCAACCATTGCCAAAATGTTGCGCCTTTTTGCTTGTGATACATGAGAAGCCTCCTCGGTTAATGAGTGTTATTGTAGTATAGGTTTACTGAATCGCTCCAACACGGCCAAAATCGACTGAAGTCGGGATATAACTAAGCAAACCGGTCTCAGCCAACCCAAACCCAAGGTGCAACCAAACCGCTTCAGCTTTTCCTACCATTTTTTCTTCGGGTACAAAGCCCCAGTAACGTGCATCACTACTGCCATTACGATTATCTCCCATGACAAAATAGTTGCCAGCAGGAACTTCCACTCCGTTTTTCCAGTCGTGATAATACGATTGCGACATTGCATGAAATTGTCTGCGTGTAAGATCTGGCTTCAACGCTTTGTAATAGGCAAGTCCATCTTGCCAGTTGCTTGCGTATTTATCTTGTCCTGTTCTTTTGATGTCACCATCAATAAGAACGTCATGCTCTACTCCCGCTAAATTTTCCCGATAAATATCCTGGCCTTCAAAACCTCTTGCTGCAATCAACTGCTGGCTCACTCGGTTGCGCACACCGCAAACCAACCCAACGGATTCAGCTTCTTGTTGATCTTCAGCCGTTCTACAATTAGGTTCGATAAACACTTCTTGCTGAGGTGTGTAATAAACTTTATCCCCTGGTAGTGCAATCAGTCGTTTTATGTAATCTTTCTCTGGTTCATGAGGCGCTCGAAAAACCACCACGTCACCTCGTTTGGGCTTGTCACCATCGGTGATTTTGGTTTTAGTAACCGGTAAGCGTAAACCATAAGCGTACTTATTCACTAAAATAAAATCATGCACTAACAGTGTCGGCTTCATCGAGCCAGAAGGAATTTTAAAAGGCTCATAGAAAAAAGAGCGCAGCCCAACAATTATCAACAACAACGGAAAGAAAGACCAACCATAGTCGATCCACCATGGCATTTTCTCTACTGCAGCCAGTTCTTTCTCATGAGGATTTGGATTGCGTTGATAAAGAGCTTGTACTTCTTTCTTTTTTTTCTTTTCGAGATACAACTTTTCGACCAACGTAATCACAAAACTGATGCCTAGCGCAACGACCAGAATCAATTCAAAGTTAGGCAACATTAACCAAACTATTGCTCCCACACAGGCGAGCACAAACAATGAGTCTGAATACTCGACCCAGTCGGGCTTTTTTAAAATTTTTTCAGCAACGTCATAGTCTAAATTACGCTTTTTTTGTCGCGCTTGATCCAATTTGTCCTGACGTTGCTTTGACCATACCCATTTATCGAGTCCGCTGATTATGGAAGTTGCGATAAACACAACGATCAGTGTGGTTTTAAAATCCATAAATGTCCCAAAATGATTTAAATTTAATCTTTACCTACTTGCAATACCGCGAGGAAAGCATCTTGAGGTATTTCTACCCGGCCTACCTGCTTCATGCGTTTTTTACCTTCTTTCTGCTTTTGCAGCAGCTTTTTCTTACGACTGACGTCTCCACCATAACATTTGGCAGTTACGTTTTTACGTAACGCTTTTACTGTGGACCGTGCAACGATTTGATTCCCAATGGCTGCCTGAATGGCCACTTCAAACATTTGTCGTGGTATCAATTCTTTCATCTTTTCGACCAATTCTCGGCCACGATAAAACGCTTGATCTCGATGCACGATTATCGCCAATGCATCGACTTTATCACCATTGATGAGAATATCGAGGCGCGCCAAGCTAGCGGCCTGAAAGCGTACAAAGTTGTAATCGAGCGATGCATAACCGCGACTGACCGACTTTATACGATCGAAAAAGTCGAGTACCACTTCATTCATCGGTAACTCATAAGTGAGTTGCACCTGATTCCCGGCATAGTGCATATTTTTTTGCACACCGCGTTTTTCGACACAGAGCGTGATAACGTTGCCGAGATAATCTTGTGGCACCAAAATATGGGCTTCAACAATGGGCTCTCGCATTTCTGAAACTTCACCGGGTTCTGGCAATTTAGACGGGTTGTCGACATGCACCACTTCACCGTCACTTTTCACAATTTCAAACACTACCGTAGGTGCCGTTGTGATCAAGTCCAGATCGTACTCACGTTCCAGTCGCTCCTGGATGATTTCCATGTGCAGCATGCCCAAAAAGCCGCATCGAAAGCCAAAGCCGAGTGCAGTGGAGTTTTCCGGCTCATAAAACAGTGAAGCATCGTTTAAGCTGAGCTTACCTAGTGCGTCTCTGAAACTTTCGTAATCATCGGAGGAAACCGGGAACAAACCAGCATAAACTTGCGGTTTCACTTTTTTAAATCCGGGCAATCGCTCCGCTGAAGGATTTTTCAGCGTCGTTAAAGTATCCCCCACTGGCGCACCCAAAATGTCTTTGATGCCGGCGATCACATAACCCACTTCACCCGCACGTAACTTACCAGTATCTTTCCGTTTTGGTGTAAAAATGCCAACCTGATCCACTAAATGCGCTTTGCCCGTAGACATCACTAGCATTTTGTCACCAGCGTTTAAAGTGCCTTCCATCACACGCACAAGTGAAACCACACCCAAGTAGTTATCAAACCAGGAGTCAACTATCAACGCTTTTAATGGTGCCGTATCATCACCTTTTGCTGGAGGCACTTTTGCAACGATGGTTTCCAGAACGTCTTCAATGCCAACCCCGGTTTTCGCCGAACAACGTACCGCATCAATCGCCTCAATACCGATAATATCTTCAATTTCCTGACTGACCCGCTCCGGATCGGCTGCCGGTAAATCAATTTTATTTAATACCGGTATCACTTCCAGCTCTTGCTCAATCGCGGTGTAACAGTTCGCAACCGTTTGAGCTTCTACGCCTTGTCCTGCATCCACAACCAATAATGCCCCTTCACAGGCAGCTAACGAACGCGACACTTCGTAGGAGAAATCAACATGCCCTGGTGTATCGATAAAGTTCAGTTGATAGGTATGGCCGTCTTTAGCGGTGTATTCCAAAGTGACGCTCTGCGCTTTGATGGTAATACCACGCTCACGTTCCAGATCCATAGAATCGAGTACCTGTTCAGCCATTTCACGGTCGGTTAGACCGCCACAAAACTGAATTAAACGATCCGATAAGGTCGATTTACCATGATCGATATGAGCAATGATCGAAAAGTTACGAATGTATTGAGTGTACGACATATATTGAATTTGCCTGGATAACTGCCTGAGTGCAACTTAGCGCTCAAAGGTATGCGCCTTAAGAATGCTCGATTGCTACAAAAGGCGCAGATTCTACCGTATTTTACCCGACAAAGGCAGAGGCAACTATTAATCTTCACCTAACCTCAGTACTAAAAAGCGTGGGCCAAAACCTCGACGAACGACAAGCACCGCTACTGAACCAACCTGAGGAAGCCCAGCTAGCGCACTTTCATAATCATCAACGCTGGAAATGCGTTGTTGATTCAGCATCTGTAATATATCACCTTCTCGAATACCTGCATCTTGAGCAGCTCCATTGAAAACTCGTCGTACAATCACACCATAACCGACATCGGCCGCTTGCTTCAATTGCTCATCGAGTTCGGCAACCGTCATACCAAGCTGGCCAGCACCTGGTGACTCTCGGTTGCTACGCCCCGCCACCTGATTACCTTCGCGCTCTCCAACGGTTATTTCCAATTCCTTTTTTTTACCTTCGCGTAGCACCTGCATTTCAATTTCAGTACCGGGTTTAATGCGACCTACCATGAACGGCAAATCGGCGGCCACTTCGACGTCTTTCCCATCCACTTTTAAAACAATATCACCGACCCGCAAATCACCTTTAGCTGCAGGAGAGTCTGGAGATACCGAATTAATCAAGGCACCTCGTACTTCATCCATACCAAATGCTTCCGCCTTTTCGAAGTCTACGTCTTCATAACTCACTCCTAAAAAGCCCCGACTCACCTTGCCCTGTTCGCGCAGCTGTTGGCCCACTTCCATCGCCAAATCCATCGGAATAGCGAAAGCGAGCCCCATGTTACCGCCAGACATACTGAAAATCTGGGAATTAATACCCACAACTTCGCCATCTTGATTAAACAAAGGACCGCCAGAGTTACCGCGATTTACTGCCGCATCGGTTTGTATAAAAGGTACGTATTGTTCCGTTCTCAAACTGCGGCCCTTGGCACTGACAATGCCTGCAGTAACCGTATGCTCTAATCCAAAGGGAGCACCATACGCCAGAACCCAGGCCCCCACCTTCAACTTGTCCACATTACCCACCGTCACAGGTTTAAGGTTTTTCGCTTCGATTTTTAACAAGGCTATATCGGTACCTTCGTCCTCGCCTAAGAGTTCCGCTTTAAACACCTTATTGTTCACCAACTGTACATAAATGGCATCAACACCATGAATGACATGTCGGTTGGTCAACACATATCCTTGTTTATCGATGATAAATCCGGAGCCGGAAGGACCGGTGGCCTTACGACCTCGACTTTCGACTTCCGTTTTGATCACAACGACAGAGTCCCGAACTTTATCGACCACGCGAGTAAAATCAGGTAATGCGGCTTGCAAATAGCCACAAAGCATCAACGCAAATACCAGGGAAAATGCTTTCACCAACTTCACAATTCAATCTCCTGTTTCATTTATTTCTTACAATCAACGAACCAACGTAAATTCAACCTTCTCTGACAATAATGCCATTTAAAAAGTCTCATTCGATTTGTAACATCATATTTGGCTCCACTTTAGCAACCATTGTCATACGAGTAATTGATCGGGATTCCATCTGTTGTGAAAAAAAACGCGCTAAAACAAACCCAAACGCTAACCCTGACACCCCTGCTAAAACAATCCAACCTTCTTGCCATTTAAACGACTGGCCAATCAAAGCAGCGATAAACAGGGTCAATAAAGGGATAACGTACATAACCCAGGAGGCCATCAGGACGCCTCGTTGTGGTACCGCAATAACGATCTGGTCACCCACTTTGACATCCAAAGTGTTTTCAATCTTGTGATAAAAGGTACGGCGCCCCAACACTTTACTTAACACACCGGTGCCACAACTTTGATTTACTTCGCAAGATTGGCAACCTGATTTTGCGGTCGACTCAACCCAAGCAAACGAGGCCTCCACTGCAACGACCAATACCGTTTCTTTCACCATTGCTGGTTGAGTTACATTCATAGCGGCTCCAAAAACAAATAAACCCCCAAAATGGAGGTTAATTTATAATTCTCAAGTTTAGCCGCTACCAGAAAACGACTACTGCATAAGCTCCTGTCGAGCTTTTTGCTCGGCTTCGCGATTACGTTTTTCCATTTCAATCATCACTTGGCGAAACTGACGAGGCGTCATGTGATAGGTTTTTACCTGCTCGCCACTCACCAGCCTGACGTAAGGAAGTGTTCCGGCTCCAGAAACCTGAGGTTGTTGCGCAAACTGGCTGAAAATTTTATTGATGCGATCAAGCTGCGCTTTTTCATCTTCTGTCACGTGGTATTCGGCAAGCATGGTATTGGCTGATTGCGCAGCAGTCGTGTCTGCAACACCAGACACAGGGTCGGAATGTTGAACCGGCATCCATTGTACGCCTAACACGACCGCCAACGCGACAGAAGCGGCAACAGCCCACCCAGTGAACGTTTTCTTTACCTTATTAATACTGCGAGGCGCTAACACGGTCGGTTCCGAGTCAATGGCCGCAGCCACTTTGTCACTGAAACCTTGATACCAGTGCGGAGAAGATTCGTTTTTCAGGCAGGCCCGAATGGCTTGATAAGACTCAAACGATTTACGCGCCTCTTCACTTTCGATGCAGTCTCGATAAACTTCAGAAGAGTCGACCGATGCCGTCAATTCGTCATCGATCCAAGCCGAAAGCGTTTGTTTCAGTTCATCTTGATTCATAAGTTCAACCAACCCCATTTACGAGTTTTTCAGGTTGAGTATCAACCCGAACTCTTTTTTTAATGAATTCTTAATCACCGGCTCACCCGAACATTCTGTTTGCCTTAGTATTTACTCATCGTTTCGCAATAAAACAAATTCAGTCAGTAAACGATAACCATCACCGGTATGCTCTTGACGCCAAAACGTGAAGAAAGTTCAACTTTTGCTCAAGCACATCATCATTAACGCCGTTCAGTGTGCCTTTCAGACTCTATACGGTCAAGTAACGAAAATGGCCCGAAAAACAGCTCATGTTTGTTCGACTACAAGAGCTCACGAATGTTCCGATCGATGGCTTCTCGTGCACGAAATATTCGCGAGCGGACCGTACCTACTGGGCAATCCATCACGTCGGCAATCTCTTCGTAACTCATCCCTTCCATTTCTCGCAAAGTAATCGCCGAACGCAAATCTTCAGGTAACGCATCGATACTTTCATAAACACGCTGTTTTAATTCATCTCGGAGCGCCATGCGCTCTGGAGAGCCGACATCGCGTAGTGCATCTGCACCGTTATACTGTTCGGCTTCTCCTGCATCAATGTCAGAGTCGGGAGGACGTCTGCCCTGAGCAACCAAATGGTTTTTCGCAGTATTCACCGCAATTCGGTAAATCCACGTATAAAAAGCGCTGTCGCCTCGAAAATTCGGTAACGCCCGGTAAGCTTTAATAAATGCATCTTGCGCAACATCAGCAATATCGGCTGGGTCTTTCACAAGGCGAGAAATTAAACTAAAAATTTTGTGCTGGTATTTTTTTACCAGTAAATCAAACGCACGCTTATCGCCCTGTTGTACTCTTGCTACCAGTTCCTGATCGTTCCCGGCACTCATAATAGCCTCCTTCTGAGTGTCAGGTTGTTATTCATTGACATCTTATGACCTATTCGCACAACTTAAGTTCGTGTTAGTTACGGATTTTTTTTATAATTATGACAATCGAGCAACAGAATGGCGATGAATAATTCAAAAATCACGGTATGGGTACCCAATTCGTTGAATTTGCTTAATTTTCAATCAGAAAAGTCAGCATTTAACTCTTCGAAAAAGGGCCATCGTTTTGGTGGTTTACTTTCAAACGTTCACCGACTTTAGCTCTCACTCTTTAACAGGATAGCCAATGCGGCAATATTCACACGATGTTCTTATTATAGGTAGCGGCGCAGCTGGCTTAACCGCAGCCCTGCATTTGAGTCGGCTTGGTAAAGTGGCCGTTTTGTCGAAAGCTGAATTGACTGAAGGCTCTACCTTTTATGCTCAAGGAGGCATTGCAGCTGTTCTCGATTCGCACGACAGTATTGAGTCGCACGTTCAAGACACCTTGATTGCCGGCGCTGGTCTCTGTGATGAAGCCGCCGTTCGCTATACGGTTGAAAACTCGCGCGCAGCCATCGACTGGCTGATAGAGAAAGGCGTTGCTTTCAGTACCGAGCAAAATGAAAAAGGTGAGCAGCAATATCATTTAACTCGAGAAGGTGGGCACAGTCACAGGCGCATTATTCATTCAGCAGACGCCACCGGTAAAGCGGTTTCGACGACATTAGTCGGTGCCGTAAAACAACAGCCCAACATTGAGTTGTTTGAAAGTCACAATGCCATTGATCTCATCACAAGCGACAAGTTCGGCAGTGATGAAAAGCGTTGTATTGGTGCCTATGCACTCAACCTGAAACATCGCGATGTCGATGTTTTTAAAGCACGTTTCGTGATTCTAGCAACCGGTGGAGCCAGTAAAGTTTACCTTTATACCAGTAACCCCGATGTCGCCTCAGGCGACGGTATTGCGATGGCATGGCGTGCCGGTTGTAGTGTCGAGAACCTAGAATTTAACCAATTTCATCCGACGTGTCTGTATCATGCTGAAGCTCGTTCATTTTTGATTTCGGAAGCGTTACGCGGAGAAGGCGCGTTCCTGCTGCGTCCCGATGGCACTCGTTTCATGCCCGACTATGATGATCGCGCCGAGCTGGCCCCGCGCGATATCGTGGCGCGAGCCATTGATCATCAAATAAAAAAGCTTGGGGTTGAATGCGTTTATCTCGACATTTCTCACAAAGACGACGCTTTTATTCAATCCCATTTCCCAAACATTTATCAGCGTTGCCTGGCTCTCGGCATCGATATCACTCGCGAACCCATTCCGGTGGTGCCTGCCGCACATTACACGTGTGGCGGTGTCAAAGTGGATCTGCAAAGTCGTACCGATGTGAAAGGACTTTATGCGATTGGAGAGGTCGCCTGTACGGGTTTACACGGTGCCAATCGCATGGCAAGTAATTCACTGTTGGAATGCCTGGTATTTGCTAAATCGGCTGCGGAAGACATCGAGGCACACTTTAATGAACCTTGTATGGAAGTTGAAATACCGTATTGGGATGAAAGCCGGGTCACCGATTCCGATGAACAAATTGTGATCACCCATAACTGGCATGAATTGCGATTGGTCATGTGGAATTATGTCGGCATTGTGCGTACCAATAAACGCTTGGAACGAGCTGCACGGCGCATTCAATTGTTAAAGCAGGAAATCACCGATTACTACGCTCACTTTAAGGTGACGAACGATTTGTTGGAGCTAAGAAACCTGGTGCAGGTGGCAGAGCTGATGATTCGATGTGCTCAAATGCGCAAAGAAAGCCGAGGTTTGCATTACACGCTCGACTTTCCGGATAAACTTTCTGAAGCGCAGGACAGTATAGTAAGGCCAAGTGAAATCTAATCGGCTCTTTGAGACTTTCGCTTAATAAAAAAGTACTCTCTTAGCCTGCGCGAAAGCTCTCGATAAACACTTTCGCCCAATACGTCAATCCAAAAAAACAGAAACTTAGTTTTGTTTAATTCATCCTGATATACCAACATGATGCAATGTGGAAAAACAGACGTTCGTTCGTTCGGTTTAATCAATTCAAAGTCAGCCTGATTGTGATGTCGAATTGCCCAGATACCGTTATTAAAAGCTAACTCATATAGTCGGTTACGATGCTGAAAAGCCCTGGCAACAACCAATATAAACCAACTTAAAGTTCCAAGGGCATACCCTAAAAAAATACTTTTCGACCAGGGAAACAAGAGTCCCAACAATAAAAGCGCAATCAACAATAGAAACAAATAAATAAAAAACAGCTGACCCGGTTTGGCCGTAAAAAAAAACGCTCCCTTTTCAGGCATTTGCTCAGGCGACTTTCATAGTGGTGCGTATGTGTTCTATCATACTTGCCAAAGACTCATCTTCCGGATGCCCGTGTCCCATAAGCCAATTAAACAGATCGGGATCGGCTTCATCCAGTAGCCGGACAAAGTCTCGTTGTTGATCATCGTTTAATTGCAGATAATGCTGTTCCGCGAAAGGGATCAGGATCACATCCAGTTCCAGCATGCCACGACGGCAATTCCAGATTATTTTTTTGCGATCAAATACTTCGGTCATATAATAAATGCACTTTAATTTTGAATTGATAACTTAACCCTGACTCAGATGAAGACTCGGCTTTTTACTCCGGCTTTTTACTTATCCCGAGTTCAGGTTAACTTAATGTAAGCTTGCGATTTACGCAAGCGGCACGAGGACATTTCATGACTACAACCTGGCAGTCTCAAATTGCAGAAAAACATTCTGTTCAACTCCCCCCAGACAACGCGCCTTGTTATTACGACTTATCCCAATACGGTGTAATTGAAATTAAGGGGCCAGACAGCCACAAATTTTTACAAGGGCAGCTCACGGCTGACATGCAAGAGGTGATGCCTAAACAAGCGCGCATAACAGCGCTTTGCACCCCCCAAGGCCGAATGGTGTCACTTTTCCTACTAATGAACTTAGATAACGAACACTACCTTTGCATCATCCCCCGCGAGATTCTCGACTCGACACTTGCCACGTTAAAAAAGTTTGCTGTTTTTTATCAAACACAACTTAACGATGCCAGTGAACAATGGGCCGTTTTAGGCAGCCAATCAATGGACACTTCTAAGCCTTTGACCCAAACTCGACAGGATGAAGGGTTCATCGTAAGTTGGTATCAGCAATTGCAATGGCACGTACTTCCAATTGATCATGCACGAAAGTTAATCGATGATTCCAACATCCTATTTTATGATTATCAACACTGGCTAATGCGAGAAATTTTAAACGGTGTACCGCGATTGTACGCCAGCACTCAAAATAACTTTTTGCCACACAACCTGAATTTGCCCACGCTCAATGCGGTAAGCTTCAACAAAGGGTGCTATACAGGACAGGAAGTCGTCGCTCGAATGCATTATAAAGGCAAGCTTAAATCGCACCTTCGACGGCTTACCGGTGAAAAGTGCACGCAACTTCCAGACCCTGGAAGCGCGATTCTCGCTGATGGTAAAAAACAGGGAGAGGTCGTATGTGCGGCGACAGTCCAGAATACCGTAACCATTCTGGCTCTTTGTAAAGACAGTATTGATGACGCGGAAAAAATTCAGTGTGATCAGGAAAATAGTCCTATACTGATACTTGAGCGGTTACCTGAACAAACCGATCCGAATGAATAGAGATAATCCAATAACCCTAAAAGATCGCCTATGAGCCTGGAACAGACCTTTTTGTCCGAATTGCTGGACGCTATAAAAAATGATCGTCTGACTCTTCCTACCTTGCCTGAAGTTGCACTCCGCATCCGTGAAGCGGTAGAAAACCCAGAGGCATCATCGGCATTAATTGCCGATGAAATCGCAAAAGATGCCGCTCTGGCGGCCCGCATTATTAAAGTTGCTAACAGTCCATTACTGCGTGGGCGGGTTGTCGTCGATAACCTGCAACTGGCGATCACTCGAATGGGCATTTCCTTTGTACGAAACCTGGCTACTGGACTGGCGATGGAACAAATGTTTCAGGCGACGAATGATCAGGTGGATGCGAAATTACGCGAAACTTGGGAGCACTCCATTGAAGTGGCGTCCATCTGCCAAGTATTGGCCAGTCACTACACCAAACTGAAACCCGATCAGGCCATGCTGGCCGGACTGGTACATGAAATAGGCACATTGCCGATTCTCACTTGTGCCGAAGATACGCCTGATATCCTAGAGCACGAAGGCATTCTCGACAAAATCATTGCGCGATTGCATCCGAAAATTGGCATGGCAATTCTTAAAACCTGGGACTTTACTCCAGAGCTGGTTGCGGTACCCATGGGTTACTTGAACTTTGAGCGCGAACACGAGGGCCCAGCCGATTACGTAGACCTCGTTACGGTAGCCAATTTACAGTCCTACGCCGGAACGAATCACCCATTGGCTCAAGTTGACTGGGCCAAGATCCCTGCTTTTGCCAAACTTGGCATGTCCCCCGAAATCGACGTTCACGAGGTCGATGAGCTCGCAGAAGATCTCAACGAAGCACGCAGTGCCTTAGGTTAACTAGGCCTGCAATGCATTGCGTCATCTCCCTTTGATCCTTATTTCTGCCTCAATTATCCTAAAATAATAGTAATAAGCCTCTGTTTTGATTATACATTTAACTTTAGTATGCTAAAAATCACGAATTTGCTTGTGAGTACGAATGCCTAAACACAACTCTCTGATTACCCGATTATTACTCGCAATGGCCTTGTTACTCTCAGCTAGCGAGCCTTTTGCCGCGCCTGGCGACATCCTCTTCAGTGATGATTTCGAAAGCGGATTTGGGCAATGGACGGAAAACTCACTGGGTGGTGACGCAAGCATTGGCAGTGAAACCCAACAGTCCGGCCTTAATGCTATGCGACTGCGTTGGGATCAAGTTTTAGCCACCAGCAATTCGATCAATGCATTTGTTCCAGCAGCCGATTTAACCGTGTGGATACGTCGGGGAGACGATAGCTTCAGTGAAGATCCAGATGACGGTGAAGATTTGGTCATTCAGTATCTTAACAGCTCTAATACCTGGACAACGCTCGAAACATTCTTAGGCAATGGCGCTCCTGGAGAAGTGCTTTCTCGCACATACAATCTACCCAATGATGCCTTATACAACGGACTGCAAATTCGCTTTTGGTTCATTCAAGGCAATGGTTCTGATTTCGATTATTGGCACGTCGACGACGTTGTCGTGACCGAAGTGGCCATTTCTGTAGGCCCAATTGCGGAGTGGCGTATGGATGAGCTGAGTTGGGATGGAACAACCGATGAAGTCGTTGACACCAGCGGGAATAATCATCACGGAACGGCTATTGCCTCGACCCCAACGGCGGGCTTTATTTGTAATGCCGCCGATTTAAGCGCAACCGGAACCGGCGACTATCTCACAATGAATCGTGATGCTATGAACGGCTTAGGAGACTTCACGCTCTCAGTTTGGGTTAATACAACCAATACCGCGAGCCAAACCATACTCTCAGCCGCAATGTCGGACGCTCAACACAATGAAGTCACGGTCTATTTTGACTCGAACACTGTGTTCTGGCCGACGTTAAGAGAAGCCACTTTTAACACCAATACTCAACTGACTTTGTCTGATGTTTTTGCTGACGGAAACTGGCATCACATTGCATGGGTGCGCACGCGCGCCACTTCACAGAGCTGCTTATACATCGACAGTAATCTACAGGGCTGTGTGACGCACAATAATGGCGCCAACTTTCTCGATATAGCGGTTAATGGCTTAACCTTAGGCCAGGATCAAGACAGCGTCGGTGGAACCTTCGATGCCTCGCAAGCCTGGAATGGCCTGCTCGACGAAGTCATTATTTTTAGCGACGATTTAAGTGCAGCGTCAATCAACAGTGTATACAGCAACCAACTCGCGAGAAACAATTGGGACGGCAGCAGTCGCGTTTGCCCAACGCCCCTTCCTAACCCGGTCGCAGAATGGCGATTTGAAGAAGCCAACTGGACCGGTACCGCAGGAGAGGTGCAAGACCAAACCGCTAATAACCTGGATTTAACCGCCTTTAATGGCGCGCAAAACCTGAACGCCGGTCCTGCAATAGCGGGCGATCCCGGTACCTGCTTTTACGGTGAATTTAACGGCTCGAATCAATACCTGGCGATCAACGATAATCCGTTGTTGGATATCAGTACCAATCTTTCCATCACTACCTGGATTTACCCACGCAGTATTCCTGGCTCCGGGTTAATGACAATTCTGTCGAAAGATGAAAACTACGAATTCCATATCAATTCTTCTGGCGAAATCAATTGGTGGTGGAATAACGCATCAGGCGGGACACAACAGTTTAGCTCAGTTGGTGCCAACCTCACGCCAAATAACTGGTATCACATTGCACTCACTTACGAAAATGGAGAGCAAAAAATCTACGTCAATGGAACAGAGCTTGGCAGTGCAACGTTTACCGGAAATTTAATCAATAATAATGATCCCTTGCAAATCGGTCAGGATCAGTTTTTTGCTGGCCGTTACTTTAATGGCCGAATTGATGAGGTAAGAATTTATGCCGACACGTTAACCGCTGCCCACGTCGCCACGGTGATGGCTGAAACGCACCCTTGCTCAGCTACGGGCATTTGTACGCAAGATTTCACTGATGATTTTTCAAGTGCGTCTTACAGTGCTGGCAGTGCCAATTGGGCAACGCCCTGGATCGAAAGCGACGATAATAACAGCGCAACTTCTGGTGATGTATTCATAAGCGGTGGCGTACTGGTGATGCACAATGACACCGGAGGTGGGGGTGAAGATCCTCGGGTGGAGCGCGAAATGGATCTCACCAATGCGCTGACGGCGACATTAACACTTGATCTCAATACGTCGGGTACCCTTGAAAATGGGGATCGATTCGACATTGCCGCGTCCAGCGATGGCGGCGCAAATTATACCGCTTTACAAACATTCACAAACGACGTTAGCGGATCGTTTAGTTACGATTTAGCGCCTTATATCAGCGCCAATACCCGTATTCGTTTGCGTGTTTTTCAGGGCTACCGTGCCAGCGATGAGTACATTGAAATCGATAATATTCAAGTTCGTATTACGGAACCCTGTGCGAATAACATCATTGATATCACACACGATGGCAACGGAATCAATTGCTTTCGAGAAGCCATTCAGTTTTCCATAGTCGATGCTGGCGGAGTCGTACAAACCGGATATACCGGAACCATAAATTTGTCGACGTCGACCAGTCACGGGTTTTGGGACGTCGTTGATGAGCTTGGAAATAACCCAGACCCGGCACAAGGCAGTCTGGTCAATTCGGGCTTTATTGATGGAAATGCCACTTATACATTCGTTGCCGCCGATGCGGGCACCGTCACACTTTATTTGCGCAATACGTTTAGCGAAACACTGGATATTGACGCTTCGGATGGCACCATCACAGATGATGACAGTGAAGGACTCATTACTTTTCGCCCCTTTGGTTTTGTCGTCACCCCATCACCCATTCCGACCCAAATTGCTGGACGCGCTTTTAATGCGACATTAACCGCGGCCGGTCAAGCACCCGGCGACACCAATTGCGGTGTCATAGAAGAATACTCGGGTGTTAAAGCCATCAATTTTTGGTCCAGCTACAACACGCCTGCCACGGGTGTAACAGCACTTTTAGTTAATGGTGCGGCCATCGCAACTTCGGAACCGACTTCCACACCTCAAAACGTCACCTTTACTAATGGCGTGGCGACCGTCTCAGTCGTGTACAATGATGTCGGCAGTATCAGCTTTTCTGCAAAAGATGATGTCGGCATTGGGGATCCTGTGAGCGGCACCACGGACGAAGTCATAGGTGGCATTTTACCTTTTGTTGTTAGACCTTTTGGTTACGAAATCCAAGTCGCAGGCGCTCCCAACGCGACGACCGTAAACGATCCTGTTTATTTGGTCGCAGGAAACAACTTTAATACCACCCTTCGTAGTGTGTTATGGCAGGCCGGTGACGACGCCGATAATAATGGCCAACCGGACAATGGGGCCGACTTAAGTGATAACGGAATTACCCCAAATATCGTTAATGTGCCCTCCTCAGCCACCGATGTGACTTTTAGCGCCAATGCTCAAATTGTTACCAATTCAAACGGTTTACTCGGAGACTACGACATCAGCTTTAATACCTTTGGAGCCATCGGCAGCGGCAATGAAGGTACTGCAGTCGTGCCGCAATCTTGGAGCGAAGTGGGTATATTGACGCTCAATGCCCTCACCAACAACTTTATGAGCAGTGGAGAGTCGGTTTCCGGTATTCGTGCCAATATAGGGCGGTTCATTCCCGATCAGTTCAATTTAACCATAACGGACAATTTCGTAGAGCAGTGCGGTACGTTTAGTTACGCCGGACTGGCAAACGGTGTTGCGGGTTTAGATAAAGTCGGCCAAACAGACAGTCTTGAAATTTCGATTCAAGCGGTTAATTCAACAGGGCAACCGACCGCCAATTATGATTCTGGATTCGCTAAACTCGAGTCAGGAACAATCAGCATTAGCGGATTTGACGTTTCTGCAGGTGCAGCGGCTTCCGGTACAACCAGCAGCGGTGTCATTGGCTCTCCATTGTTTGACAATACAGGCCTCGCAACCAACGTGAGTATTCCTGATGTACACTATCAATTCGATACATTCAGTTCGGAATTTAATCTTCGTATAGATATTGACGCGACGGACTCCGATGGTGTTAATGGCACTTCCAGTTCCGCAGGTGTAGAGCAACGGATTGGAAGGCTTCAACTCAAAACCACTTACGGCTCCGAACTTCAGATGTTGGAAATGCCACTCTTTACTGAATACTTTTCCAGCACCGGCTGGACTGTCAATTCAGTGGATAACTGCACCACTTACATCAACACCCGCATTAACTTCATCGCAGGCAGTTATCAAGGTGATCTCAGCCCTGGCGATACCAGTGCAACCCTTCCTGTAGCAGTAACCAACGTGAATAGTGGCGCGTCTCCTACAAATAACGGCATCTGGTTTTCTGCGCCAGGTTTAGGAAACTCGGGAGAAGTGAATGTAGAATTTGATTTATCCACGCAAGATTGGTTAACCTTCGACTGGACTGGAGACAATAACAAAGACAATCCCATTGCGACAGTGGGATTCGGCCGTTACCGAGGCAGTGATCGCGTGATTTATTGGCGTGAAAACTAACGTAAACCATGAGAGATCGCAGTTTGAGTAGACTGCGAATCATTCAATTTAAATAAGAGTTACTATTCGTGAATTCAAAATCCTTATTTTCAAAAGCGATACCAGCGACATTCCTAGCACTTCTTTTAACGGCTTGCGGCTCGGATACCGAGAAAAAAGCCGAGCCGTCGAGTAAAAAAGAAGCGGTTTCAGAGGCACATGCTCATGAAAGTCATAAAGGTCATGATCATGAAGGACACGATCATACAATAGACTCGAACAGCCCTCTGGTTACCAGCGGTTACACCACTTTAGAAGTAAAAGACCGCTGTGAAAAACCAACCGTAATCGAGTTTTTTGCCTACCAGTGCCCGCACTGCTTTAAACTCGAGGAGCATTTAAACTCCTGGAAGTCTAACCTTGCCCCCGATGTCGATTTTTTCAGCGTGCCGACCGATTTAGGCCGGAAAGAATTTGTCCCATTTGTTGCAATTCATCACGTTGCACGCGAGCTGGGTGTACTGGATCAAATAAAACCCATATTATTTGGAATGTTGCACGAACAAAAGCCTGGGTTTAGCGACTATAACGGCATTTTGCAAATGTTTGTCGATGCCGGTGTTGAGAAAGCGAAAGCAGAATCTTTGCTGCAGAATGAAGAGTTTCTCTCGAAAAAGTTTGAGCAGTATTATCAGTTAATGTTGCGCTATAAAATTACCGGCGTGCCTCGAGTACTGGTCAACTACCAATACGCTACCGATGTTACCGAAGCCGGTGGTTATGAAAAAGTGTTTGAAATCGTCAATGATACGCTCAAATTGCCTGCAGACTGTATGAATCAAGAAGTACCCACTGAAAAAGCAAGTGGGCAGGCTGCTCCTTAACCTCCGTTAATTCTTTCGAGTATTTCGGTTCAAGGAAGAACCTGTTCAGACTGCCCCATATTCATAGTGACTCGATTTTGCTGAACTCGCTCTTTCTTCAAAAAGTCTTTTCCATAATCGCAAACACCTTTTGGAAAAATCTGCTTTAATCGAGTTAAATGCTCATTCATGTTCAAGTTACCGTATACACCTTTGGCGATTGCTTTTTCAACACTTTGCAGCTCACACTTGAACGTATCACCCGCAAGAGAGGCTCCGGCTTCGACTCGCGAGTTGGTATTCATTTTAAATCGTTGGCTGCAAAGGCCATTTGGTTTTGAATTCCACCGTCCATCCCAAACGGAATCCCCTGCAGCAATGACTTGACCAACGGTATTAAAGCATTTATCGACAGCTTCTTTCGGCTTTTCATTCGTTAACCCTGCACGACGCATTTCGATCCATTGATCCATTAAGCTAAGCATTTCTTTTAATGGAAAATAGGGCTTATCGCTGATCCAAATCACATGGTTATCGGTATGACCTTTAGCTCTCAAAATTCGTGATCGCGTCGCAAATGACGCCGACATATGGTGCATATCCACTTCATCTTCAAGGTAGTGACGAAAATCGATTACTGGAATATTGATATCTCCTTTAAAAACAAATCCATAACGATACGCTGCTTCAATCGCTTCAATATCCGCGCTGGCGCGAGGCGCTGGAGTGAAGCCACCATCGGGACTGCCATCCATATTGTGATGACTCCACATCGAAAATTTAGAGGCTCGAGAATTTCCCGCAATCATCCAGTAACGCACGGGAAGCATTTTTTCAGGAGGCTTCCAACTGCCAATCTGAGCATTTAATTCGAGAAATTGCTCAATTGAAATTTTGCGCGACGTTAGAGCATTTAAGCCATATTGTACTCCGACGTTATCCCAAGTTTGATTGGCAAATCCGGATACTCTTTGTCCCAACATATGCTGCAAGTTGGCCCAAATAGACCACTGCACCTGTTGTAAAACCTCAGGTGAGAAAAGTTTTTCATAGCGCAGTGCTCGTGGGTTATGGATCAATTGCGCTAATGGGCGCCAATGTTTGGCGCACTCAGTAATGCCTTCAGTTCTCCAATTTGGCCACCGTAAACTGGCCAGGCGCGCTAATATGTCCAGCTGATAAAATTGATTTTCTGCATCACTGTCAGCGGCAACCCCCTGAATCCACTGTCGGTTTTCGAACGTTTGCCAAAGCTCATTTTCACCATCAATTTTATCGAAGTAATACTCCAGTAAGTCGCAATCTAGGGCATAAATGGTTTGTGTAATCATATCCGGATAGGAATAAAGAGGAATGGCTCCATCTAGTAAGCCTGGGTGGTTTTGTGCCAATAAATATTGCTGAATGCCTCCCCCGGAAGCCCCTAATCCAAGCGTATACTTGGGTACACCATAACGTGCACTAAATTGACGTTTTACGCGTAATGCAGTGTCTTCTGAAAGTCGAATGTCGAAATGAGTAGCCGTTGCATTACCCGTAGAAAAAGCAACCGCGTACCCCTCCGTAAGCGGTACCGTAAGCCGCTTCAATAATCGATGCAGTTTTAATTTTCCCTGATCGTAACCAATGCCAACCCCACCGCCAAAAAAATAAATCAGTTTTTGATTCCAATTTTTTGTATCCACTCGGTCGGGTAAATCGTTTTCTCCTTTCAGTGCCATGATGGTATACAAAAAACGATTAATGGTTCCAACTTCAACTCGTACAATAAATGGTTTTTTCTGATTTCCTTGCGAAATCATCATCACCGATTCATTTTTATTCTGCCAAGGATAAAAGAGTCCGGACTCACTGTGCCTATAAAAGTAAACAACTTGTGTAGGTATAGAGCAATCCTTACTGTATCCAATAATTTCACCCTCTGCTTCCGGTTTATGCTTATACACAGGAATACCATAACCCTGATGGTTGTCCACCAGTGGCTGACCGAACCCCGAACGATAACTGCGGCAATAAAAGGGGTAAGTGAGCGGTCCAGCAAAAAGAGGTTGAATAGGCCCAACTTCTCCAACTTGAATTGGATAATGAAAAGGATCTTTAACATGCGTATTTAGCAAGTTATCTGAGCGATTCGCAGCGTACATCAATTGCGCTTCTTGTGTCGCTGGTATTCGTGTTATCTGCGGCTGAAATCGGCTGCCGTGACATGCCGCCAAACATAACAAAAGAGAGATAAAATAGGATACGCGGAGTGTTTGTGAAAACACTTTCCCCAACCATCTACTGCTCATGGTTTCCCCTCAGGAATTGTTGAAAAAATCTCGTTTCGACAAGAAAAGTATAGATGATGCTGATTAGCTTACCAGCTAGAAAACATAAAAAACAAATATCAAAAATGAAATCAATAAGTTACAAAATAATCCTTGTTTTAAATCTAAATTACTTCAATAAAGCCATTGAAAATCAAAACGTATTTTATGAGCCGTTAAGGCTTGTTCGCGTGAATATTCTCTAATATCTCTTTGATGTTATGTTTGATCGATTCAAACTCCTTTCGTCTATCATCCGATAACGAGAAGCAATCAATAAAGTGTTCAATTTGCTGTAAGTTATCGTTTGCTCCTTGTAATAGCCAATAAAATAAATGTTGTATTTCTGCAAGTTCTTGCACACATTCGTCGTAGTCATCTTCTTGTAAAGTTGCTAGCCATTGCACAATATCCGGACTGGTAACCCCTGAACGTTGAATGGTCGACAGTATTGAATAACAGGACTTTAATAATGTGCTAGCGATTGCATCACTTTCTATCGGATGTAATAGTCTGGACAAAGATTTTAGGTACTCTTGAATTTTTACAAAGGCACGACTACTATCACGCAAGTTTTGGCTTACCTGCAACAGGTGTTTTCTTTCAATGTTGTGATGTAAAGGCAACCCTCCACGGTGCAATAATTTTCGCGTCGCTTGAATAACTTCTACTGGAAAAGAGCGCAAATTGATGAGTAAATAAGGCGCGAACTCCATCAGTGTATGATTCATCTTAAGGAACAATCCCATCCGAATATCATAAATGACATTAGCGATTCCAAGAACCTGGCCCGTCACTGAAAGTCGATTTAGTTTCCGTTTGCGAGGAAAACCCATGCCATCACCGCGTTCATGATGCTCGGCAATAGCAATCAATGTGCTTTTTGAAAATAAAGAGCTGTTTTCAGCAATCATACGACTGATGAGCGGATGACTTTGATAAACCTGTAAGCCACTTTTATCATGAATCACATCTTCATTGACCAAATTCGGATCGATGTGCAATAACCCCAAATCTGAGAATAAGCTGGCATAAAAGATGTCGTCACCATAACTGAACTCACTGCCTAACTCATCGGTGACCATGCAGGAAAACCAACATATAAACAGTGATTTTTGGTAATGCTTGGGAAACCGCTGCTTCATAACCGTCAGTTTTTGCAGCAATACTCTTGGAAATTCTTTTATGGTAAACAAGTGCCTCAAACGTTGATCGTATTTCAAAGAATGATGCATATAATAACAGTCTGGAAATTGTCGTAGGTAATCTTCAATATCTTGAAAGATTTGGGACTGCGTTAATAAATTCCCTAGACCCAATACAGAGTCCAACGGCTTGCTGACTTTGTGTACTAATAATTTTTTAGAGACATTTTCATTAATCGGCGTTCCTTTAGCGACTAAAAGCACACCATTGTCATTAAAAATATCTTCAGCAACAGTAACCGAATTAGAACGACTTACTTCGCTTAAATGTTGCAAGTAATGTTCTTTAGGTTCTGTTTTCGCCGGTTCCATTTATCGACCACCAGTAAGTGAGCAGTAAATTTATGCGCGTTACTCAATTTAACAGTACTTTTAAATTCCCTTTACCTTTTCCATCATGGTGTTAAATCGGCTTTCTACCAACAAACCCTCACTCAATGGTAACGAATTATAGGTTCCTGCAATGAACTGCAGACGATCTTCAGGCTTAGGATGAGAGTTGAATAACATTTGTAGATCGGAGTCGTCTGCCGACAATGTTGCCAGTTTTTGTAACACGTGCGCCATTGCATAGGGATCGTATCCTGAACGAGCCAACAAGGTTACTGCGTGCGAATCGGCTTCAAACTCATCTTCTCGCTCGAGTCCTTTCGAATAGAGTTCGGTCGTGGTATTTATTAATTTTTCAGCAACTGCTTTATTCAAATAGAAGTCATCATTCACTGAATCTCCTTTGCGAGCTTGATATATATCCCCTGCGAACATAGTTAAGTCACCTACCAGACTCAAGCTGTCTGACTTTTCCATCGCTTTAAGGTAATGTTTGTCATTAACATGAGCAATTTCATGTGCCAGTACTGCCGCCAATTCAGCTTCGCTGGACAATAACTCCAACATTCCCGACGTTACAACCACATAACCACCGGGCATCGCGAAAGCATTAATGGCCTGAGTATCAACAACAGCAAATTGCCACAGCAAAGCGGGCCGTTCGGATTGCAACGCAATCCAATAACCAACTCGATTAACGTAACGTTGAAGCTCAAGGTTAGAATGCAATGACGCGGAACCTAAAATTATCGCCGTCATTTGCGCACCCATATTCGCTTCATCTTTTTCACTCACTTCATTGGTAGTAAATGCTTTTTTACCAATATCCACCGCTTTTCCTAAGTCAACACCTTGAATCACCAAGCCGCTGCATGCAGTGAGGAAAAGAATGCATATAACAACCATATATTTAGAAACATAAAAACTCATGAGCTACTCCTTTGCTTTGGCATATTCAACTTTTTTGGCATTAAGCTTTGCGGCTTTAGCAAATATTTTTGCTTGTGAAGGTGTGGCCGTATGCTGATACAGTTTACCCATACTGGCAAAGTCTGGTTTTGACTCTTTCAACAGTTTTTCATTGATCCCTCTTACACCGGTAGTGAGGGTCACATCGCTGTGTGGTTTTCGAGTGCTACTCAGTAAAGCGCCCAGTCCGCTTCGCCCCTCTTGGCTGGCGTGACTGTCAAACCTCAAATTAAACATTTTCACCCATCCCACTAAAGAAGACGTCATCACCTGATACCATCCACCTTGACGCGTTGTAACGCGAACCTGATCCGATTTTTTGAGTGTTGATAATATGTCGGACTGAAGTTGTGGTTTCTTATGGAGTTGACTGTCGCGCACCAGCTCTGCCGTCGTTTCGGCCAACAATGAAAGTGAAAATGGAATTGAAAGTGCGGCTATAAACGTGAACAGCACGAACTTAATTTTCATAACTGACTACCCTCCAAGCAAAATACTTGCACCGGCTTTTCCCGGCCTTTAACGTGAAATGACCCCATTGCTACCCATTCGAAATCACCGAGACAAGCGTTTTTACAATCCTCTGAAACCAATATGCGCGCTTTGTTTTTGGTTAACCCCTCAATACGACTGGCCAGATTTACAGTGTCGCCAATGACGGTATAATCGTATCGCTTATCAGAACCGATCATACCGACAACCGCTTCACCAGTATGTAGCCCTATACCAACATCAAAGTGACGTAATGACGCTGGTAACTGTTCTCGAAAACTAGCAAGGTTTTTAGACATCTCAATGGCTGCTTTTAAAGCCTTATCGGCTTGCTCAGGGTCGCTCATCGGAGCTCCCCAAAATGCCATCACGGCGTCACCAATAAATTTATCGAGTGTGCCACCATATTTAAATATAGTCTCAACTTGAGCAGAAAAGTACCGGTTTAACAATGCCACTATCTCACTGGCAGTATGCTGCTCCGAAAGTGTGGTAAACCCTCGAATATCTGAAAATAAAACCGTAACCTGACAACTTTTACTTTGCGTTGAAACTTCCAACTTTTGCTGCTCGATAAGTTGAGAGACCACTCGCGGATCGATAAATCGGCTGAAAAGGCCAATCAACTTCTGGCGCTGCATATACTCGCCAAAACCGCGAACAAGCGAAACGGTTAACAACGCTAAAAAGCCACTTAAACAAGAGTAAGCAATGGGAACAATCATTCCATTGGCCGCAAAATGATGGGACATAAACAACATCGTTGCATTTATCATTAATAATGTCGGCAAAAGTACGAAAATGATCATTCGGTATTGCCTGAATGCACTACCGAGTATAGTAAACAAAAATGCCAAAAGGGCTGTCACGATCAAAAGTTGTTCAGACTCCACCGTTTGGTAAAATCGGTTGAGCAGTAGATTATCCAGTGCGGTCGCTAATATCGCAACAGCGGGATAGTTTGGGCTGAGCGGTGTTGCCTGAGTATCAAAAAGCCCTAGAGCCGAGCTGCCAACGATCAGGATTTTTTTTTCTATCATCGCTCCATGTTGATTCGCATCGGGATGTTCCAAGTGAGCAAACAAATCAGAGTAACCAATACTCTCAAAAGGCATCATTTCCGAGCCCAGCCAGCGTAATCGTATTTTATTTTGTTCAGGCAACTCTGCGCCAAGATCGGAAGCGACCCGTGCGGGCAAACTGAGCCACTGCCAACCACTGAGATCGCGCCTCACATCATAATGACGTCCAATATCGTCAACATCTAAATCAAAGGTAATACTGCCTACTTTCCAGTACTCTGTCGGTATTATCCAAGGCAAGGTCAAGTGAGCTCGCGCTTCTTTTCGCCCACCTTTAACCATCTCAAGTTGCAGTGCATCTTGATAATCCGCGAGTCGAATTGGAGTAACTCGACGGCTCCCTGATTCTGCACCAGCTAGATAAACATTGTTTGTACTCGCGATCACTTCAGCAAAGTAGCGATCCGCTTCTGGTCGATAAACGTCTTGCTCAACAAATAAAACATCAAATACGATTGCTTTGGGTTGAAACACTTGAAGTTGCTCAATAACAAAGGCATGAATACTACGAGGCCAAGGCCACTTACCAGCAATAGACTCCATATCTTTTAAACTTTTATCATCAATATCCACGATAAGAATGTCTTTGTGAGGGATAAACTTATGCGACAAGTTTCGGACTAAGATATCGGACCAAACATAATTCACCGACACAGCAAAAGGTGTGAAATGCAGGTACATCAAAAGGCCGGTCAGTATCGATGCAGATAACCAGTGACGGGCGTAAATTTTTCTCAAGACTCCCCCGGGGATAAAGATCCAAGTTCTAAATTCTAAGTTCTAAGTTCTAAGTTCTAAGTTCTAAGTTCTAAGTTCTAAGTTCTAAGTTCTAAGTTCTAAAAATATTAAATATCGCTTTTCGTGATTTCCATACCTCGTTCATCGCTACTACATGCTACTTTTATCGACTTCAAAAGATTTTGACTCAATAAACAAATCAACCAGAGATTGATCCAGTTTTCCCTGTTCTGCCTCTCCTAATAGTATGTTTAATGCTTTTTCATGAGGCAGAGCAGCCTTATAAGGTCGATCCGCGGCCGTTAATGCATCATAGATATCAGCAATGGTCATCATTCGCGTTTGAACAGGAATTTCACTCGCCGTCAATCCAAAAGGATAGCCACTACCGTCGAGTTTTTCATGGTGGGCACTTGCAATAAAAGGTATATTTTGCAGATCCTGCGTCCAAGGGATGCGCTTTAAAAACTCCAATGTATGGTTAACATGAGACTGAATTTCATCGCGCTCTGGATCCGTTAAACTTCCTTTCGTCACCGAAAGCGCGAGAAACTCCTGTTCGGAAATCAGCTCATGAACCACGCCTTGAGATTCAAACTTGAGATTTTTCAGTTGAAGAAGTTTGTCAAAGTGATCTTGATGCAAAATACTCGGTTCGTTCGCTTCTTCAATAATCGATAAATAAAGCTCCAGTTGTTGAATGTGCTGCTCATGCTTTTGTAGATGTTGCTCGTACCAATCCCCCGCTTCACTGTTGTTTTCACGTTGATATTGAAATGCCAGTTCATAAAAATCGGCTCGCAGCTTTTCTCGAAACCATTTTAACCGAGAACGAACCAGTTCGAGCTCCAACGGATTGAGTTTTTTTGCTTTTTGTAAAATATGCTCTCTTACACCGACCTTCCCGAAATCATGTAGCAATGCAGCGTATCGAAGTTCTCGCATATCAGCGACGGTCAAAGCCTGTGACTTTAATATCGGGTGCCGCTCTAATTGTTGAGCCAAATTACAAGTGTATCCGGCGACTCGAAAAGAATGACCGCTGGTGATGGGATCTCGAGCTTCTATTGCGGTGACTGCAGCAGATACAAATCCTTCAAATAAATCTCGAATATTTTCTATTAATAAACTGTTATCGATCGCAACAGCCGATTGGCTGGCGAGTGCGACTAAAAGATCGCAAGTTTGTGGGTCAAACGCTTTGCCTTGGTGCTTTTCATTTTTTCGATTTAAAAATTGCAATATTCCAATGATTTCATCACTGTGATTTTTCATTGGTATCGTTAAAGCTTCACGAGTACGGTAATCGTAGGCACGGTCAAAGCTGTCATCAAATACATATGGCTCGTCGTCTTTAATAAAGTAAACATCTGGAATGTTCAGGAGCTTACCGGTTAAAGCAACATGCCCTGCCATAGACTTATGATTCAGTGGGTATCTCTTTTCCTGAAAGGGAATATCGAGCTTTTCATTTTGGAACAACATGAACTTAAGAAAGGGTTGCTTTTTGTCACTTCGGTCGACCAAATAAAGTGACGCCGCCTCACACTCCGACAATTTTCGCCCTTCGTCTAAAATCATCGTTAACAAGCTTGAAAGCTCTTTTTCAGACGACAGTGCAATGCCTATTTGCGTCATCTCTCGATTAAGTTGCTGTTGTTCACGTAATCGAATGGACTGCGTTGCGTATTTACCGATTAACTGAAGTAATTTTTGCCACTGGGCTTGATTAAAATCGAGATCAAAAATCCCATCACTGTACTCGCTAATTTCGCAGGTAAATATTAGCCCGTCAAAGGAGAGTTTTGCGAGATCAGGAACGAAATCAGCGTCGCAATCAATGATCAACGCCATCACCTGATGAAGGTTATGGGTATTCTGGTCAAACAACTGGCAGACCTGGCCCTTACCCATCATCGGCTGGATCAGTTTACGGATCTCTTTTGAATTAGTAGCTATCTTCCAGTGCGACACTTATAGCTCCACCTTTAGCATGTTGACTATCGGGTTCTCTGGAAAGATCGGATGCGCTTATGCTTTTGGCCAGAACTCGCCTAAGATAAAAACCGACAAACTTATTGTAAGCCACGAAATCGCAAATTGCGTAATTTTAAGGCGAGACTCATTATCTCATATTGAAATAAAAAACTTGATATTCAGATCGAAAAGGAAAACCATTGGCAAAAACTCAGCCTAAAATGCCCAATTTCGCCAATGCTCAGTGGATAAGGTTAAGAAACGTTTTCGCCAGTAGGCAAACCAAGGGCTGTTCTGCCTTTTTCAGACCGAAGAAAACCGCGCACACCAATAAAGAAAAGGATTAAAAATAAAGTGAAAAGTAAAGTTAACACACCGCTCACAGTAACCGATGCGGTGCCAAGAGAAAGCATCAGCCGCAATCCTTGCAGCAACGCCAATACGTATAATAGCACGAGCGAAAAACCATAAAGTCTTCCCAATCGAGCGAGTAGAGTGATCTGAAGCAGAACAATACCACCAAAAGTGACCAAATCTATCCAAAGTAAATGATTGGCGCCCATTCCGACCTGGTAATAACCGAAAAGTCCTAGCCCGGAAATCAGCATTAATACCCAGTTCACTCGAGTTACAATTGTCATGCAATTTTCTCTACTTTAGCTCATGTTTTAAATCGAGTTTATCTCGCTTAACCTTGTGGTCTCATATGTGGAAACAGGATCACATCTTTGATAGTTGGAGAGTCAGTAAACAACATGACCAATCGGTCGATACCGATACCTTCACCCGCCGTAGGCGGTAAACCGAATTCTAAAGCTTGAATATAATCTTCATCGTAGTGCATCGCTTCGTCATCGCCCGACTCTTTTTCTTCAACCTGCTTACGAAATCGAGCGGCTTGATCTTCGGCATCATTTAACTCCGAAAAGCCATTTGCCAATTCTCGGCCGCCAACAAAAAACTCGAAGCGATCGGTAACAAACGGATTTCGATCGTTGCGCCTTGCTAGTGGAGAAACTTCCCAGGGATATTCCGTAATAAAAGTAGGTTGGATGAGCTTATGCTCTGCGGTCGCCTCAAATATTTCAGTTAAGTATTTGCCGGCCCCCCATACATTATTCTCTGGAATTTTTACCCCAACCTGTTTGGCATAAGCAATCAATGACTCCAAATTTTGATCGGGTTGCTCAAAAACTTTGGTATCAAATTCGGGGTTGTATTCCAAAATGGCTTCGACCATCGTCATTCGAGTAAACGGCTTACCAAAATCGTACTCGATTGTTTCAATGACTTCACCTTCTTCATTTTTTAAGTGATTGGTAACGACCGTTGTACCCAAAATATCTTGGGTTAACGTTCGTAACATGTCTTCCGTGAGATCCATCAGATCGTTGTAATTGGCATAAGCCTGATAGAATTCCAGCATCGTAAACTCGGGGTTATGGCGAGTCGACAAGCCTTCATTTCGGAAATTACGATTAATTTCAAACACACGCTCAAATCCGCCAACCACTAATCGTTTTAGATAAAGTTCGGGGGCGATTCGCAGAAACATTTCGATGTCCATTGCATTATGAAAAGTGACGAAAGGTCGTGCCGTTGCACCACCCGGTATCACTTGCAACATCGGTGTTTCAACTTCCATAAAGTCTCGGTCAGAGAGGTATTTACGAATGCCTTCGACCACTTTACTGCGTATCAAAAAATCCTGTCGTGTTTTTTGGTTTGTGATCAGGTCCACATAGCGCTGTCGATACTTTAGCTCCTGATCTTTTAGGCCCGCGAATTTGTCAGGCAACGGTCGTAGCGATTTTGTTAATAACTGGTACTCTTCCATCGCAACAAAAAGATCGCCCTTTCCTGAGCGCTTAAGGGTCCCTTTTACACCGATAATATCGCCAATATCCAGCTCACCCCAACGCTCTTTAATCTCTTTTTGCACCTCCTTGCCGGAGTAGGCTTGTATTTGACCTTTCATATCCTGAACAACATAAAAAGGACCACGTTTCGCCATGACTCTGCCGGCAACACTGACCACTTTGTTGAGATCCGTTAATTCGTCTTTCGATACAGACTCAAACTCTCGTTGTAAGTCACCACTGTAATGTTCACGGCGAAAATCATTTGGGTGTGCGTTAGCCGGGCAATTTTTGCGAATTTGCTCTAATTTACTGCGACGTTCAGCAATCAGCTTGTTCTCGTCTTGAAGGATTTGTTCGGTCATTCTTTCTCTCAATGTATCAATCAAGTTTATAGGCCGGCTTTTAAACTGGCTTCAATAAAAGGATCCAGTTCACCATCCAGTACGGCTTGGGTGTTACGGTTTTCAACACCCGTTCTTAAATCTTTAATGCGAGCATCGTCCAAAACATAGGAACGAATCTGACTGCCCCATCCAATATCCGATTTGGACTCCTCCATCGCCTGCTTCTCTTCATTCTGCTTCATTACTTCCAGTTCATGCAATTTCGCTTTTAACAGTTTCATTGCCTGATCTTTATTTTTATGCTGAGAACGATCATTTTGACACTGAACGACCGTATTGGTCGGTAAGTGTGTGATACGAACGGCCGAGTCGGTTTTGTTAACGTGCTGACCGCCAGCACCGCTGGCACGATAGGTATCAATGCGCAAATCCGATGGATTAATATCGACTTCAATATCTTCATCAACCTCAGGATAAATAAAAGCCGAAGCGAAAGAAGTATGTCGCCGGTTGCCTGAGTCGAAAGGTGACTTACGAACCAGACGATGAACACCGGTTTCAGTACGTAGCCAACCGTACGCGTATTCTCCGCCAAAGCGAATAGTAGCACTTTTGATCCCGGCTACATCACCTTCGGAAACTTCAATCAACTCCGTTTTAAAACCTTTCGCTTCACCCCATCGTAGATACATTCGTAGCAACATATTCGCCCAGTCTTGAGCTTCGGTTCCACCAGAGCCCGCCTGAATGTCCAAATAACAGTCAGAAGCATCGTTAACCCCAGCAAACATACGACGAAACTCCAGTGTCGCCAGCTGACCTTCCAGCTCGTTAAGCTCTCGCTCTACTTCGAGCACGCTGTCTTCATCGTTTTCTTCGATGGCCAGGTCTAATAAATCGGAACTGTCCGTAAGCCCTTGTTGGAGTTGATTAAAAGTATTAACGATGAGCTCCAAAGATGAACGTTCTTTCCCTAGCGCTTGAGCTTTCTCAGGCTCATTCCAGACGGAAGGGTCTTCCAGTTCACGCTCAACTTCGACTAATCGTTCTTGTTTGGTTTCGAAGTCAAAGATACCCCCTGAGTTCAAGGTTACGAGCACTTAAGTCTTTGATTTTTTCTCGAATCGCGTTAATTTCAATCATAATACTGCTAACCGGTCACTTTTATTGAGGTCGAAAAGGCGCTATTGTACAAAAACGCTCCCGATTTAAACAGTGGAATATAGTGATTGGCTATAGCGATGAAAAATCCCTTGTCTCACTTCGGTTAGGCGCCCGGCTTCGGAGTAACTCCATGATGCGACGTTCAACGACTTTCTTGCTTTGTGTATCACTTGTGTTTGCCAGCAGCTGTTCTGTTTATTCGATAAAGGAAGTGGATCAGCAACTCAGCCAATATCAAGGCCTCTCTTTACATCAATTAATTTCACTCTGGGGTGTACCCAATCGCCAATTCGAGTCCAATGGAGAACTCTATGTCGAATGGACAAAGAAGGAACATAGCGACAGTCAATCTAGACTTTCTATAGGAACATCAACAGGTGGCCGCGGTTCATTTCTAGGCTTAGGGTTTTCAATTCCTCTAGATTCCGACAATGATGTGTGCATACTTCGCGCCAATACCGATGAAAATAAAGAAGAAGTCAAAGCGTTACAATGGCAAGGTAATAAAAATTTTTGTGGCGAGTTATTGGCGCAACAAACTAAAAAAGATAAAACGAATTAAAGCATTTTTTTTAATACCTTCATTTTCGACGCGTTAAACGTTAAGTTGTAGCGTATTAACTTTCATTTGGTTATCTCAGTTACAGAACATTACAAAACCTTCTTTTTGACACACTCGGTTACAGCTCTTCAATGTAATTTTCGAAAGATAGTCCCATAATAAAAACACCCATAGTTTCATCTTGGGCTTCTTCCAGTTTGTTCCGGTTTGAGAATCAGGAGTCTGCAATGAAAAAGCTAGCTGCCACTTTAATTTTAGTATCGTCTGGATCGCTTTTTGCGAGTGATATGGTTAATTATTCTGTAGAGGAATATTGTGAGATTAAAGATCAACATTCAAGTTCTATCGTCCATAAAGGCTTAGTCAAAGCCTATGAAAAAAAGCTTGGTTTTAGACCTTCACGAGCGCAATGCCAAGATGTAAAAGTTTTAAAAATGATCGGATTCAAAGCCAATAAAAAAGATTGGAACTTTTTCCATAACAAACCTTATAAAGGTTCTGCTATTCGGCTAAGTAGCAGTCAAGTTAAAAAGTTAAAAAAGCTTAAAGCATCGTCTTCTGATTTACTCCAAGTCTATACCAGTAATGACAAATAATTAGTCATTTGCATGAACCGACACCAGTTGCTCAATTAACAATTGTAAACTGGTGTCGCCTTTAAACTCATTCACTCCCAATTTATACACCAATTGAACATTGGTTAAATCGGTTCGCAATACCTGCTCCGGTGCGAAAAAATAGATGCCTTCACATTCTATACCGCTCGTCGTATGCCGCAAATTCAGTTTCAGATGTTTTTCAGCCAAGACTCTTTGATTGATAACCAGAAACTCACCGTCAAACAAAGGCTCTGGGAACTGCTGTCCCCAAGGTCCGGATTGCTGAATATTAATTGCCGTAGAAAGGTGCAGCTCATCGGCTTGAAGTTCCCCATCGGTTAAAATCTGATCTTCAATAGAGTCATTACCGAGCCAAGCTTTAACTTCCCGCTCAAAACACTCTTGAAATAAAGGCAAATGCTCCTTTTTAATGCTCAGCCCTGCTGCCATGGCGTGCCCACCAAACTTACTCAACAGAAAAGAGTGTTTCGCAGCCAAGTTTGCCAGCACATCACGCAGGTGAATTCCAGAAATACTGCGACCAGAGCCTTTCAAGTTTTGTTCGTCTTCTTGAGCAAACGCAATAACAGGGCGGTTCATTTTTTCTTTAATGCGAGATGCCACCAACCCAACAACGCCTTGGTGCCAAGACTCATCAAACAAGCAAATGGCATGGGGCCTACTTTCAACTAAATCTCCTACTTTTCGATTCAGGCTGTCCATTGCATCTTGCACCATATCTTGTTCAATTTCTCGGCGGTATTGATTCAAACTATCCAACTCATACGCTAAAGGCATTGCTAGATTTTCTGTTGTGGCTAACAAGCACTCAATGCCAACAGACATATCCTCCAACCGACCCGCAGCATTGAGCCTCGGTCCTACCGCAAACCCCAAGTCGCTGGCTTGCACATTAGCTATATTGCGCTTTGCAGCCTGCAATAAAAGCTTGATACCTGGTCGACAATTTCCAGCGCGAATACGTTCTAATCCTTGAGCAACCAAAATTCGATTATTACTGTCTAACGGCACAACATCGGCAACGGTCCCTAAAGCCACAATGTCTAGCCACTCTGCAAGGTTAGGCTCTCGAATGTTTTGCTCATTAAAAAACTGCTTTTCCCGTAAATGCGCTCTCAATGCAATTAATAGGTAAAACGCGACCCCAACTCCCGCAAGTGACTTACTGGGAAATTCATCACCTGGTAAATTTGGATTCACAATGACTTCGGCATCAGGCAGTGTTTCTGCGGGTAAATGGTGATCGGTGATCAAAACACGAATCCCCAACTCCCGAGCACGCGCAACGCCATCATGATTGCAAATACCATTGTCAACAGTAATGATCCAATCTGGCGTCTGCTTTGCTACTTCTTCGACAATCGCTACCGATAATCCATAACCGTACTCGAAGCGATTGGGTACCACATACGACAGTTGTTTTAATCCCATTTGAGGTAACGCAAGCATTAACAGAGTTGTGCTAGTCGCACCGTCAGCATCAAAGTCACCCACAATAATAACTTTTTGCTGCAACCGGATCATTTGCTCCAATGCTTCCGTGGCCAAGTCAATATTTTTTAACAGGCGATAATCGGCTAAGGCTTTTAGTCGCGTATCCATTTGCGATGGAGTTCGTATTTGACGAGCGGCTAAAATACGCTGCAATAATGGCGAGTACTCACTTAACGCTTCTGGTATCTCTTCTATTTGGCGCCGAACAATTGTTTTTTCTAACATTTTTACCTTCAATTAAGGCGTTAAACTCTCAAGTCCCAATTTGAAATATAGTATAAGTAAAATGAAACCAACTGTCATATTGTCGAGAGTACCTAAATCCTGTAAGAAGGTAATAAATATACCTATCGTTTATTAAGCTACAAGGAATCCTAATAAAAGTTCCCAATCTGTAAAAAGTTATTCACACACGCCACGCCGAACAGTTAAAACAACCCGCACCGGCATTATGCAGATGAAGGTAATCTACTGCGGAGTTTTTAAATAGATTTTCAATTGCTAACGATAGTTTTTTACCCGACACCACAGCAGCATCTATCATCAAATGCTGAGCATCATACGCACGGATCGATAGGGTTCTGTGCTCTAACATCATAGGCACTTCATTCACTTCAAGTTGTGCTTGTACAGCTTGTTGGCGTACAAATATAGGACCGGAGGAACGATAGGGCGAAGAAACATTGTGATGGCAAAAAGGTAACAATAGAACTTTTTCACCGACTTCAGCATCAACCAGAGAAACGCGACAAGGAAAACCTGGCTTGCTGTTTACCGTTATAAAACGGGCGTTGTGTTGTTTAAGTTGTTTGTCATTCAATGCAATTAGTGGCTTGAATGGCTCTATGGTCAATGCTTTGATAATAAAGTTATTGGACATACTTTGTCTCGATGAGTAAAAATCCAATCCATTTTAATTAATCGGTACGGTTTGTACTGGCTGTATTCGGAAGTTAAACTTAAGAAGTGACACTTTAGCAGTTGCTACGCGTCAATAGCGGCATAAAGTTGGGTCGAATAGAAAACTTTTTGCGAATTAAGCTTTGTTGATAAAAATTTCATAACAAAAGAAAACCAATAATCAACAACCAACTATTAAAACCGCACGATGGATACTCGACGAAATTACCTTGCAGGATCGTGAAGCGATTTTCAACTAATTTTCGGACGAATAGGTGGTTGAATATTACGATTTACGGGTATTAATCCACCTTGAACAGGCTGAAGAACTCATACATCTTTTTAAAACTCGCCAGCAATCCGGTGAAGGTATTCGTTGGGCCATACGCTTGCACAAGGATAATCGTTTGATCGGCACTTTCGGTTTTAATAGTTGGAGTAAAACTATGAAAAACGCGCATATCGGTTACGATCTTCACCCCGATTTTTGGAGCCATGGATATGCCAAAGAAACGGTTTCGGCAATTATTACGCAGGCTTTTGCTGACTCTTTGGCTTGCGGTAGATTACATCGAATACAAGCGGATACGGTTCCCGGTAATGAACGTTCAGAAAGTCTGCTTAAAAAATTGTGATTTAAAGAAGAAGGATTGCGTCGAGAGTGTGGATACTGGAAAGGATTATTTCACGACTTAAAATGCTTTGGTTTGCTACGACAGGAATTTATTCCACCAGACTCTCAGGTTGCGTAGTTGCAACCTGAGAACGAAGCAGAAAGGCTTATTTCTTCACTTTTCGCTTTTTCTTATCACTACTGGTTTTCTTATTACTATCGGTTTTCTTATCGCTACTGGAACGACGAGGACTCGCGGCATTTGATTTTTTGCCACGACTTTTTTTATTTTTACCGAACGGTTTATCACCGCCTTTTAAGTAATCTTTCGCCAGTTCAATGTTTAAAGCCTGTCCGCACACTCTGGCCTTTCTAAGAATATGCAAGACTTCTCCTGGTATTTCTTCGGGTAAGTCAACCGTAGTTACGTCATCAAACAATTTAATGTTTCCTATGTATTTACTGCTGATATCCGCCTCGTTAGCGATGGCACCGACGATGTTTTTGGGTGTAACACCATGTGTTCGACCAACATGTATCACATAGCGTTGTAAACGAACATCCGGCATTCCTTTAAGCGATTCAGCCTGAGTGCTGACCGGTGCAATGCCGCGTTTTTTACTGCCGCCTTCTCGCGGCTCACGCCCACCTTTTTCAAAGTCCGGAATTTCTGGCAACGCGTCCAGCAATAGTGGCTTGTCTTTAAATAATAAGCTGGCCATCGCGGCTGCAATGTCTGCGCCGCTTTGATTGTGTTCACTTTGAATTTGCTCAATGATATTAAGGTAATTCTGATGTTCGCCGGCTATAATTTGCTGCTGCACTTCTTCAAAAAATCGACGAGTACGCTCATCATTGATCACTTCGACAGACGGCAAACTCATGCGCTCAATTTGAGTGGAATTATTGCGTTCTATCATTCGCAATAGATGACGTTCGCGTGGCGTCACAAATAAAATCGCTTTACCCGCTCGCCCTGCACGACCAGTACGACCTATTCGATGTACATAGGACTCAGAATCGTATGGGATATCGTAATTAATGACGTGAGAAATACGTTCAACATCCAGACCGCGGGCGGCAACATCGGTAGCGATTATGATATCGATTTTGCCGTCTTTCAGTTGCTGCACCATTTGTTCACGTTGCTTTTGTTGCATGTCTCCGTGAATTGCTTCGGCGGAGAAACCACGCGCAGTCAGTTTACTTGCTAATTCATCACAACTGCTTTTGGTGCGCATAAAAATGATAACAGCATCGAAGTTTTCACTTTCCAATACACGCGTCAATGCTTCTAGTTTGTAGTTTTGAGTGACGGTTATAAATTGCTGATTAATAGTGCTGGCGGTACGCGCTTTACTTTCGATTTGAATATGTTGTGGATCTTTTAAAAAGGTTTGCGCTACTTTTTTGATTGGTTTTGGCATCGTCGCAGAAAACAATGCAATTTGTCGATGCTCTGGCGTATGTTCCAATATCCATTCAACATCATCAATAAACCCCATTCGCAACATTTCGTCGGCTTCATCCAGCACCAGAGTTTTTAAATGATCCCACTTCAGTGAGCCTCGACGCATATGATCCATAATACGCCCCGGTGTTCCTACCACAACGTGAACACCCCGATCTAACTGACGTAATTGTGGCGGATATGGCTGACCACCGTAAATGGGCAACACTCGAAATCCTTTAATATTTTTTGCGTATTCGGTGAATGCTTCTGCTACTTGAATGGCTAATTCACGTGTCGGACAAATAACACAAACTTGTGGCTGCATTAAATTAACATCCACTTTTGCGAGCGTAGGTAAAGCGAAAGCGGCCGTTTTTCCAGTACCGGTTTGCGCCTGACCAATTAAGTCGCCGCCTTGTTGCAATAATGGAATACATTGCGCTTGGATAGGGGAAGGTGTTTCATAACCAATTGTTTTTAAAGCCGATAAAATAGACTCGGGCAAAGAAAGCTGATCAAAGTTCAGCACTGTATCTGATGACATAAAAAAGGAATTTCCAAATTAAAGAAGGTAAAAACAGGAGAGCCTATGGCATTTAGGATCGTTCAATGGGTGCATAGTATAGTTGATTGTGTACATATAAGATACAATTTTACCGAAAGCTTGCGAGAATCGAATCGCTTACCCCAATATTTTGCCTTGAAACAACCACCCGTTCAAAATCGGCACGGTGATAAAGGCAAGCAATAGCCCATACCCAACGATGGCAGACGCCAGACGAGGCTTGATATTGTGAGCAATCAATAAAGCAGCCGCAGATATCATCGGTCCCATCGCTGACTCCAATACCAGAGTTTGAAATATCAACTCAGGTAACTCAACATTCAATAAAATCCACCAAAGCAACAGCGGGATCAGTAACAGTTTGATTGCCAAGCCCCAAATGACCACCGAACGATCCTCAGCAAACAGCTTAAATTGCCACTGAAACCCAATGCCCACCATCACTACCGGTACCAATGTCGTCCCCAGTACGCGCACTGTGTCTATCCAAGCCCCTGAGACCTCATAATGATTTAGGGACAGCGCCAGCATGAGCGCTAAAAAGGGTGGAAAAGTCACTATTTTCTTCAATATATCGCGCCAGTTAAACGCCTGCTCACTGTGTAGTGCCAAAATTAGCGTGCCGTAACTGGCCAGCGCTAAAAAACTGCCCAATTGATCGTATAAAATAGCGATACCGATCGCCTCTGCGCCGATCAGTGCATTCACCAATGGTATGCCCACAAAAGAAGTATTACCCAGCGGCACTAACAGCAACAACACGCAACGGGTTGCTTTCGACCAGCGCAACCGTCGAGCGAGCAGCCATACCAGTAATGCAGAAAACAACAGACAAGCCCAGGCGGTTGCTGCCGGCCATAATACTGTTATCGACAAACTGAGCCGAGGCACGTTTGCCAGAATCAGCGCTGGCAGTGCAATCCAAATCGCATACAGGTTAAGCACTTGAGCACTGTTGTCAGGAAGCTGTCGACTTCGCTTTAATAACATTCCAGCGATTAGCGAAACCGCGATTACGCCAAATTCGGTCATAAGTTGCCACGATATTGGTAATTAACGCGTATAATAATGGAATAGCGTCCTTTTTCCGAATTACCCTTGTTTTAATCTATGTCTGACGAACGTTTATTGCACGATACCGAACAAAGTTCGCATGAACAGGAAGGTGTCATTAAATTCACTCTCGACTTCACCGAATGCGACGCCATTCACCCCGCCTGGATCGCACAATTTAATGCGTGGCGACACATTCACCATCGATTACAGTTTATTGGTCAGTCAAATCAACGGTACATGGGTTTTGGCTACGGAAATATCAGCATGCGCCAGCCCGGGGAACCCGAGCATTTTATAATTACCGGAACTCAAACCAGCCAAGCGGAATTTTTAAACACCAATGATTTTGCATTAATTACCGAGTGCCATCCCGAGCAAAACTTTATAAAAGCACAAGGTCACTGCAAACCGTCATCGGAAGCCATGACTCACGGCCAACTGTACCAACTGAGTGACAACATACATTGTGTAGTGCACGCACATTGCCCGGAAATATGGAACTGTTCCGAACAATTACAATTGCCATGCACAAGAGCCGAAATTCCTTACGGTACACCGTTAATGGCGCAAGAAGTTGAACGCTTGTTTAACGAAACAACGGTGTTACGAAAGCGCATTTTCACTATGGCCGGGCATGAAGACGGTGTGATTGGTTTCGGCCGAAACTTTTTCGAAGCAAGCATTGTACTGATTGATCATTTAGCGCGTGCTTTGGAGCTTCGAGAGACGTAAACAATATAAGAGTCGCAATACGATGAAAACTTTTACCACTGGCTGTATGAAATACGACGGCGAACACTTTTTGATTTTAGATCAAACCTTGTTACCGCATGAAACACAATGGCTGCCTTGTAACGATGTCACCACGTTGGTTGAGATCATTCAACGACTCGCCATTCGAGGTGCGCCCGCCATTGGCATATCCGCGTCCATTTTACTTGGACTGTTAGCAGAACAAGGTCGAACGAAAGAGCAGTTACTAGAATCCGCTGATGTATTGCGAGCAGCGCGTCCCACAGCAGTTAATCTGATGAACAACATTGATCAAATGAAACGTGCCATCATCAGCGGAGAATATCCGCAAGATGTTATCGCTGAAGCAGAAAAGTTGCTTGACGAAGACATCGAGCTCTGTGAACGCATGTCGTCCAATGGCGCAGCATTAATTCAATCCGGTGAAAAACTGCTTACGCATTGCAATACCGGTGGATTGGCCACTGCCGGGCTCGGTACCGCGTTGGGCGTTATCACCAAAGCGCATCAACAAAAGAAGAATGTTTTCGTCTGGGTCGATGAAACACGGCCTCTGTTGCAAGGGGGTCGACTCACCGCTTGGGAATGCGTTGAACGCGACATTCCACATAAAATTATCTGCGATAATATGGCGGCCATGTTGATGGCAAAAGGCGAAGTGGATCGTATTTTTGTTGGCAGTGATCGGATTGCAGCCAATGGTGATTTTGCTAACAAAATTGGCACTTACTCGCTCGCCGTGCTCGCGCATTATCATCAAATTCCTTTCTACGTCGTCGCGCCACAAACCACCGTAGACCCCGACTGCCCCGATGGTAGCGTGATCCCCATCGAAGAACGTGAAAACAAAGAAGTGAAAGGCGTAAGCGGTAGTTTTGGCCGTTGCCAATGGGCACCGGAAATGAGTGACGTATTTAACCCTGCGTTTGATGTGACTCCAGCGCATTTAGTGACGGGTTGGATTTTAAACACAGGTGTCTTTAGTCAAGAAGAGGTTATGAAAAACAACTGGTGGTTGGGATGAACAAAAACAGCGCGCTGTTGCGCGCTTTAAAATAAACTTTAAAAAAATGCCTTACTTTTTAATTTCGAAAAACTCCGTTAAAAATTGAACAATATCCGCAAAGCCGGACTTAACCAACGCGTAAATCGCATCAACATCCAGTGGTTGATATTCCATACCTGCGCCCCAGTTGGCGACAAAACAAATGGATGAATAGCCGATATCCAGCTCACGCGCCAAAACGGCTTCTGGCATCATGGTCATGCCTACCAAATGGCATCCATCACGTTGCATACGTTTAATTTCCGCGGCCGTTTCCAATCTCGGCCCCTGCATCACGCCATAAGTGCCGTAGCCAATCATGGAGCGTTTGGTTTTATTGGCTAGCTGGAGCAGCTCTCCACGTAAACTTTTCTCAAAGGGAAAACTGAAGTCAATATGCTTCATAGAACGAGTCACGCCGTCAAAGAAGGTCGGCTCACGCCCGTGTGTATAATCAATGATCTGATCCGGACAGACCCACGTGCCTGGCCCCATACTTTCGGACAAGCCTCCAACTGTATTTACGGCAATGATTTGTTCTACACCCAATTGTTTGAGTGCATCGATATTAGCTCGATAATTGATCAAATGGGGCGCAATGGAACTGTCGGTTCCGTGCCTTGCCAGAAAATACAAAGGATTTTTCGATGACGTAGACTTAAAAATGGGCGAAGACAGTTCGCCGTATTGAGACGTCACTTCAACTGAGTCGGTTAATGCTAATCCTGGGTATTGTCGTAAATCGCTGCCGCAAATAATGGCTGTGGTCGTCACTCGCACTTACTCTCTTTAAAAAACATTAACAGGAATTATCCATTGAAGCGATTACTGTGACAACCGAATCTATCAAAATTACCAAAGTTTGGTGAAATCACTCGCTACGACCTGTCTTCTCAATCGATAAAGCAGTTTAACTAGTTGTTTTTATTAATAATTAACCAATGGCTTAAAGTTTGCTTTATCAACCTAAGATATTTAAAACAATAGGAAAGTTATGCGACTAGTCAAAAAAACGCTGATTACACTGGTAGGCTTGGCCGTACTTTTAATTGGCATCGTGTTCATTGTTCTTCCCGGTCCTGCCGTTTTAATCATTCCTTTAGGACTGGCGTTATTGGCGACAGAATACCCACTTGCAGAAAAGTGGTTGAAAAAATTTCAGCAACAACTCAGCAAAAGTGCCCGCTGGGCAGACGCAAAGTGGCGATCGTTTAAAAGGCGCTAACATTTGTACATATGGCGTGGCCTCTTCTACACTGCAAAGAAAAAAGGCTGCGTCATGATCCGAAACTCGATAGTTTTAATCTCTTGTTTTATTGCGCCACTACTATTCGCAGAAAACTCACCACTACAACAGTGGCGTCAGGCCATCCATTCAGTATTACAAAAAGACGATCAACTGGGCCGAGTACGCAACCATCAACCAGAAACAATCCCAATCCATCAAGCCATTGAACTCTACGTTAATGAAATCAACCAGCTCAATTACTCAGCAACGCCTCTGGTTTTTGAACAACAATTCCGGCGGCATATATTGGCCTGGAAAAATAGTGTGACTTTTTTTAAACAATACGCCCATTTACGTGGTGAAATGCATGACTTGTTTGATCAAATCCGTGCAAAATCGCCAGAATTACTGGAACATGAAAAAGCCATCTGGACCACCTGGGCAAACATAGAAACCGTAAAATCGTTTTACCTGGGCGCCATTGCCGAAGCCGAATTTATATTTGCTTCCAATAAAACGGGTCATTCACAACTTTATCGATCTCGATTGGGCGAAAGCTGGACCAACCTTTCAAACTCCGATGCCAGCGATAACTGGCCAGTATTGAGTCCGGATGGAACCGTCATTGTCTTTCAAAGACAAATAAACAAAAAGTTCGATTTGTATCTAATGCAATTGAGCAATGGCCAATTAGAGCCACTTACGAGTCATTCCGATCACGACTATCTACCTTCCTTTAATCCAAAAACCGGACAGCTGCATTTTTTACGTTGGGATCGATTAGCTGATGGCGAAAGGAAAAACTTTTTTTACACATTGTCACTGCAGAACAGACAACCCAAACGCTGGATGGATACGTCGCCAGAAACATCAACACCAATCAGCTGGCACCCTCAAGGCAATCATTTTGTCGCAACCTTACGCTTTAGTCGCAAAGATCAACACGCTCAACTGTATCAATTGGATACTGAACGTTTTCAGCCTTCAGCGATTACCGCTATCAACGCATACAATGGCAGTGCACTGCACTCCTATAATGGCGATAAGTTGGCCTTTTATTCGTCTGACGATTCTCGTTCACGTATTGGCATTGTCAACCTCGAGAGTCATGCGATTCAATGGTTAACCGAAGAAGGCTATTATTGGTATCCGGTTTGGTATTTTAACGATCAGTGGCTGGCGGTGAATAAGTCCATCGATACCGATCATAAAAACACGGATATTGTGGTTATCAACATCGAAAACCTGGGCATCGAAATACCTTTGGTCGAATCAGAGCATCGCGAAGGTAAAATGATTTGGCTGCAGCTCTCTGATCATTAAGCAAGTGTCTACTTACCGTGACTAAGTTGAATTATATGAATAGAGGTTACAAATAGGCCTCCTATAATAGATATTTGCTCCAAGTGGTCACGCCAATTACCATTATACTTATAAGGCGATCCACTTAAAGCAGGAGGCGGCCATGTCCATGCCCAATCGGGTACATGAGTACCTTGAGCAACAAAAGATTCCTTATCAAGTAGTAAACCACCCACACAGCCAAAGTTCAGTCGGCTCAGCACTCGCGGCTAAAATTCCAATGAACCAGGTAGCTAAAGCCGTATTACTGGAAGACCATGAAGGTCGGCATATGATGGCTGTATTGCCCACCGACAGTAAAATCACACTGGGTCGATTAAATGACCTGTACAATGCCAGCTTTCAATTAATGCCGGAAGAAGAAATCAACAAACTGTTTTCAGACTGCCAATACGGAGCAATTCCACCGTTAGGTGATGCTTACAATGTGAATGTGGTATTTGAAGACGAGCTCCTGGCACAAGAAAAAGTCTATTTTGAAGCAGGTGATCATGAAACTTTAATCGAAGTGGATAAACGTTCATTCAATCAATTGTTTGATCGCTACCAACACGGCCATTTTAGTACCAAGTGGACCTATTAATTCTCGTTTATTGAAGCCAGAAGCAGAGCTTCTGGCTTTAAAACGCAAACCTCGCTCGTACATACAATTCTCTTGTTGGTCCGGGTAATGCTGCGTGATAACCATCGTAATAAGGTTGAACATAAGCAATGTCTTCATCGAGAGCATTAAATACGCCAAACTGAAGACTTAAGTTTTCATGAAATATTTGTTTTCTTATAACATTCATATTAAGTAAATTTATCGCTTCAAATTTTCCAGGAATCAAGTTATCGTCATCATCAACGGCAACGTAGCCATATTTACTGCCTTCTCGAATCAGCGAAGTATTGATTACCCATTGGTCGTTTAATTTATACGAAAAGTTTAATGTCAACTTATCGTCTGGAGCTCCAACTAAACGATCGTCATCAATAATGTTTCCATCAGGATCGGTAATCGCATACTGATCCACTTTATTATCGCTAACAATGTAAGTTGAATAGGTCGCGTTTAAGTAACCCCAGTCAGCTTTATACTTCGCTTCAACTTCAATACCTCGTGTCCCAACTTCATCATAATTACGATAAGCATCGGTTTCATCAAAAAAGTAAACAATCGGATCTTCTATAACAATATCAAATAAGTTGGCCGTCAGAAAAAAGTTACTTGTGACTTTATATCCATACTCTACCTCAAATACCGTCGTATTTTCTGGCTTTATTTCTGTACTATTGGGGTCATTAAAGTCCAATATATTTTGCACAACCGGAGTACGAAAGGCTTTACTCCAAAGCACTTTAATATGAGCATCACCCATTAACCGCGTATATCCCAACCTTGGTAAAAATGAACTTCCAGCGTCGCTATTGTCTTCAAACCGAGCGCCCACTGTCCAATTTCCAAAATCTGTGGCAAATAAACTTTGTGCAAATAATGCTTTACTGTGATATTTAAAGCCTACTGTTTTATCTTCGTCCTGATAATAACTAACACCGAATACCAGATTATCGGTATCGTTTAAATTGTATGAACCAACAACTTTTCCGGTGACTCTTTCAAGTTTTTCCTCGAAAAACTGACCACCATAAGAGTCTGGATCCAAATTTTCCAAATCAATGACCGCTTGTGAGTTGGAATACCAAGGCCTCTGTTTTTTCAACGTAACTTGAGGGGTTAACTCCAACGAATCACTTACACTGAACTTATATTTTACATCGACGAAATCCGAGTTGAACTTTTGCTCGATCGCATAAGGCGCATTGACAAAAAAGATATCTCGTTGCCATATGGTATAACGATCCGCTAAGTATCGCGCAGAGAAGCCAGAAACATTGACATTTAAATTGAGCATGTAAGAGTCGATATCGGAATTTCCATACATGCTGTAGGTATCACCATAAAAGTCTGACATGGCTCTTTCACTTCGAGCTCCTTCGGTATAAAAAACATTGCCACTAAAAGATCCGTTATCGAAATTTTTTCCCATCGCTAAACTCGCAGAATTGCGACTTGTCCCTTCTTTCATATTACCGACAAGAAGTGCCGCTTCCGTTTTCTTTAATGTTTCCGCACTCTTCGTAATAATCTTTATTACTCCCATTTCAGCAAAACCGCCATATATAGCAGAGCCCGGCCCCCTGATAAGCTCGATTCGCTCAATATTATCGACCGGAAAGTGATTCCCAAATTGTAGAGTCGCAAAGGAAAGCTCATTCATCTCCATATCATCAACCATCAGTGAGATTTTACCTTCGTGCGACCAGTTACCTCTAGCGACTATGCCTACTACACCTTGCACATCCATCGCAAACGATAAACCGGGCACCAATTGCAACACGTCAATCAAATCACGAGCGCCAGAATTTTCAATTTCTTCGCGCGTAATTAAAGTGACTATCCCCGGAGACTCTCGTACCGTCATTCCTTTCGCACCGGAAGCAACGGTAACTTTAATGTCCAATAAATCTTCTAGACTGATCGCTCCGATATCGTCATCGGAGGACGCATAAGAAAATGAGATGAAAATACTGGCAAGAATACATACGAATTTAGGTCGAATGCTTTGCATGTTAAATCCTTAGGCTCTACTTGGTTGTTAATTGCCACCAGATGCGACTTGACCAAAACACGCAGCGAAAAATGGCCTACAGCTTTGCGCTATCTGCATTTTTTTAGTAAGTGTAGACTCTATTTAGGAAAATAAAAGTTTATTGCTTAGCTATCAAAAGGTTAGCTAATTTTATTCACTCGAATTCAAACTCGAAATCCAATAATAACCGCCGATCCAGTCCTGGCGTCGGCGTCTGCCCACCTCGATGCGGTTGAGCGTAGTAAATCTCATCATCCAACAAGTTAGCGATTCCTATGCCAAAAGAAAATTGTGTTTGCCGTTTGAGATAATAAAGACTCAAATAAATTTCACTATCCAATTTTTGTGGTGTGCCGCAACTACCCTTATTCACACATCCAAATTCAAATTAAAGAGTTAGGAGTAATCCATACTCATCAGTTCATAGAATCTCTTTATACTTGCGCTGTAGAATGCCCCTTCCGATACTTGATAGGCAGGCAACAGCGAAAAGAAAAGTTCGATAAACTTTTAGCACAGACTGAAGGCCTACAATGGACAAGTAGACGTTGTGCTATTGTATAAATTTGAACGGACTTTAGAGCGGATTAAGGACATTTCACTTCCACCGACAGGACTCAATACTAAGTCTAGTCGGTGAAATGCGATTTATAAAATCAGACGCTCTAATGAATAATCTGGCAATAACTAATTGGTGGCTCATAACCATCTGCTCTAAGCTCAGGAAAAGATTCGACTAATAAATTGTATTCGCTTAAATTTCGAAACTTAAACCGGGACATTCGTCGTCTATGATAATCCTCAACGATTGCTCCAGTTTTTAAAAAATCGGCGATCATGCTTTCTTTATTAGCAACGGAGCATCGTTCATTTGAAATAACAAGAGCTAACGCGTCGGCTCCTTGTTCATTTTGCCTATAGGGATATCCATCTTTGAGTAAATGATTAACTAAATCAACATTACATCGTGCCGCAGCAAATTCGAGTAAGCTTTTGCCATTGTGTGCAGTTGGCGTAAAAGTAGCGCCAAGTTGAATCAGTGATTGATAATCATCAGAATTAAGCTGGCTAACCCAAATATGATCTTGCTCCATAGGAAAAATACCATGGCTAATTAAAGCGTTAATATTATCTCGGTAACCCCGAAAAACATTCCAAAAAAACATACCTTTCTCGTGCCGTGGCACATCATTACTTATCATTAGCCTAATTGCTTCCTCAATTTTTCCCTTATGCATTAAATTGCTGGCTTCACTTAAATATTTTGAATTTCCAACATGTGAGTAATGATTTGGTTTCATTCCTAATGTTTTTTCTGAAACAAAACAGTCCTGAAGTCCAGGCTCAACCTTTTTCAACCTTTCCTCGATTTCAATATCATTCATCCCGTCAGAGCCAAACTGCGTCAATAGCTGAATATAAGAAGTTCCATTTAACTTTTTAAAAATAGCTTTTCCAACTTCTTTACATTTTTGCAACTCCCTTTGTTCCAAACCTCCGCTTTCATAAAGAAAATGATTTCTAATTTCATTCAACTTTCGATAGGCATCGTTTTCTCGAACCAGATTTTCTAAATTCTCTTTATCTAAAGGTGTACTTAATTCAACACCTTTTTCACTAAGTCGCTCAGGTTTAAACCCATCTGCCAATACATAATCCCAATCGTTATACGCTCCTAACCGGTACCTACCATTTTCACTTTTTCTATATCGAAAAGCGTATCCCTTTGATATAAGTGAAGTTAAGATATAACGTTTATTATTGTCGCTAAGATCATGGTCACTGATCACAAGTTTTTCTAAAGGGTTGAGACCAACTCCAGAATAGCTAACTTTCCCATTTAATTTTATATAATGTCTAAATATTTCATCATTACCATACTTAATAATAGCATCAAGTAAGTTATGAGGTTCATACTTTCCGTCAAGTTTCATCTCTTCATTTACATCACTAACTAAGTCCATCGCTTTTATAATTAGTGAAGTATTCACGTCTTTCAACTTCATTAACTCATAAATATCTTCGTTGACCAAAGGGTAATCTTGAAGTGTGTTTTTTTCCTCATCTAACAAATTCAATTTTGACTTAATTCTTTCAAGACTGAATCCAAACCTTAGCTTACTTGCTAAGCTTTCATTCATCCCAATGTCTAATAAATTCTTCTGAAACTTTTTATTTCGTAATTCCTTGGCGTTGTTTTTTGATAATAAAGCGTTCAAATGGTCGTTAGCGATGTCACCATCAAAGATCATCGCTAATGCCAATGCCAAATCACTCAAGTCGTAATCAAGTCCATTGTTCATAACAAAATTAGCGATCTTTGCGTTTGACTGTAACTTTAACTTTCTATATTTAGACATTAAAGGTTTACAATGTTCATTAGCTTTTTCCAAAGGCTGTGTTATTACTTGTTGTGGTATTTGTAAGTCATCCCTACTACTCAATTCTTTTGCAATAGCCTTACTATTAGACTCTATACTTGCTTCTTGATGAGATTGACTTTCTCTATTCAGAAGCACGACCAACAAAACAAACGCGGCTATAGCCAATACAACAAATACAGACTTTCTCATTTTTATTCCTTATTTAGCTCATACTTCAATGTATAAATTTATCAATCACCTCCATAAGAGGTGATTAAAATTAGATAAAATGTGTAGCGTAACTTTAGTATGTGAAAACTACATATTCCGTCGATACTGTCCACCCACATCGTAAAGCGCACCGGAGATTTGTCCTAACGTACAGTATTTTGTAGCTTCCATAATTTGAGTAAAGATATTTTGATTATGCAACGCCGCGCTTTGCACATCCTGCAATGCATTCTTGACTTCCGATTCAAAACGCGTGTGTTGTTTAACCACGGTATTAATCTGATACTCGCGCTCTTCTTTGGTAGAACGAATGACTTCCTGAGGAATGGTGGTCGGCGAACCTTTCGAAGATAAGAAAGTATTCACACCAATGATCGGTAATTCACCAGTGTGCTTCAGTGTTTCGTAATACAAAGATTCTTCTTGAATTTTGGAACGCTGGTACATGGTTTCCATCGCACCCAACACACCACCCCGCTCAGAGATGCGTTCGAACTCCATTAACACTGCTTCTTCCACGAGATCGGTCAACTCTTCAATAATAAACGCACCTTGTAACGGGTTTTGATTCTTCGCCAGACCTAGTTCTCGATTAATTATGAGCTGAATTGCCATAGCACGACGCACAGATTCTTCCGTTGGTGTGGTTATGGCCTCGTCGTAAGCGTTCGTGTGTAATGAGTTACAGTTATCGTAAATAGCGTATAAGGCTTGCAACGTCGTACGAATATCATTGAAATCAATTTCTTGCGCGTGTAAAGAGCGTCCCGACGTTTGAATGTGATACTTCAACATTTGCGAACGTGCATCGGCTTTATATAAATGCTTGAGCGCTTTTGCCCAAATGCGACGTGCCACACGTCCCATAACGGCATATTCTGGATCCATTCCGTTCGAAAAGAAAAATGAAAAGTTCGGCGCAAACTTATTAATATCCATTCCACGCGCTAAGTAATACTCAATGAAAGTAAAGCCATTGGATAACGTAAACGCTAACTGTGAAATTGGATTCGCGCCGGCTTCTGCAATGTGGTAGCCCGATATAGATACCGAATAAAAATTACGCACATTGTGATTGATAAAATATTCTTGTACGTCGCCCATCAATCGCAGAGCAAATTCGGTTGAAAAAATACAGGTATTTTGGGCCTGGTCTTCTTTTAAAATATCTGCCTGAACGGTTCCACGTACCGCACTGAGGGTTTCGGCTTTTATTTTTTGATACACATCTGACGGTAAAACTTGATCGCCGGTAACGCCCAATAGCATTAACCCAAGTCCATCGTTACCTTCTGGCAATTCACCTTGATAAGTAGGCACCGGTTGTTCTTTCGTTTTATAAATCGCTTCGATCTTGGCTCGAACGTCTTTTTCTAACCCTTTTTCTTTAATGTATAACTCACATTGTTGATCGATCGCTGCATTCATAAAAAAACCGACTAATATGGGAGCTGGGCCATTAATCGTCATCGACACCGACGTTTTAGGATCGGCCAGATTAAAACCAGAATACAGCTTTTTTGCATCATCCAAACAACAAATCGAAACACCTGAATTACCAATTTTTCCGTAAATATCAGGACGAAAATCTGGGTCTTCTCCGTACAAAGTGACCGAATCGAATGCCGTCGATAAACGTTTCGCCGGCATTCCTAAAGAAACGTAATGAAAACGACGATTGGTACGCTCTGGGCCTCCTTCTCCTGCAAACATTCGCGTTGGATCTTCGCCTTCTCGCTTGAACGGAAACACGCCCGCCGTGTAAGGAAACTCACCCGGAAAGTTTTCCTGCAAGTTCCACTTTAAAATATCGCCCCAGCTTCGGTACTTGGGTACTGATATTTTCGGAATTTTATTTTGTGACAATGACAAGCTTTTGGTTTCAACTTTGATATCTTTACCACGCACCTGGTACACAAACTCATCGCTTTCGTATTGCGATTTCTTCTCGTCCCATTGCTCTAGTATTTTTTTATTTTGTCCGTCAAAATTTAACTCGACCTCGTTATAAACTTTCTGCAAACCAGCAACAACATCATTGCCTTCAGAATCCGCCATTTCATTTATGATTTGTATGGATTGATGCAAACCGTAAAGTTTATCCGCGAGCTCTGCCTGTTCGTTCACCCATTCATCGTACTTGCGATTATTTTCCGCTATTTCCGCTAGATAACGTGTACGCTTTGGCGGAATGATGTAAATCTTTTCCGACATTTCGTTAGGCAGTTCGAAACTTGTTTTAAGATCCACTCCGGTTTTTTCGACCAACTTATCCATAATGGCTTTATATAAACCGTTAGTACCCGGGTCATTAAACTGACTGGCGATGGTGCCATACACCGGCATGTTTTCAGCATCAATTTCAAACAACTGGTTGTTACGCTGATATTGTTTTTTCACATCGCGTAAGGCATCGAGTGCACCACGTTTATCAAATTTATTAATTGCCACAATATCGGCAAAATCGAGCATATCGATTTTTTCCAGCTGAGTCGCCGCACCGAATTCTGGCGTCATGACATACATGGATATATTTGAGTGTTCGACAATTTCCGTATCCGACTGGCCAATACCGGACGTTTCCAGAATAACCAAGTCAAAACCCGCCGCTTTAACGACATTGACGGCATCCTGAACGTGAGGCGATAACGCTAAATTCGATTGTCGTGTGGCCAATGATCGCATATACACTCGCTCATGATTGATCGCATTCATACGAATACGATCGCCCAACAACGCACCGCCTGTTTTGCGTTTTGAAGGATCGACGGAAATAATAGCGATGCTTTTGTCTTCAAAATCGAGCAGAAAACGACGCACTAATTCATCAACCAGCGACGATTTACCCGAGCCACCCGTCCCAGTGATTCCTAAAACAGGCGTATTGGATTGCTCCGCTTTTTGTTTAAGGCTTTCGAATAATTCGAGGTTATCCTGTCGATGATTTTCTGCCGCAGAAATTAACCGTGCTAGTGCAAAGTGATCACGGTTTTGCAGACGTTCCAGCTCATCCTTTATATTGGCGCCAGTTGTAAAGTCCGATCGAGAGACCAGATCATTGATCATGCCTTGCAAGCCTAATTCTCGACCATCATCGGGCGAGTACACCTTGGTAATACCGTATTGGTGTAATTCTTCAATTTCATCCGGCAGGATCACACCACCACCGCCCGCGAAAATTTTAATATGACCACAACCGCGTTCATTCAATAAATCGTACATGTATTTGAGATACTCGACATGTCCACCTTGATAGGACGTCATAGCTATGGCCTGGACATCTTCCTGAATCGCACAGTCGACAATTTCCTGCACCGAGCGATTATGCCCAAGATGGATCACTTCGCAGCCTGTCGCTTGAATGATCCGGCGCATAATATTGATTGCGGCATCGTGCCCGTCAAAAAGAGACGCTGCGGTCACGATGCGCACTTTGTGCTTCGATTGGTAAGGAACTGCTTTATCGGCCATAACCGTCACCACCTGTACTGAGTGTGTTTTAATATTGCGCTATAAAGATTTGAAAATTCGATTAAATGCAATCCATCGATTAATATTTAACCGAAGCGCATAATGTAAAAAGGTGGCAAATTTTACCATTGTTCGAAGGCAGATGAAAAAGATACGGCGTTAAGAAGGCCAAACCAGTGAAATAGGCACCAAGTGGTCCGACCAAATAAGAAAAAGGAAGAACTTAGATAACTTTTTGATGGAACAAGCAGCTACAACAATTAGGTACCTTGCGGTCAGTGTTGATGGGCTTCTTCTTCTTGGGTTAGCTCCGATATTTTTGTTAACTTATCGTCTACTAACAAAGGTGCTTTCACACCAACCGATTCTCGAGTAATACCATCAACAATGGCGCTTTGCTTATCAACGGTTTCCCGTAAATGAGCCAGAATTTGTTCAAAAGAATTAAATATTTTTTCGCCCGCATCTAATAGGTGCAAGGAATCTTCGACTGCGTCATCCACGTATTGGATGATTTGTTCTTCCTGGTCATATTCTAATCCAAGCTTTTGAACGAAAGCATGCAGCTCGTAAACCATTTGGTGTAATCGTTTACCGGCACTTTGTTGGTTATCACCTAAAGAGTTTGTTAATGTGCCCATGGTTGCTTGAATCACTTCAAACGATTGAATCAGTTCTTGCGCTTGCAACAGTATATTCTCTTGACTTTCAATCTCCGACAGCCTCGAATTAAGGCAACCGGTAATAGCAATCAGAATTTCTTTCGCTCGCTCGTAATTTTCTGTGGCTTGTTCTGGCATATTTTTAACTAACACAGAAACATGCGGATAATTAATTTGAGTACGATTGTGAAAATCGTAAACTTGCCCTTTTTCTTTAATAATAATTAATAATTCCTGCTCAATTGGTTTGATCGTCCCTTCAAAAGAGAAAAACCGTTTGGCTCCCCCTACTTCCGTTGAAATAACACTTTTTAAGCCAAGATCTTTGAGCACATCGAATGCGGCTTCAATCAAGCCGTCAACCGTATGAATGGAAAAAGAATCATCAACAAATTGGACTGCTTTTCCGAGCTCACTGCTTGTCGATAATGCAGAGTGTGCTTTTTGTTTTGCCCTTTTCAACTCCGATGCCATTGCTTGCTTCAAACGTTTTCGTTCGCTCAGTACATTGACTTTAGAAAGGAGTTCGTCGGGATTGAGTGGCTTGCCAATAAAATCGTCGGCTCCGGAATTGAACGCCTTAATACGAGTATCCAAATCAGTGCTGCCAGAAACAAAAATAACAGAGGTGTGGTTCAGTGCACCTTTTTCTTCCAATTGACGACATACTTCAAACCCATCGATATCGGGTAACCCCACATCCAGTAAAACGACATCGGGATTTCGATCTTCAAAATACTTAAAAACTTCTTGACCGCTACCAATAGATTCCACCGAATAAAACTCACACAGCATGCGCTCATGTGCCATTCGAACCATAGGATCATCATCAACAACCAGAATCTTGGAAACATCCGTGAGAGAGTATTTGTGCATGCGAAACCTCTGGCTATTACGCTTAGAATTGTTCAATAATCATAGCTAAGCTTAAAGCCTCCAAGCAGGAAAATCTTTACTATTACAAGCAACTGAGGATCAATTCATCTATGGATGACATGAAAGGTAGCGGATCTCTGTAGCAATATTCAGCTATTCGCTCTTGAGCTTTCGTTTAGCCAATTTCTTTTCTGCTCGACGTCGTCGGAAAAATTCAGAAAGTAAATGGCTACAAGTTTCAGCGAAGAGTCCAGACTCAACTTCAATAAAGTGATTATGGTGTGTATTTTGTAGCAGTGAAAAGACGGAGCCCGCAGCACCCGTTTTCGAATCGATCGCTCCAAATACCACTCGCTTAACACGAGCATGAACTAAAGCCATTGCACACATTGCGCAAGGTTCAAGTGTTACATAAACCGTGGTATCTACGAGCCGATAATTGTTTAATTGTTTACCCGCGTTGCGTATCGCTACCACTTCGGCATGCGCACAAGGGTCACATTGTGCAATTGGCTGATTGAACCCTTCACCGATGATATGTCCATCTTTCACAATCACAGCGCCAACTGGCACTTCATTCAACGCTTCTGCTTGTTTTGCGAGTTCAATGGCGTGGAGCATAAAACGACGATCATCATCAGAAAAGATTTCCGATGTTGCTTCACGTTTAAACTTTTTTAAGAATGACTTGATTGACCACATTAAGAGTAAAGTCTGATTTTTCGCAGAGTGAATGAGTGCAAGCGTAAACCGACGGGTATTCAAAACAGGATGGCTGATTGCGCTATCGATCATCCACCCTTGGTTAATTTCGCTTGCACCTCGAAACGGCTCTTCGTTCCCTTGCTATTCCCACTCAATCGTCGCTGGCGGCTTACTGGATATATCGTAAGTGACTCGAGAAATTCCATCAATTTCATTGATGATACGATTAGAAACATGCTCTAAAAACTCGTATGGCAAATGCGCCCATCGAGCGGTCATAAAATCAATGGTTTCTACGGCGCGCAGTGACACAACATAATCGTATTTTCGAGCATCCCCCATAACGCCGACTGACTTAACGGGCAAAAACACCGTAAAAGCTTGTGACGTTTTATGGTAAAGATCGTGTTTGTACAATTCTTCGATATAAATGGCATCAGCTCGCCGTAATAAATCTGCGTACTCTTTTTTCACTTCACCTAAAATTCTTACCCCTAACCCTGGACCAGGGAAAGGATGTCGATACAACATGTCGTAGGGCAAACCCAACTCCAACCCTATTTTACGCACTTCATCTTTAAAAAGTTCGCGTAACGGTTCGACCAGCTTCAGTGCCATATCTTCTGGCAAACCACCGACGTTATGATGTGACTTAATGACGTGCGCTTTGCCCGTTTTCGCACCAGCAGATTCAATGACATCAGGATAAATCGTTCCTTGTGCGAGCCATTTTGCATTTTTTAATTTTCTCGCTTCTTCTTCAAAGACTTCGACAAACACTCGTCCGATGATTTTTCGCTTATCTTCGGGATCGTTTACACCTTCCAACTCCGATAAAAACCGATCTTCTGCATCAACTTTAATGACGTTTAGTCCCATGTGCTTGCTGAACATCGCCATCACCTGATCGGCTTCGTTTAATCGCAATAATCCATTATCCACAAAAACACAAATCAAGTTTTTACCTATGGCTTGATGCAACAAAGCGGCCGTAACTGAAGAGTCAACCCCACCCGATAACCCAAGTATGACTTCATCATCACCAACCTGTTGCTTTATATGCTCTACGGCATCTTCGATAATGTTGCCCGAAGTCCAAAGCGCTTCACAACCACAAATGCCCAAAACGAAACGCTCTAACAACCGACCGCCTTGTCGTGTATGGGTGACTTCAGGATGAAACTGCACACCATAAAAGTGCTTATCTTCGTTTGCCATTGCCGCAAATGGCGCATTACTGCTGGCACCTATGCATGTAAAGCCCGGAGGTAATGAAGTGACTTTATCACCGTGACTCATCCAAACATCCAACAAAAAATCGCCTTTATCATCCGCGTGATCTTCGATGCCGCGAAACAGTTCTGATTCGCCGACGTGCTTGACTTGTGCATAACCAAACTCACGCTCCGTAGACCCCGACACTTGCCCTCCGAGCTGCGCTGCCATGGTTTGCATACCGTAGCAAATACCCAATACGGGTACGTTTAACTCGAATACAACATCGGATGCACGAGGCGTTGTCGCTTCAGTAACACTTTCTGGGCCGCCCGAAAGAATGATGCCTTGAGGATTAAACTCGCGGATCGCTTCTTCACTCAAATCAAAGGGATACAATTCACAATAAACACCGATTTCACGCACACGACGCGCAATGAGTTGCGTATATTGTGAGCCAAAGTCCAAAATCAAAATTCGACTGGAATGAATGTCTTTTGACATAAGCGATACCTTTGGTTGTCTCCTGAACTCAAGAGAATGTGACTGCTTGTGTAGTTAAATCGATGTAGTAAACAAAAAGCCGAAGCACTCGCTTCGGCTTAGTATAGTTAAGAGCGGTAACCGTTACTTACCGATCTGATAGTTCGGCGCCTCTTTGGTGATCTGTACGTCGTGCACATGCGACTCATTCATTCCGGCAGCCGTGACTTTAACAAACTTGGCTTTTTCTCGTACTTCGGCCACGGATTTACAGCCGGTTAATCCCATGGAGCTTCGAAGACCACCCATCATTTGATGAATAATGGCAACGAGTGAACCTTTGTAAGGGACACGGCCTTCGATGCCTTCTGGAACCAATTTATCGGCCGCATTGGACATTTGGAAATAACGATCACTGGATCCTTGCTTTTGCGCCATGGCACCTAAGGATCCCATACCACGATAAGATTTATAGGAGCGCCCCTGATAGAGCTCAACTTCTCCCGGCGCTTCTTCGGTACCCGCGAGCATACTTCCTACCATAACTACGAAAGCACCGGCAGCAAACGCCTTACACATATCGCCTGAATAACGAATACCACCATCGGCAATCAAAGGAACACCGGTGCCTTTTAAAGCTTCGGCCACGTTGGCAACCGCGGTAATTTGAGGGACACCCACACCGGTTACGATGCGTGTGGTACAAATGGAACCAGGACCGATACCCACTTTTACACCGTCAGCGCCAGCTTCTACCAATGCTAAAGCGCCTTCGGCAGTCGCAATGTTTCCACCAATGACCTGAATATTAGGGTAAGTTTGCTTAACCCATTTCACACGATCCAATACGCCTTGAGAGTGCCCGTGCGAGGTATCAACTAAAATGACATCGACACCAGCAGCAACTAATGCAGCAACCCGCTCGTCCGTTTCAGGCCCAGTGCCAACAGCCGCGCCAACTCGCAAATGCCCGTAACTGTCTTTACTGGCATTGGGTTTGTCTTCGGCTTTTTGAATGTCTTTAACGGTGATCAAGCCTTTTAGATGAAAGGCATCATCGACCATGAGTACTTTTTCGATGCGATGCTTGTGCATTAATGACAGAACTTCTTCAGTCTCGGCACCCTCTTTAACCGTAACTAAACGCTCTTTTGGTGTCATTACGGTAGAAATGGGTCGATCAAGATGCGTTTCAAAACGTACGTCTCGGCTGGTTACTATGCCCACCAGCTCTTGCCCAACCACCACAGGAACACCAGAAATCCCATTTTCTGCAGTAATCCGTTTAAGTTCCGCAATGGTTAAATCGGGAGTGACAGTAATGGGATCGTTCACGACACCACTTTCAAACTTTTTAACCTTGCGAACTTCGCTCGCCTGTTGCTCAATGGTCATGTTTTTGTGTATAAAGCCCATGCCACCTTCCTGAGCCAAGGCGATAGCAAGCCGACCTTCGGTAACGGTGTCCATGGCTGCGGACACAAGAGGAATATTTAGATTTATTTCGCGGGTAAGTTGAGTTTCCAGTTCAGCCAGATGCGGCAATACGGTAGAATGCGCGGGAACCAATAAAACATCGTCGAAAGTAAGAGCTTCCTGAATAATTCGCATAATAAAAAACACCTTGCGGTCGGTTGGAAAACCAAAGCGGGATTATAACATTCATCAAGATTTTAGAACAATGGCTGGTAATCGCTGTTTTTTTGATATTTCAATATTTTGTTGCGGATTAAAGGATTTCGAGGGTTCAAATCGCAGTATTCCACATGGTTTCATTGAGAAAAGCGTATTTAACGAAACAAAAGCACCACCTTTTTACAATAAAAGTACTGCAAGCTCAAAGAGTTAGATCTGCAAACGCTGAAAGACTGCCACTTTCTGCCCTAACCCAAATAAAGCCCGGTTAACTATGCTTAAACCTGTTTTAAAACCGCGAAAACCCAACCCACCTCAATACCTCTCGGTTACCGAATTAAATCGTAAAATCAAAGGGTTATTAGAACAAAGTGTTGGCCAATTGCTTATCCAAGGTGAAATCAGTAATTTTATCGCCGCGGCTTCCGGCCACTGGTACTTCACGTTAAAAGATGAACAGGCCCAAGTAAAATGCACCATGTGGCGTGGACGCAACCAGTTACTCAAAATACGTCCAGAAAATGGCATGCAAGTGTACCTACGTGCCAAAGTCACCCTTTATGAAGCGCGTGGAGACTATCAACTCGCCGTAGACTTTATGGAACTCGCTGGCGTTGGAAATCTGCAGTTGCAATTTGAGCAACTCAAAGAAAAGTTAAGTGCAGCCGGGCTATTTGATGTAGCGCGCAAAAAAACGATTCCTGTTCGTCCAACTCGTGTTGGTGTGATCACCTCGCCAACAGGCGCTGCAATCCGTGACGTGGTCACGGTGATGCGTCGCCGCTTCCCACTAACAGAAATAATAATTTACCCGTGTCAGGTGCAAGGCAAAATCGCACATTTAGATATCATTAAAGCTCTTTCACTTGCCAATCAACGAAAAGAGGTGGATGTGCTACTGCTCACTCGGGGTGGTGGCTCGATGGAAGATCTCTGGTGTTTTAATGAAGAAGTTTTAGCCCACGCGATTGCTGACAGTGAACTGCCCGTTATCTCTGCCGTAGGTCATGAAATTGATTTTACAATAAGCGACTTTGTCGCTGACTTGAGAGCAGCAACACCGTCCGCTGCAGCTGAGTTACTGACCGCGGATCAACGTGAGTTAAATCAATATCTCGACGGATTGCAGCTGGCTTTACAACAAAAACTGCTACAACACATTGAGTCTTTACAGGCGCATTTACGACTGCTCGTACTGCAACTGACCGACCCTGAGCCGTTACTCGAATCGTTTCAATTTCAACTCAACCAATTAACGAAACAATCGTTGCATAGCCTGAAGGAATTGTTATCTACCCAGTCGCACAAACTCCTGCAATTGCAACTTAAACTGTCTCAACGGCACCCGGAAAAAGAGTTGCAACAACTGAATCAGAAAAACCAGACATTGAATGAACGGCTGGTACGTTCGGTACAGGTATTATTGCAAAATAAGCAACAACAATTGGCTTTACCTGCGGGTCGTTTGAACGCCGTCAGTCCATTAAACACGTTAAGCCGCGGCTATTCCATTACCTTTCACAATGATGAACTCTTACGTTCCGCAACCAACGTTAAGGTAGGGGACAAGTTAAAAACCCGCTTAAAAGATGGCGAAGTCGAAAGCCAAGTGACTCACCTCGCAACCTCAAAATAACTTGCGCAACGCAACAGAGTACGGATCGACAGAACAATTAGCTTGGTTTAAAACAGTTGTTTAAAACCAAATCCATTCCTTTTATTTCACAACGGCTTTAGAAGCACTTTTCAACTCACTGGTAATACCACAGCTGTTTTAAACGCTAAGCCCATCTCAGTCCAAAAGCAAATTATGCTTTCAAAGTCTTTTATTTATGCTATTTCAAACTGGTCCGATCATTACCATAGAAAAACGTTTGCTTACCTCACATGCTAGCAGACCAGGCAGTATCTTCGAAGGCAGATGTCGATCGGCTCTCACAAAACCGATAATAAAGGAGAGTCACAATGATTTACCGGCTTTACACACGACAAAAAACGGCAAAGCTCTCATTGATTTTTTCAATGCTCCTGTTTGCGTTTTCCACTTTCTCAAGTGTTTTAAACGCTGCAAACTACAAACACGTTGCGGCACCACCTGAGGCAATAAAAGACCAAAGGCTTCTCCCCCCGGAGAGCACCAGTATTACCAGTCACTCCACCATGTTTTCGCTGGATGATGTTACCGCCTCAAAAACTCAAAGCGGTCTTTGGCAAAAAAGTTTCTACATCGATAGCAACGATCCCGTTTCAATCATCGTTTTAAGTCCAGATATCGGCGATTTAGCGTTATCACTCGAATCACCAAATGGGAAGTCGTTTCTCGACGAAGCTAAAGATAAAAAACGAAAACTGGCCGTCAACAAAATCCATTTGGGACCCAAAAGTTTTTCCGGTAAAACGATTGAACTTCCCCAAACCAGTGTTGGCCAATGGACTCTACGACTTAAACATTCTGATTCAACCCGTTCCAAAACACTTGCTAAAAAGCGCTCCGATTATCCAACGAAAAAACCCCGCGGTTTTATTTTGGTAAAAGGCGATCCCCAATTTCGTCTTTTTTCACATTTATCAACCCGTTTTACCACACAAAATAGTGACATTCGATTGATCGCTTACCTAGCGAATACTCAAGATCAATCGGTGGACCGCAAACGCCTACAAACTTACTCACCGCTCGATGGTGTGATAGAAAAAGCCTGGGTAAACATTACCTTTCCCAATAAAACAACGCACATTCTCAAACTCAATGATCACGGTATAAAAGGCGATGAATTGGCTGGTGATGGAAAGTTCAGCGTACAACTGCCTAACCACGTCACAGGCATTTACAAAACACAAGTATTCGTCGAAGGCATACGAAATGATGGTCTGCGCTTTACCCGAAGCGCCGCCGATCTTTATCCGGTTGAACGAAAAACCTATGAGTTTATTAGCGAGCCTGCACAAGCCGAACCCGTTCAAGGCGCGCATTGGAAGGTTTCTGTTCCGATCAACCCACTCAACAATTCAGACGACACCGTTTTTATGGCCGCAGAGTTATGGGGTACTAATAGCGATGGATATCCGCAAGAAATCACCTGGCTTGGTGGCAATGTCGAACCCCAAACCACTAATAAACGAAATCAGTTTGAGTTGGCGTTCGACGCACGCTGGGTCACTCATTCACAACTTAAGGCTCCTTTCTATTTGAAAAACTTGCGACTCCATACGCTCCAAACCAACACACCCATAGCTGAACAAGATTCACTTTTATTACACATGCCTATGCGAAAGCTCGACAGTAATATGAAAACCCCTGCAAGTATCGAAGAATTGTTTTCGCTTCCAGCACCGTTTCAAAGCAAGTCAACGACTATGCCACAAAACGACGAACTCTCAGTGAGGGCTGCCGGTGGAAAGTTGATGCTGGTACATGGGTATTGTTCCTCTCCCGTTTGGAATACCAGTCAGTTTTCCAACGCCATCGTTTTTAATGATCGTAATAAAAATCGAAGTCACGATGAGTTTGCTCGTTTGATCCATGATTTCGGTGCCGCTTATCCCAGTTTTGGCGTCGTCGCACACAGTCAAGGTGGAGCCGCAGCACTGCACCTTTACGCACGTTACTACAGCGGTCTGGACTATGCGGGTAGTGGTCGTTTGATTCAATCGGTAGGTACGCCCTACCAAGGTACTGCGTTAGCAGGAAATTTGGCAGCCATTGCCGAAGTGTTTGGCGTGCAATGTGGTTACAATACCGATATGACTTATAACGGCGCAGCCAACTGGCTTTCAACGATTCCTTCTTGGGCGCGTTCAAAGGTGCATTACTACACCACGTCCGATACAAAAAAATGGTGGCGAATTGATTACTGTCATATTGCTACGGATATGTTTCTTGATGAACCGGAAGACGGCACCACTGAAAAATGGGCAGGACAACTTTCCGGCGCTCATAACCAGGGCCATAAAACCGGCTGGTGCCATACGAATGGCATGCGCGATCCGGCTCAATTTAATGACAGCAGTCGTAATTCGACAATGAATATTAACGCAGCTCGCTAACTTCACAATAACTCAGGAAGAAAAAAGCAGACTTATCGTCCTGGGTAAATTAGTTTAATATGGCAACCTCAAATTTGAGCCCTTACTTGAAGTTTGGGCTCAATTGCGTTTTATATGGGGAATATTATGAAATACTTAGCCACACTGATGATCGCAATACTATCCGGTTGCGCTTCTCAACCAGAACAACTGGTTTATCACCCTGACCGTGAATGCTTAGGGGAAGTCAAACGTGAGTACAGTGTAACGTGGGATAACGAAAGCAATGACATCAAACGCGAACAACAAACCACTTGCAAAACATTAGAGCCAGAACCTTATGGTGGACAGCGAGAACCGTCCACAGAAGAAATTAAAGCGGCAAGAAAAAACTAAACTATCGATTTTAAAGTTGAAAATTGGCCTCGTTAAAAAGGGATATAAAGTTGCAAATTGAGTCCTCCAAAATTATTCTGGTCGACTTCATAGGTCGGGTTAATGATCAGTTCAATGTTATTATCTAAAGAATAACGCAAGGGTAAACTGAATTTTACAAAGGTTTCATTAAAGCGAGCGTTGTTCTTTGAGCCAGCTCTAATTTTTCGTATGTGATCAATGTCTTCAATAAAAAGCGATGGCGAAATCACCAGGTTTTTTCCCTTGTAATAATCGACTCCTGCAAAAAGCATATTGCCTCGACGCTGCCAATGAATTGAGTCTTCAAGGTTTATAAAAAATTGGTCATCCTCATCGAACTTCAATAAACGTATCCCCCACCAGTAATCCCGTCGCCCTTTGTGGTAGTGTTTAAATTCCATGAGTAAAGTCTGGTAGTCGCGCTCAAAGTAACCAATTCCTTGTTGTCGAAATCGCTCACGAGTTCCGTGTTCACTCGTGAATGTTATTCTTAACTTTTGCGTTGGGTTTAATTCGACACGCCAGTTGAACTCTGCAGAGATATTCTCATACTCCAACCGCGTTTCAGCTTCTGGTTCGCTGGCTGGTTGTTCGATGGTAATGGTCAATGGCGCATTGTAATTAATGTATCCATCGAAACGAATATTGTCGGATTGCTGCCACGAGGTTTGAAAAAAGTAAGTATACGGATTACGTGAGTAATACTGTCCAATGAGTTGCTTTTTATTATATGTCGCATCGACTGCGACCAAAGCGAATCGCCAGAAGTTTCCATTCAAATCTTGATAGCTTGTTTCCAGTTGAAGATCTTCATTGCGTTTCACTGCCTGTAACTCCGAAAATGCAGCAATGCGCCAATTCGGTGACAAGGAATAACCAAAACCCAGCTGAGTGCTGGTGTAGCGATTATCCAGATCTTCACCACGTTCGTTACGAAATTCAAGCTGCCAGGTGTCGGTTAATGACCAGTTATGATTGAGGTATAACAAAGAATAAAAGTCTTTACTGGTCACGCTGCCTATGCTGGAAATCAAACCAGTATCCCATTGTTGAGTCCAGTCTTCATCAGGTAAATAACTGAACCGATGGAGTAGACCGTAATGCTCCAAGTCATAGACTCGCCCTTCAAATTCGTATCCTCGAAAAGGCTGAGGATTGGGAATTAAAGTTTCATAGGCAATAGCGTTTTGCAGTGTCATGAAAAACACACAGAGGACAAAAAAACGATGTTCAGGAAACGAGCTTTGCATTTTATCTTCTCGATTTCGCTTCGCTGCATCGAGGCTACGAATTAACAGGAATTGCTAGTTGCTAGTTGCTAGTTGCTAGTTGCTAGTTGCTAGTTGCTAGTTGCTAGTTGCTAGTTGCTAGTATAAAGATAGGAACTAAAGTGGAAAATGTGAATGGTTGGTTAAGCGAGCATCTCAAAACAAGACACAGGATGCACGCCCACTGATTTATTTTTTCTTGCCAAACTTTTTAATGGCTCGTTTTCGTTTCAATCGCTGGCGCCGGGTCACTTCTTGCTTTTTACCTTCGTGCGGATTTTTACCTTCCTTTAATTCCAGCTTCAAAGGTGTGCCAACAATGTTCAATACTTTGATAAAGTGTTTGATCAAGTAGCGCTGGTAAGATTCAGGAAGTTTTGTGGTACGATTGCCATGAATGACGATGCGCGGCGGATTGTGCCCACCGGGATGTGCGTAACGTAGCTTGCTACGGAAACCTTTAATGGTCGGTGGAGGATGCTTGGCGACAGCAATTTCCAGTTCACGCGTTAACTTGGAAGAGCTCATTTCGATATTCGCACATCGATAGGCTTCATCCACCGAGCCAAACAAGTCGCCAACACCCGTTCCATGCTTAGCTGAAATAAAGTGCATCCGCGCAAAATCCGCAAATACCATTCGACGGTTAATTTCGGTCTTTACGCGTTCTTTTTCTTCAGCGCTCATACCATCCCATTTATTGATGGCAATAACCAGCGAACGACCCGACTCCATGACAAACCGCAACAGCGATAAATCCTGCTCGGTAATTCCTTCCCGAGCATCGAACATCATGATCACGACGTTGGCATCTTCAATGGCCTGAAGGGTTTTGAGCACAGAAAACTTTTCGACCGTTTCTTTTACTTTTCCACGTCTTCGAACACCGGCGGTATCGATAATAGTGTAGGGTTGTCCGCGACGCTCCATATCAATGTAAATGGAGTCGCGCGTGGTACCGGGCATATCAAACACCACCACACGTTCTTCGCCAAGCATGCGATTAACCAACGTGGATTTTCCAACATTGGGTCGACCCACAATTGCGAATTTAGGATGTTTGCTTCGTTCTTTGTTGGCTTCGACTTCTTCTTCAGTCGGAGCAATCGGTAGCAGCACGTCTTCGGCTAACGCAGTAACACCACGCCCGTGTGCCGCGGCAATAGGATTAACGCTATCGAACCCGAGTGCGTAAAAATCCACAAGCGCAGTATCCGCGTTGATTCCATCAATTTTATTAACAACCAAATGCACCGGCTTATTAAATGTCCGCAGCTCACGCGCCAGACTTTCATCGACCGCTGTCAGTCCGGAGCGAGCGTCGACCACAAAAAGCACCAAGTCAGCCTCTTCAACAGCTGCTTTTGACTGGCCGGCCATATGACCGTCGATGCCAACTTCACCCCCCGTAATACCACCAGTATCAATGATGATGAAAGGTCGCTCCTGAATGCGGGCATGCCCGTATTGACGATCGCGCGTCAACCCAGGCATATCCGCCACCAAAGCATCTCGCGAACGAGTGAGGCGATTAAAAAGGGTGGATTTTCCCACATTGGGACGCCCCACCAGGGCAATGACTGGAACCATAATCTACTTAGCGGTTTTCGCGTTGCTTGTAAGCTTGTAAATATCCGTTGCGGGTTTGTACCAACAACATGTCTTTAATCACCAAAGGAGCTGACGCTACACCGTATTCATCGTGATTGTGAAAGCGGCAATATTCATCACTCTGGTAACAGTCTTCATAATTAATATTTTCATTAATATTCAACTGTCCAACCAATGTTCCGTCTTCCTTATTCAGCATATGCAGATAACCACCCATATCACCCACCACGATGTGATCATTAAATGCTGTCGGAGATGTTGTATTACGTAAGAACAGGGCTTTTTGAGTCCACAATAGGTTACCGTTATTGCGATTCAAGCTACTGACATAACCATTATCATGAGTGACCAGTAACGTTTGGTTGTCCACCGCCATATCCTGGAAAGAAGAAAGCTCGCGCGACCAGTTAGACTCGCCAGAGCGCAGTTCCAACGACATCAAGTTACCATTAAATGAAGAAGCATAAAGCGTAGAGCCGAAAACGATTGGTTGTGCATCAACATCGACCAGCCGTTCTAAATCGGAGCGGCCACTCGGCGCCGTGATCTGCTTCTCCCAGGCCAGTTGCCCGTTTTGTAAAATGAAGACTCCCACTTTACCGTTTGCAAAACCGGCGATGGCCGCACCATGGGCAATCACGGGAGCAGAGGTACCACGCAGAGTGAGAGCTGGCAGGTTTCGATCGTAAAACCACTTTCGCTCTCCAGTGTTCGCATCAAGCGCGACCACATTACCATCTACTGTGTTTACAACAACAAAGCCATCATCAACAGCCGGTGTTGCAATTACTTCACTCGAAACTTGAGTCGTCCATTGCTGTTCGCCGCTTTCCGCATCGAGCGCTACGATTTGTCCTTCACGAGTTCCGACCACAGCGAGCTTATTTGCCACAGCAATGCCTGCCGATATCCGATCGTTCAACCGAATCTTCCAGATGGTTTTGCCGGTATCAGGATCCATGGCTGAAACAACACCGCTGTTATCGGCAAAATAGACTTTGCTGTATGCATAGGCAGGATGCAAATTTAAAAACTGATTTCCAATACCTTCGCCCACCGACACACTCCAAGCCAAGTCGTAAGCGACTTTAGTTTCTTTCAGGATTGGTAGCGGATTGGGCTCTATCGTGTCTTCGTCACCACAACCGGTGAGTATTACGCCGGCAGCCAGGATTAACCCCAATACTCGGCTCGTGTTGTACTCAATCATTAAGAGTCCTGCTCGCTACTGTTATCGATGGTTTCTTCGCTCTCTGTTTCAGTTGCAGAATTAACCGTTGAATCCACTTCCTCTTTTGATTCAACAGCCGTTGCAACAACAGCAACATCTGCAATGGCTAGATCATTCACCGCCATTTCCAACTCATTTTTCGCGATATAAGACTCACTGGCCTCTTTCGCTAACGTGTAAGCTGCTCGCGCGTTTTCTTGTTCGCCCAATGCCAAATAAGTATCACCTAAAACTTGCTGCTTTAGAGCATCATAAGCTTGGCTTTTGATGCCAGTTAAAAGAGTTTTCGCCTCATCGAATTTTTGTTGTGCGTTTAAAACACGCGCCAAGCGAATTTTCATCAGAGGCTGCAAATCATTACCGGCCGTATGTTCCACGGCCCATCGCAACTCGGCTTCGGCTTTGTCAAAGGCATTGTTTTCAACATACTGCTTAGCGAGATGCAAAGCGGCTAACATGGCATAACCGGAATCTCCGTATTGCGCTTTAACCTCATTAGCCGCTTGGATGAATTCCTCATGCTTCTCTTTCGCATCAATTGCAATGAATGCTTTGAAAGCGTCCGACGCCTGCTCCTGTTTGGCGACAGATTCATTTTTCCACCAGTTGTAACCAAAAAAACCACCCAGGCCAATGACCACCCCAACAAGAATGGAGGTTCCGTTTTCGCTCCACCACTCCTTTAACGCCTTCAACTGTTGTTCTTCTGTATTGTAAACTTCCACCTGAAACTCCTAAAATCTATCGTTCAATCGAGTTAAAGTTAAATAATTCGGACTAAATCACTAATGTTTTGCGCAAAAAATCAACCAGCTCATTTTGCTTAAACTCTTGTTGATCTTTCTGTTCGCGTAAATATTTCACGCCCGCAGTGCCACGCTCTACTTCGTTCTCTGCGAGAATAATGGCTAATGAGGCTCCACTTTTATCGGCTTTTTTAAACTGCTTTTTAAAGTTACCGCCACCACAGTTCATGGTTAGACGCAATTCCGGTAACTGAGTTCGCAAATCTTCAGCTAAAACCAGAGCTTGCGTTTCAGCCACTTCACCCAGCGCAATTAAATAAACGTGTGGGCGGTCATTGAGTTGCCTTGTAAATTCAGTGTCTTCTACTAATGCAACAATCCGTTCTATGCCCATGGCAAAACCACAGGCTGGCGTGTTTTGACCTCCCAGTTGAGCCGTTAAACCATCGTAACGACCACCCGCGCAAATCGTTCCCTGTGCGCCCAGTTTGTCTGTCATCCACTCAAAAACGGTTCGATTGTAGTAATCCAGACCTCGCACTAATCGCGGGTTCACCGTATATTCAATACCCAATGCATCCAAGCGCTGCTTTAACGCTTCAAAATGAACTTTGGAAGGCTCATCCAAATGTTGCATCAATTTGGGCGCTTTTTCGATCAGAGTTTGCATCTCCGGATTTTTACTGTCCAGAATACGCAACGGATTGGAATGAAGTCGGCGTAAACTGTCATCGTCGAGTTGATCTTTGTGTTGTTCGAAATAGTCCACCAACAATTCACGGTAGTGCGCACGAGCTTCGGATTCACCCAGCGAGTTGATATGTAGAGAAACGCTATTATCAATACCCAGTTGTTGCCATAATCGACGCGTCAGCAGAATCTGCTCAACATCGACGTCAGGCCCCGGGAAGCCAAAAGCCTCAACACCCAACTGGTGAAATTGTCGATAACGCCCTTTTTGAGGTTTTTCACGTCGAAACATGGGTCCCATGTACCAGAGCTTCTGTTGCTGATTGTAAAGAATTCCCTGTTCAATACCAGCTCGAACACAACTTGCCGTACCTTCCGGCCTTAAAGTAAGACTGTCTTCGTTGAGATCAGTCCAAGTGTACATTTCCTTTTCGACAATATCGGTCACTTCGCCAATGGACCGTTTGAACAAACCGGTTTGCTCAACAATTGGAGTGCGTATTTCCTGGTAACCGTATTGTTTCATCAAATGACGCAGCAATGACTCCAGCTTCTGCCATACGGCAGTTTGCTGTGGTAAAAAGTCATTCATACCCTTAACGGCTTGGAACTTGGCTTTCAAAGTTACTCTACCCAGTGTCACTCAACAAATAAACGCGGCATTATAGCTGAAAGCCGCCCAAAATGGAGCGTTATTACGAGTAAATGTTGCCAAACGGGCCTTACTTACTGGGTAAGCTCAACCTGAGAAGTAGCCAAACACTGCTATACTCATGGAATAACCGGATAATTTTTTACCTCAATGCGATATAAAATTTCCCAGCTGCTGCTAGTTTTGGCCTTAATAATGGCGGGGACGCCTTTGATTTCGGCCTCACAAGTACGATTACAACAGGTTTCACTGGATCAAGGGCTGAGCCAGGGCGAAGTCAATAGCATTTTACAAGATCACGAAGGGTTTATCTGGCTCGGAACCCAACAGGGTCTCAATTTATTCGATGGTTATCGGGTTCGCATCGTGACTGGGCCTGAGCGCAAACTCGAAATTCAGGCGATTAACCGACTGTATCAAGATTCTGAACAACAACTATGGATTACCAGTTCGCCTAATAGCAACTTTATTCTTGATAAGTCTACCGCTCAATTTCTTCCCGTTCACTTACCTTACCCACAAAACTATGAAATATTTGATAGCGCCATCAACGTTTTTCTGCCCCGTAACGATCAAGAGCTATGGCTATTAACCTTCTGGGAAGTTTTTACTTTTGACAAACAAAGCGGAAAAGCGAACTTTGTCGCCAGTGCGCGTGAAAAAATTGGAAAAGATCATATTCTGCGTGCAGCTTATCAAACGAATAACCACCTTATTTTAGCGGCTTCCAATGGGTTATATACGATGGATCTTACCAGCAAGCAGATTTCATCGCTTCCTTTACTGCAATCGCTTCCTGCAATCAATACGCAAGCCCGTTACAGCGGTGAAGACGATCGCTTAAATGTGAAGGGAATTTATGTCAATCAAGAAGGTAACTACCTATTTGCTACCGTTCAAGGGTTGTATGAAGTCACTTCACAAGATCTCGAGCAAACATTAAGCGATCACGAAAAAACATTTAACATAAAAACACTTCATCCGGAATTGAATATCTGGAAAGTTATCGAAAAAGAAAAGTACTACTGGTTAGCGACCAACGACGGCCTTTACCAGCTTTTTAAAAATGGCGAATTAAAACATCATTTTCGATACTCCGAAACCCCCTTTCAGTCAGCCGATGATAACATTATCGATATGATCGAAGATCGCGAAGGCAACTTTTGGCTAGGCAGTCGCAATGATGGCGTGTTCAAATGGCGACCGGTGTTCGATCGATTTACTTTGTATCAGCAGCAAGCGGGAGAACAGAGTATCAGTAACAATCGTGTCTGGTCCGCTCGTCAAGATGCTAAAGGGCATATTTGGATTGGCACCCGAAATGGCTTGAATAAAATTGATGCATATACGAATAAAACGCAATCCTTTTTGATAAACCCGGATAAAAAAGCCACGACCAGCGAAGCCACTGTTTACGGTATTGAAATTCAAAATAACCAATTGTGGTTGTCAACCCCTAAAGGAGTTCGCTTTTTTAACCCAGAAACTCATCAAGAAGAATTTCCCGTTTTACCAGAGCAAGTACAGCAAGTGTTAAGCACGCCTTCACCCTCTCTTTATGCGACAAGCGATCACGAAATCACTGTCATTACCAATGACGGACTTCACACCTACAACAGTCAAACCAAAGAATACAGCTTTAATGAAAATACACGAGCTCAAGGTGATATCACTCAACAGATGAGTCAAGTGTTAAAAGCGGATAAAACCGACAAAGATAAACTGTTTATTTCCATGGCGGATCGCGTTGTTCGATATTCACAACAAGATGGAAATTACGAAACCTTTCACGCCTTGCCTGCCGCAGAAAAGCCAAGAACCTGGGCTTCCGATATTTATCAAGGGGACAAATTCACTTGGGTATCCTACCCCGGATTTGGATTATACGTCATCGATAACCAAACCGGAGCGGAAGTAAAGCACTTCTCCACCGATCAAGGTTTACCTGACAACAGTCCCCTTAATATTCATGGAGATAGCCAAGGCTACGTTTGGGTAACCACGAATAATGGCCTGGTTCGCTTTGATCAAAACTCTTTTCATTTTCGGGTATTCGATACCAGCGATGGCTTATCGACTAATGAATTTAATGGCGGTGCCACCTTAGTAACCCGAGAAGGCGACTTTGTCTTCGGAAGTATAAAAGGTGTGATGCGTTTTAAACCAGAAGCTTTGCAAAACACGCATCAAGAACTGCCGTTTAAAAATCACATCACACGAATAAGCTTAATGTCACGTGAGCTCCCCGTTAGTTATACGTCCATTAAAGATGCATCACTTGAACTCTACCATACGGACTATGGATTACACCTCGAGTTTTCAGCACTGCGTTTTTCCCATCCTGAAAAAGTTCGCTACAAATACTGGATTGAAGGCAGTTCGAAAATTACCCCAAAAATCATTAAAGAAAGCGAGCTGTTTTTACCTCGCCTAGAAACCGGCAAAAACATTGTTAAAATCGCTGCTATCGACTACGAAACTGGAAAAGAATCGGAACACGAAACGTTACGTTTAAAGATTTATCCGCCTCCGTACCTTTCATGGTGGGCTTACTCCCTTTACACCATTGTTATTGTGGGTTTGATTTCAGCTATTTTTTTCCAAAAACATCAACGGCAAAAAGCCCTACAAGCCTCACACAACGTTTTGCAAGAAAGCGAAGAACGATTGCAGTTAGCATTATCAGGAAGCGATTCTGATCTTTGGGACTGGCAAAGAGACTCTAATTTAATCTATGAACCTCGACTTAAGGGTGTACTCCACAACCATGAACTGATTACCGCTTTTGACAAAAAGCTGAGCTTTATTCATCCAGAAGATCAGAAAAAATTTCTGAATCGATGGAAAGAGTTTATAAGTAAAGACAATCAACTATTTGACTTAGAGTATCGAATGAAAGCTATCGATGGTTCTTGGCGCTGGTTTCGAGATATGGCTCGTGTTACCGAATCTAATGAAAGTCATCAACCGCTTCGAGTCACTGGAACATTTACGGATATCACCGAAAGAAAAGACACCCGTGACAAAATGCGCTTATTTTTTGAAGCGTTTGATAACACGCGAGATATCATCATAATACTCGATCGTCATTTTCACGTCATTGCAGCGAACCAATCATTTTACAACGTCACCGGACTTGATAGTGTGTCAATCATTAGTAAGCCGATAGCCTTTTTATCGAAAGAAAATACGGAAACGCCGATCGTCGATTTACTAAAAAAAGCATTAGCCACCAGCAAACATTGTGAGTCGGAAGGACACATATTAAGAAAATATCGAGACCCTTTACCCGTACTCATCAATGCGACTAAGTTTCAAAATGATGAACAGGAAGAATATTTCGTTTTAGCAGTTACCGATATAAGCGAACAAAAACAAGCACAAGAAAAATTAAAAAAACTCGCCAACTACGACAATCTTACTGGCTTACCTAATCGCGCGCTGCTACTGGATCGAATTGCACATGCTATTGAACACAGTCATCGTCGCGACCAACAGCTAGCCGTATTTTTTATCGACCTTGATCGATTCAAACAAATAAACGACACATTGGGTCACGAAGTAGGCGATCTCTTACTTATAGAAGTCGCTCAAATATTGAGAAACTCGGTTCGTCAAGACGACACGGTTGCCCGTTTAGGAGGTGACGAGTTTGTCGTCATGTTAGAAGACATTAAAACGCTTACTATTGTACAAAAAATTGCGAATAATATTTTGAAGAAAATGGGACTTCCCATGAAGTTGGCAGGAAACGAAATTACTGTTTCTCCAAGTATCGGAATATCCATTTATCCCGAAGATGGCAAACAATCGGATGAACTTTTGAAACATGCCGATATTGCTATGTATCATGCAAAAAATGCTGGAAGAAATAATTTCCAGTTTTTTAAAGCAGCAATGAACGAAGAAGCTCACAGCCGCATGACTTTAGAAAACCGTGTTCGAGCAGCAATAAAGAACAACGAATTTGCTCTTGTGTACCAACCACAAGTCGATTTGCGGACTGGAGCGGTGCGTGGGTATGAAGCGTTAGCTCGGTGGATACAATCGGATGGAACCATTGTTTCACCTGCTGATTTCATTCCTATTTGCGAAGAGTTAGGATTTATCATTCCACTCACGGAACATTTTATCGTTACCGCTTTAAAGCAAGCGGAACGATGGAAGAGCCAAGGTTTCGAATGTGGCATATCGGTAAACTTGTCTGCTCGCCATTTGCAACATTATGATCTTGTCGCATTTATGAAAGAGGCACTTCAACCCTATTCATTTGACCGGGGCATTGTCGAGTTTGAAATTACTGAAAGCTTATTAATGGAAGATATCCATACGTCAATTCCACTTATGAAAGAACTTAACGAAATGGGAATTGAATTTGCCTTAGATGACTTTGGGACCGGTTACTCTTCGCTAAAATATTTGCATCAATTACCTATCAGCAAGTTAAAAATCGATCGCAGCTTTGTCAATCAAATTGGCGTATCCGCAGAAAGTGAAGCCATCATTGAAACGATACTATCCTTATCACGTTCACTCGATTTAATTACGGTTGTGGAAGGCGTCGAAACCAAAGAGCAACTGCAGTTTGTGAAAAAGCGCAAAGCCGATTACATACAGGGTTATTACTTCTCAAAACCGGTGAACGCCGATGCTACTTTGGGACTACTTACTGAAACATTTAAAGTGAGTTAGCTCCAGTAAAGACTATTTGCTAACCGCAATTACTGGCTGATTGCCTGACTTTAAATCAATTTGTTGTTGTCGACTGGCAATTTTATGTCGAATTTCCTTTTCAAGCTCGTCTACCAACTGCTCATTATTTACTTTATGATCTTTATTGCCTTCCTTGTAAAGCAAACTCGCGCCAGCACCGCCCGTTAAACCGATATCAGCTTCTTTCGCTTCTCCAGGCCCATTCACAACACACCCAATAATGGCAACATCCATTGCTTCTTGCACATCTTCCAATCGACTTTCTAATTCATTAACCGTTTTAATCACATCAAACTGTTGGCGGGAGCAGGAAGGACAAGCAATAAAATTAATCCCTCTTTGCCTCAAGCCTAAGCTTTTTAAAATATCATATCCGACTTTAATTTCTTCTACCGGATCCGCCGCTAAGGAGACACGAATGGTATCACCAATACCTTCTGAAAGAAGCAGTCCCAAACCAACAGCAGATTTAACAGAGCCAGAGCGTAAACCGCCAGCTTCGGTGATTCCCAAGTGCAAAGGCTGTTCTATTTGGTGAGCAAGAATTCGATAAGCCGAAACCGTCATAAAAACATCGGAAGCTTTCAAACTGATTTTGTAATTGTCGAAGTTATGACGATCCAGAATATCGATATGTCGCATTGCTGATTCAACCAGGGCTTCTGGAGTGGGCTCGCCATACTTCATTTGTAAATCTTTTTCTAACGAGCCAGCATTAACACCGATACGAATAGGGATGTTTTTATCTCGAGCGCAGTCGATTACTGCTCTAACACGATCTTCGTTGCCAATATTTCCTGGATTAATACGCAAACAGTCGACACCGTAGTTTGCCACTTTAAGCGCTATTCGATAGTCGAAATGTATGTCCGCAATGAGAGGAACTTGAGATTGTTGTTTTATCCGTTTGAACGCTTCTGCCGCATCCATAGTAGGTACTGATACGCGGACTAAATCTGCACCGGAAGCAGCTAATTGATTCACTTGCGCAACAGTGGCCGTAACATCGCACGTCTCGGTGTTGGTCATACTTTGCACCGCGATAGGCGCATCACCACCAATTGCAACATTTCCGACCCAAATTTTCTTGGATGGGCGACGTTTAATCCAGGATAAACCTTTCATCGTTTTCTACTCAAACCATTCAAAGATGATGCATTCAGTTAGCATTATCTAATTTATATTACTCAACGACAATATCGGCTCGTTGGCCAGCACGATAACCACTTAAATCAATGATATTATTATTGTATTGCAGCCGTACGACCGATGGATCACCCAAAGTTACCTGAAAGGGTGGTACTCCATTGAGTTTCATCACTTTACCCGCTTTCTTTATACCGAAGGCTAGTCGTTCACCCGCAGCGTCTTTAATGACGACCCAGCAGTCACCTGAAAAAGTAAAAACTAATTCCGATAGGTTGGTTTGTCGTTCAATTTGTTCGACATTTTGCGACGGTGGAACAGGCTCAGAAGCGGTCACATTGTCTACTTGAATGTCGTTAGTGACCGAAATTGAACTGGGTGACTCTGTCACTGCCTCCGAAGCTTCCGGAGCATTAAACGTGATATGTTCGGCAGTTTCACTTTCTTCAGACAACGTTTCGGCCAACTCAATTTGTGACTCTTGCGCAACCGTCGTCGATTTGGATGTTTCGGTTGATTGTTTAGAAAATTGTTCCTTTAACCCCCAAATAACCGCAGCAACAATTCCCAGGAATATTAAAAAGCTGATCCACTTAAACACACTGTGTCGAGTATTTACTTCTCGACGTGATGAGTTGAAAGCTCCCAAGCGATGAGTCGACGCTATTTGTGTTTCCGTAACCACTACTTCATTAAAATTTTCGAGTAAAGGCGAAGGGTCCAGTTTCAGAAAGTTTGCATAGGCTCGAATATATCCCCGATAAAAAGCAGTCGAAATACTTACGTCGTACTCGCCGGCTTCAATTTCAAGTAAACGATCAACGGAAAGCTTTAAACGAGACGCGGCATCTTCAATAGAAATATTTTGCGCCACACGAGCGCTTTGCAATTGCTCACCGCAATCGGGTTTTACTTTAGCATCCATGGTATCTATTGCCACTTCTCTTTCGAATCAAGATACTCCAGTGTTTCTCTTGAATCGGGATACAGGCGTTCAAGCTTCAATGCATAACTGGCTACTGCATCTTTGTTACCCAATTGATGCTCCGACCGAAGCGCTAACCAAAGTGAACGTGGTATATGAGGAGAAACTTCTCGAAATCGCTCAATATATCGAACAGTTCGTGCAAAACGCTCTTTGTCGTATTCGTATTGCGCCATCTCTAATAAAGCAGCAGGTAATTTGTCGTTGATATTCAATGCTTTCCGATAAAACTCTATTGCTTCGTCATTTTTATTTTGTTGCCGTTTACAATTACCCGCATTCACATAAGCTTGGGCAATATTCGAATAAGTCGGGTTACTAATGGCTTTATTAAAATGCTCTTCAGCTTCATCGTATTCTTGGATCATACAAAGAAACTGAGCGTATGCATTTCGATAGTCTGGATTAGCGTTGTCTAATCGTAAAGCTCGCTTGAAAGATTTATCTGCATTATCAAGATCTTTTGCTAACTGGTAGTAAAGACCGAGCGTTAAATAGAGATCAGGCAAGTCATCATCGTGAGCTGCTGCTTTATCCAGGTGAAACTTAGCGCGCTCAAGATTATTACGACGCAAATAAACCTGCGCTGCTTCAACACGTTTTCGAGCGGCATGTGTAGAATCGAAAGAAGTGCTAACGGAAGAGCTACCTTCAAAGTTTGTGATATTCGATGTTGTTTCCGTAGTACATCCAAACAATACCACTGTAGACAATGAAATCAATCCTACAAGTTTGCGCATAGTCAGTCTCTTAGTCGTTAACCTGCCAGTTGTTGAACCGGAATTACTTTGCGTAATTTACGCTTGGTCCGATCATTTACCTTTCCCACCAGTTGTCCGCACGCTGCGTCGATGTCGTCACCACGCGTTCGCCTTGTAATTACGGTTAGATTATTTCGGCTCAATATTTCTGTAAACCGATCAATGGTTCGTTGTGACGATGTTTGATATTGCGTTTGTGGAAATGGGTTAAACGGTATCAAGTTTACCTTACTGGGTATATCTTTCAATAACTTAACCAGTTGATTTGCATGTTCTGCTGTATCGTTCACATCCTTGATCATCACGTATTCAATGGTTACCTTTTCCGACGCTTTGGAACGATCTAAGTAACGCTTTACAGAAGGCATGAGCACTTCAATCGGGTATTTCTTATTCAGCGGCACCAATTCATCACGTAATGCATTAGTTGGCGCATGCAGCGATAACGCCAAAGCAACATCAATATGGTCAGCCAGTTTGTCCAGAGCTGGAACAACGCCAGAAGTACTTACTGTCACACGCCGTTTTGACAAACCGTAGGCCAAATCGTCCATCATCAGGTCTAACGACTTGATTGTATTATCAAAATTTAATAATGGCTCCCCCATCCCCATCATGACGACATTGGTAACACGGCGCTCTCCGGTCGTCTTTTGACTGCCCAGTTTTTTCACCGCATACCAAACCTGTCCAATAATTTCGGCAACAGAAAGGTTTCGGTTAAAGCCTTGTTGAGCGGTCGAACAAAAACTGCATTCCAATGCACAACCGACTTGCGTAGACACACAAAGCGTACCGCGTGAGCGCTCGGGAATATACACAGTTTCAATGGCCTGTCCGCCATTTAAGCTAAGCGCCCACTTAATCGTCCCATCGTCGGATATCTGCTCAGCAATCGCCTCGGGGCCCTGAACCACCGCCATTTCTTTAAGCTTTGCTCGAAGGGGTTTGCTCAGGTTGGTCATTTCATCAAAATCATCCACTCCCATATGGTGGATCCACTTCATAACCTGAGTTGCACGGAAAGGCTTTTCACCCATTTCGAGAAAGAACTGGGTTAAACCATCGCGATTCAGGTTGAGTAAGTTGACTTTTTCATTACTCATTACGTTCACCTTTTAGCGATTTTTGGTCTTATGGAAGAAATAAGACAAGAAATCTGAAAATAAGTTTATTTGAAACGTTCCCCAAAAGCCTGGGGAACGTCTTCGTACACCAATTATCGAGTACGTGGGCAAATTTCTTCTTCAGCAAAGAAATAAGCAATTTCACGAGCTGCAGACTCTGGAGAATCAGACCCGTGAGCCGCATTTTCATCAACAGAAACAGCGTAATCGGCTCGAATTGTACCACGCAGAGCCTCAGCAGGGTTCGTCGCGCCCATGATTTCGCGATTTGCTGCTATTGCATTTTCACCTTCGAGAACCTGAACCATGACTGGACCAGAAGTCATAAATTCAACCAATGCGCCAAAGAAAGGACGCTCTTTATGCTCTGCGTAAAAGCCTTCTGCTTGCTCTTTGCTCATGTGAATCATCTTGGCGGCAACCACTTTAAGCCCTGCACGCTCAAAACGGCTGTAGATCTCGCCAATTACGTTTTTAGCAACAGCATCTGGCTTAACGATAGAAAAAGTACGTTCAATGGCCATTCTTTTCTCCAAAAGATTAATAGTTTCAATAAGTTACAAAGTCAAGGGACACACTTTATTGTTTCTAAGCAAAAATCTTCGCCCAGACAAAGCCTGCCCCTGCAAATTCGGCGGCACATTATACATGGGGTTGATTAAAAAACCTACTTGAGGCTTGTCCTTACGCGTCTAACCGCTATAATTCGCCAGCTTTCTATGCAGGGCATTCCTATCTCAGCCTTAATTTAAGGAACTCAATTGATGATTCAAAAATTTATTTCTCTTCTTTTCTTGGTAGCCTCAATGTCTGTTATGGCTAATCAACCTAACTTTTCTTTTGTTGAAGCAGGACTTTCTTCTCAAAAAAGTAATGGATCAAGTTACACAGGAATCGTGATTCGAGGTGGTCATGATTTTGAAAATGGTCTTTTTCTTCGAGGCTCATTAACCAGTGAAGCCGACGAATTCGACGATTATTACGATGACACTCAATATATTACTTTGGTTAATCTTTTAGTTGGCGGTGGTTACCAGTTTACTTTCGATAATCAGTCAATCTACGGACTGGTCGAGTTTGGAGACTACGACGTAAATTTCAGTTCGGATAAGGATTTATTTGATATTGACTCTCAAGATGTTGCCAGTTTATTTCATTACGGCTTCGGATATAAAGCCGCTTTCGATGTCGCAGAAGTTAATATTGAACTGTCGAGAATCGAATACGATTTTGAAGACGCTTATTGGGGTTCAGAAACTTACACAAAGCGCTCTGGAAACCTGTTTTTCAATTTAGGGTCTCGCTGGGCACTCGGTGTAACTTATAATCATATTGTAGATTTAAACGAGCAGTTCCAACTTACTGGAAAGTTTAAATTTAAATAAACCCTATCGCTACGGGTGATAACCCGTAGCTTATCTTATGAGTATTGAGTCGGATCAAGCACGCCCGCATCATGAAATGCTTTTTTCCGAATCAAACAACTGTCGCACTCTCCACAGGCTTTACCTTCCCTATCAGCCTGATAACAAGACACCGTCATGCCATAATCCACACCTAATTTTTCACCCCATTGAATGATTTCAACTTTGGTTTTATTGATGAGTGGTGTTTCAATTTTAGGCCCTTTGCCTTCAACTCCTGCTTTGGTTGCCAGGTCGGCCATTTGTTGAAAAGCGTTAATATATTCCGGTCTGCAATCTGGATAACCAGAATAATCCACCGCATTGACACCGGCAAAAATGGCATTCGCTTCAATCACTTCTGCCCAAGCCAGTGCAATGGATAAAAACACCGTATTTCGAGCAGGAACATAAGTCACCGGAATGCCATCTGTGCCACCGGTAGGAACATCAATCGCCTCGTCAGTTAGTGCCGAACCACCAAAGCCAGCTAAGTCGATGGGTATTATACGATGGTAATGAATCGAAAATACCTTTGCGATTCGTTTCGCTGCTTCTAGTTCTGCACAGTGTTTTTGGCCGTATGAAAAACTTAACGCATAGCATTGATACCCGTGTGATTTTGCAATCGCCAAACACGTTGTCGAGTCGAGCCCACCGGATAAGAGTACTATGGCTTTTTTGGTCATGATTTAAGTTCTAAGTTCTAAGTTCTAAGTTCTAAGTTCTAAGTTCTAAGTTCTAAGTTCTAAAAATAGTTTCGGCTGTTTTTACCGTACGAGTAACTTGAAACCACTTTTTTAGGACTTCGAACCTCGCCCCTGTCCGTTAATGCCCTGGCTCATCATTCCACAGCATTTTATGCAGCTGAATTTGAAACCGAACCGGTAAGTTATCCGCAATAATCCAGTCAGCTAATTGGGTTGCGTTTTGCTGACCAAAACTGGGAGAAAACAACACATCGCACTTTTCAGCCAATGCGTACTCATTAAGTTTCATGCGCGCCCAGTCGTAATCCTGCCGGGAACAGATGACAAATTTAACTTCATCATGAGATGCCAAGTGCTCAACGTTTGTCCAAAGGTTTTTACTCATTTCACCGGAATCTGGCGTCTTCAAGTCCAGCACCTTATTCACTCGTTGATCGAGTCCCGAAACATCCATCGCACCACTGGTTTCAATAGACACGGAATACCCCGCATCACACAATTGCCGACACAGCTCTTCACACCCAGCCTTTTGCGCTAAAGGTTCACCTCCGGTTACGGTGACATAACGTGGTGAGTAACTGCTCACTTGCTGCAATATGCTTTCAATGCTTTGGTATTCGCCTCCCGTAAAGGCGTAAGCGGTATCGCAATACTGACACCGCAACGGGCAACCGGTTAATCGGATAAAAACGGTCGGTAAGCCCATGGTTCGGGTTTCACCCTGTAGGGAATAAAAAATTTCGGTAATTCTAAGTCGAGACACAATGGATAAACTTTAGCCAAGAAGGGCGCACATTCTAATGAGTTGACAGGAATAGGTAAAGTGAAAAAGCCCGGATTACGGGCCTTACAGACAACTTATCTTGTAAACTATTGCCCACCTTTGAGCTTTTGTAACTCGGTTTTCGCCAGCTGCTCCGGTGTTCCATCGTATTTGGCGATCACTTGCTCAAAGATCTTCTTAGCTTCTTCCGTTTTATTTTGCATTAACAGCACTTTACCTTGCTTGAAAAGCGCGTCAGATGCTCGCGAAGAGTCGCTGTGACGAGAAGTAACAATTTGATATTCTGCCAACGCGAGGTCCAGCTTTTGCTGTATATAATAAATTTGCCCTAACCAATAATGCACGCTGGCTTCGTATTGGCTGTTAGGGTGAGTTTTCAAAAACTGTTGATAAGCCACCACTGCTTCGTCGTATTTTTTGGCTCTCACCATTGCGAAAATATTTTGATATTCGCCATGAATATCGCTCGACGACGTTGACTTACTGGCCGCGGAAGTGGACGACGTTCCCGATGAATCGACATTGGAAGTTGATGAAGTCGCTTTTCCTTGCAGCTGAGATAATCGGCGCTCAATGTCTCGATAAAGGTCACGTTGTCGATCTTGAAGCTGCTTGAGTTGATACTCATGCTCTTCCATTTTACTGTTCAGCTGTTGTAACTCTTGTTGCAAAGCATTGAGTTGGAACATGATATCGGCTTGCAACTGCCCCCGGGATTCGGCCATTTGTTCCAATCGCTGCAACCGCTCTTCTGCCGACTGAGCAGCAAACACTACTCCCGAAAGCAAAGACAGCACTGAAATCAGTGCTGTCTGTTTAACCCATAAAATTGGATTAACCTTCATAGCTCAAAATAGCTCGACGATTTTTCTCCCAAGCCATTTCGTTATGAGCCGGATCGGCTGGTTTCTCTTCACCGTAGCTCACAACACGAATTTGAGAAGAAGCAACACCGTAGCTGATCAAAATGTCTTTCACAGACTTACCGCGACGCTCACCTAATGCCAAGTTGTATTCAGGCGTACCACGCTCGTCACAATGACCTTCCAGAACCACTTGAACGGCTGGATTACGGCTTAAGTACCATGCATGCGCTTTTAACAAGTCTTGATACTGGGCTTTAACCGTCGAGTCATCAAAGTCAAAGTATACGGTACGTACTTGACGCGCTTTTGCATTGGCTTCAGCAGCCAATTGTTCAGCTGTTTTAACTGGCTCTACTGGTGTTGTATCGACCTGAGTTTGAGTTTGCTCTGTGGTTGCTGGCCCAGTATCAGTTTCAGCAGTACTACACGCAAATAAAAATAAAGCGGGTAAAGTGATGATGAGGCTTTTCCCCAAACCTTTGATTGACATTGTTGTTGCTCCTATCGTTTCTTTTTAAAGTTAAAAAACTAGTTTGTTAAAAAAGGTGACCACGCGGGTGCTTTCACTTCCCCTCGCTTAGCCGGTAACCGTGCTTTGAAGCGTCCGTCGGTCGAAACAGCCGCTAAAACCTGACGACCGTTATGAATAGTAGCATAGATTACCATGCTTCCGTTCGGAGCTAAACTGGGAGATTCATCTAATAGAGTATCTGTGAGGATTTGCATAATCCCAGTCTCAATATCTTGAATTGCGATATGATAAACTCCGTTGGTGCGGTTAACGAGAATAATGCTTTTTCCATCCGGTGTATAGCTTGCACTCGCATTATATTGACCTTCAAAAGTTAACCGCTCACGTGGGCCTCCATCGACCGACACACGATAAATTTGAGGATTCAGTTCACCCGAAGTATAAATGATCCATTTACCATCGGGTGAAAAGCTGGGCTCGGTATCAATGACGTTTTGCATTGTTCGTGTTAAGCGCCGGTATTGACGAGTCTGTAAGTCTAAAACGTATATTTCAGCATTGCCATCTTTCGATAATGTTAAGGCTAACTTTCGTCCATCCGGTGAAAACTCCGGCGCACTATTAATACCTTCAAACGCTGCAATCATATCGCGTTGTCCGGTATAAATATGTTGCAAGTAGACTTCCGAACGACCGTTTTCAAAAGAAACGTAAGCAATTGAACGTCCATCTGGCGCCCAAGTTGGCGACATAATCGGCTCATCGCTGGCAAAAATACGTTGAGGATTAAAGCCATCGGAATCGGCTTTATACAATTGAAATGGCTTTGGTAGGCTGCGATCAACCACCACGTAAGCAATACTGGTGGCAAAAGCACCACGTTCACCGGTTAACGCTTGATAAATGGTATCGGCAACTTGATGCGAATAAAAACGGAAATTGTCTTGTTTTGCAACGCCAGTTCGATCCAAAAGCATGTAGTCATTACTTGTAACCAGTTCACCATTTTCAATGCGTTGTTTCGGTTTAAACACATCAACGAGTTGATAAGTAACGGTGTACTCGCCGAGCGAACGCTCTTCAACTTTTCCCACAACAACCGCTTCAATGCCTTTTTTCTTCCAGGCGTCCAAGTTGACTTCGTCTGCTGAGATGGGGTGTTCTGGCATTTCATTATAAGGCATGGGATTAAACCGACCACTGCGACGTAAATCGGCAGCAACCACCGCAGAAAGATCGTGTGGTGGTCGCACATTAATACCTTTGTATTCGAAAGGCACAACGGCAATGGGCCGCGCGAAATTCATGCCCTCTGTAATGACAATATCGATGTCCGCTTTAACGTTCAACGACAAAACCAGCCCTAAAACTAAAAAAAGCATGCTGGTTATAATTTGTTTGGATCGCATAATTCTCCTAAGCATAAATTTACATTTCTTATTTCATCAAAAACTTCAGGATCTGAAGGTACAGGCAAAGGCTCTGCTTTTTTGATTGCCAAAGTTGCAGCATTACAGTTGATGTTATCGCCTGTCGTTCCCATGATATCGACAACCAATCCACCTGGAGCAAGCCGAAGCCGAAAGCGACAGGCTCCGGCACGTTCTGGCTTATTCCAGTAGCGTTTTATTTTACTTTCAATTCGAGTCGCATAAATTTGAACTTCCGACATAACCGCTTGACGTCGAGCAGCCAAAGCCTGTTGTTCAGCGGCCAACTGCTCCGCCATTAACTCTTCTTCTAACTGACGTTGTCTGGCGATTTCTTCTTGTCGCTTTTTACGCTCAGCTTCTCGACGCTTTTTTTCTGCGGCTTCTTTTTGTTTGCGCTCTTCTTCGAGTTGTTCCTGTCGTTTTCGTTCCTTTTCTTCCGCAATTCTTTTATTTCGAACCTGTTCTTCACGCAATTTCTTTTGACGCTGTGCTTCCTTCTGCCGCTCGACTCTCTCGCGTCGTTGAACTTCATCATTTATTTTTTTTTGTCTTTCATTTTCACGACGCTGAATTTCTTTTCGAACGGCCTCACCGTCAACGGCGACCGCATTTATGTTCGGTGCGACTTTTTCTTTCGGAACCTCAATCGGATCGATACTGAAATTCAATAACAATATCACCAGAATCAAAAGGTGACCGACTCCAGAAAAAACCAGTGAAATAACAAAACGCTTACTCAAATCGCGCCTCGCTATTCATTCGGCTCGGTCATAATGCCTACATTGGAGACACCGGCTTCTTGTTGCAGCAAACTCATTAAAACAACCACTTTGCCGTGTGCGACGTTCTTATCGGCATTAATGTATATTTTTGATTTAGGGCTGGTTGCAAGGTGTTTTGCAACCAATGCAACCACTTCCTGAGGCTGTAAAGATTGATCGGGGTTGGCGCCGAGAGAAAGGTAATAGTTGCCACTGGCATCGATACTGGCAATTAACGGTAAGTCATCGTTTGCAGATATCGGTTCCGCATCCGCTTGCGGTAATTCAACGTTAACACCAGCGGTGATTAAAGGTGCGGTGATCATAAAAATCACTAACAAGACAAGCATCACATCAATGTAAGGAACCACATTGATTTCAGCCATGGGCTTTCGACGACTGGTTTTCATAATGTTTTATTCACCACTGCTGTGTGCTTTACGGTGCAAAATACCTGAAAACTCTTCGACAAAGTTGTCGTATTGATTTTCTATTTTCTGTACGGAATGATTGAATTTGTTATACGCAATCACCGCAGGAATCGCAGCAAATAAACCCATCGCCGTTGCAATTAACGCTTCTGCAATTCCTGGCGCAACCATCGCTAGTGTCGCTTGCTTTACCGAACCTAAAGCAATAAAGGAGTTCATAATTCCCCAGACTGTTCCAAATAACCCAATATAAGGCGTGGTTGAGCCCACCGTTGCCAAAAAAGACAGATGTGTTTCAAGCTTATCAATTTCCCGAGAATGCGCGACTCGCATCGCACGGTGAGCACCTTCCATCACAGCACCAGGACCAGTTCCTTTTTGGTTTCGCAAACGCACAAATTCACGATATCCGGCCATGAACACCAACTCCATGCCAGCCGGAGGTATTCGACGAGCGCCCAGCTCATTGTAAAGTTTACTTAAGTCAATGCCGGACCAAAATTTATCTTCAAACCGAATTCCCGAAACCGTCGCTAACTTCAATGTACGAAAGCGATCAACAATCATCGCCCAAGAAATAAACGACAATACCACCAGCGACAACATAATAAGCTGAACAATTAAGCTGGCATCTAGAAATAAATCGATAACCGACAACTGGCTATGAGTCACGTCGCATTTCCTCTATTAAAGTCTTTGGGATAGCGCGGGGTTGCATACTGCTCATGGTCACGCAAACGACCTTTATTACCCCTTCACTGAATACCGACTGGTGATCACCAGCCAGACACACTTTTTGATGAAAAGTCACACTGGCCCCTCGAACTTGCTCAATTCGAGTCACAACGTCGAGAGCATCATTAAATCGCGCGGGCTTTAAATAATCGACTTCTGCTCGACGCACAGCAAATGCAATGTCCTGATCAATTAAAATATCCTGATCAACGCCTAAGCTACGAAGCCACTCGGTACGGCCACGTTCCATAAATTTTAAATAATTGGCGTAATACACGACACCAGCGACATCGGTGTCTTCGTAATAGACTCTGATAGGAAAAATAAATTCCATGGTTCGACCACAGTTGTTTGTTTTGTTGTAGTGTTCAGGCCGCTCACTATACCGCTTTTAACCATAGAGTTAAAAGCAGATCACGGTGTCAAAATGTGAAAATGTGAAAATGATGACAATAGAAAATTAAATTCAATTGATTAACACCTTTCACATCCAATTATCTTAGAGTGAGTTTTAATCAAAAAGATCATTCTCGGCAGGTGTTATACCGAAATGTTGATAAGCGCGCGGTGTCGCGACACGACCACGAGGCGTTCTGTGGATGTATCCTTGCTGGATTAAAAAGGGTTCAATAACGTCACCGATGGTGTCTCTTTCTTCACCTATCGCAGCCGCTAATGAGTCCAAACCAACAGGTCCGCCTGAAAATTTATCGATAATGGCCAACAGCAGCTTTCGATCCATGGTATCGAAACCCTGCTCATCGACTTCCAGCATATCCAATGCTCGACTCGCGATTTCTTTGGAAACGGTGCCATCCGCTTTTACCTCGGCGTAATCTCGAACGCGTCGTAACAATCGGTTGGCAATTCGCGGTGTGCCCCGAGAACGTTGCGCAATCTCTCGTGCCCCAGCTTCTTCAGCGCTTAACCCCAGTATCGATGCGCTACGCACAACAATGTGCGTTAATTCTTCAATACTGTAAAACTCCAACCGCTGCACAATGCCAAACCGATCGCGAAGCGGTGATGTTAAAAGTCCGGCCCGCGTTGTGGCTCCCACTAAAGTAAATGGCGGTAAATCCAATTTAATGGAGCGAGCAGCAGGGCCTTCACCAATCATTATATCGATCTGATAATCTTCCATGGCTGGGTATAGTATTTCTTCCACCATGGGACTCAGACGATGAATTTCATCGATAAATAACACATCGTTCGCTTCGAGGTTCGTTAAAAGCGCAGCCAAGTCACCGGCTTTTTCTAGCACAGGGCCCGAAGTAAATTTAATTGCAACGCCCATTTCGTTCGCAATAATATTGGCTAGCGTTGTTTTCCCCAAACCGGGCGGCCCGAAAATCAGAACATGATCCAGCGCATCGTTTCGCGCTTTTGAAGCCCGTAAGAAAATATCCATTTGTTCTTTTACTTGGGGTTGCCCGACATAGTCTTGCAACCGAGTAGGACGAATCGCACGATCAAAACGCTCTTCTTCTGGCGTATGTGTGGAGCCTGCGATGATTCTGTCTTCTTGGATCATGCTAAAATCCTACTTCCCCATATTCTTCAGAGCCAAACGAATAAGCTCTGCACTGCTCGAAACCTCTTCTTTAATTCGGCTGATGGCCTTTGCGGCATCTTGCGGTTTGTAACCTAGCGCGATCAGTGCGCTTTCAGCTTCTTTCGAGACATCGTTTACTGGCTCACCATGTATCAAGTTTGGCACATCGATGGAAGTACCTGAAACCACGCCCCAGTCTTTCAAGCGATCGCGCATTTCAATGATCAGTCGCTCTGCCGTTTTTTTACCGACACCGGGTAATTTCACTAACACTTGTGAGTCTCCCGCATGCACACACCGCACAAACTCATCCGCCGTCATTCCGGACAAAATGGCTACGGCCAGCTTAGGGCCTACGCCATTCACTTTGATTAATTCGCGAAAGAGTTGCCGATCTTTTTTACTGCCAAACGCGTAAAGATTATGCGCGTTTTCACTGACCGATAAGTGCGTAAATAAAACGACTTCATTACCATTATCTGGCAAGTTGAATATTGTTGTCATAGGCGCTTGCACTTCATAACCCACGCCGTTGACATCAATCAACAATTCAGGTGGTGACTTTTCAATCAAAACCCCTTTTAAACGTCCAATCAACGAATACGACCTCTTCTTCTTTTATTAGCACCCAATTGCGCCACCATCGATTGCATCGTATTACAGTGACAAATGGCAACAGCTAACCCATCAGCAGCATCCACTTGAGGAACCGCAGAAAGACTTAACAACGATGTTACCATATGTTGAACCTGAGCTTTATCAGCATTTCCATGCCCCACTACAGCCTGTTTGATTTGGCGAGCAGAATACTCTGCTACATCCAATGCATGGCTCGATGCCGCGACAATAGCCACACCACGCGCCTGCCCCAATTTTAATGCCGAATCGGCATTTTTTGACATAAAAACTTGTTCAATAGCGGCTTGATTGGGATTGTATTTTCGGATGACTTCGGAAAGCCCATCAAATATTTGTTGCAATCGCTCAGAAAGAGAACCTTCCTGAACTCGAATGCATCCACTGGTAAGGTAGTTTATAGTGCGCCCCTGGGTTTGGATAACGCCAAAACCAGTGATGCGAGAGCCTGGATCAATACCAAGAATTATGGACAATTAGGATTCCTGCATTCACCTCTGAATGTTACTCAGAGTTCTCCGTAGAGTTACGTTAATAAAACGCAACTCATACTTTATAACTGCTCGTAAGCTTCGTCTGGAATATCGGCGTTTGTGTACACATTTTGTACATCGTCTAGATCTTCCAATCGCTCAACCAATCGCAATACTTTGGCACCGTCATCAGCAGTCAGCTCGGCCTGAGTCGATGGTAGCATAGCAACTTCAGCATTCTCAGGAGTAAGATCGGCTTCAGTTAACGCTTCTTTGACCGCAATAAATTCATCGGGTGTCGTGAGGACTTCAAAACTGCCGTCATCATGGTTTATCACATCTTCGGCACCGGCTTCTAGAGCGGCTTCCATCAGCTGTTCTTCATCAACAGAATCACCAAAAATAATCTGGCCTTTTTTATCAAACAGGTAGGCAACAGAGCCCGAGGTCCCTAAGTTTCCACCGTGTTTGGAAAACGCATGACGTACTTCACCCACCGTACGATTTTTATTATCCGTTAAGCAATCGACCAAAACAGCAACACCGCCAGGGCCATAACCTTCGTAAGTCAGGTTTTCGTAGTTTTCGCCCTCACTATTCCCGGCACCGCGAGCAATGGCTTTTTCAACCGTATCTTTTTTCATATTGGCGCCAAGCGCCTTATCGATTACTGCTCTTAATGTCGGATTATCATCAGGATTTGGACCACCGGTTTTTGCAGCAACCACCAATTCACGAATGATTTTAGTGAAAATCTTACCTCGTTTAGCGTCTTGTGCTGCTTTACGGTGTTTGATATTTGCCCATTTACTGTGTCCAGCCATGCATTACTCCGATAGTAAAATCAGTTTCGAGTTTCGAGTTTCGAGTTTCGAGTTTCGAGTTTCGAGTTTCGATAAATATTTAACCACCTTTTTCGTTACTCGCCACTCTTCGCGGGCTTTGTTGTTTTAACCGCAATGTTTAGCTCATTTAATTGCGCTTCGGACGCTGGCGATGGTGCATCAGTTAAAGGACAAGCCGCAGTCGTCGTTTTCGGGAAGGTAATCACATCACGAATGGATTGCGCACCCACCATTAACATTACCAACCGATCAAGACCAAAGGCAATGCCGCCGTGAGGAGGACAACCGAATTTCAATGCGTCGAGTAAGAAGCCAAATTTTTCTCGTGCTTCTTGTTCACCTATTCCCAGAATCTCAAAAATGGTTTGTTGTAAATCTGAATTATGAATACGGATTGAGCCGCCGCCCACTTCACAACCGTTTAATACCATGTCGTACGCACGAGACAAAGTGCCCGTTGGATTCGCTCTCAAAGCTTGTGGATCCAGCTCTTTGGGCGAAGTAAATGGATGGTGCAAGGCTTGCAAATGACCGTCTTCTTCTTCAAACATAGGGAAATCGACCACCCAAAGCGGTTGCCATTCGTCTCTTAATAGCTCAAAGTCGCTCGCCAGTTTTAATCGTAATGCGCCAAGAGCATCCGCGACTGTGCGTGCGTTGTCGGAACCAAAAAACAGAATATCGCCATTTTCAGCGTCGGTTCGCTCACAAATGGCTTCAGCAATTTCGGGGGTTAAAAACTTTACGATAGGTGATTGCAAACCTTCCATGCCTGCACTGCGATCGTTCACCTTAATAAACGCCAAACCTTTTGCACCATAAACACCCACATACTTAGTGTATTCGTCGATTAACTTTCGACTGACTTTTTCAGCACCGCCTTTCAGATTAATCACGCCCACACGCCCCAGCTCATCATTGGCCGGTCCGCTAAAAACTTTAAAGTCGACGTCTTTCACCAGATCATCGACCGTGTGAATGGGCATATCGACGCGCAAATCCGGTTTATCGGAACCGTACTTTTCCATTGCTTCAGCATAAGGCATTCGTGGAAAAGGATTCGGCAATTCAACGTTAAGTAAATCTTTAAATAACGTTCGAATCATCTCTTCCATCAATCCCATGATGCCTTCTTCGTCCATAAACGAGGTTTCGATATCGAGCTGCGTAAACTCGGGTTGACGATCAGCTCGCAAATCCTCGTCACGAAAACAACGGACCACCTGATAATAACGATCGAAGCCACTCATCATTAAAAGTTGTTTGAATAACTGTGGCGATTGTGGCAACGCGAAAAACGAGCCTTTGTGGGTGCGACTGGGTACCAGGTAGTCCCTCGCTCCTTCTGGAGTGGCTTTAGTAAGAATGGGCGTTTCCATATCGAGAAAGCCCTTTTCATCTAAATATCGGCGCAAAGCAGAGGTAACTTTGGTACGAAACAAAAACTTTTCGGTCATTTCTGGTCGACGCAAATCCAAATATCGATATCTCAGCCGTGTTTCCTCAGAAACTTCTTCATGACCATCCACTAAAATGGCGGGCGTTTCGGATTTATTGAAGCAGTGAATGGATTCAGCTACCACTTCAATTGCGCCAGTTGCCATATCTTTGTTGACCATATTTTCAGGGCGCTTACGAATTTTACCTTGTACTTGAACCACATATTCAGAGCGTAATTGGTCAGCTTGAGTAAACACCTCGCCCTGATCCGGCTCGATGGTCACCTGCACAACGCCACTGCGATCTCGCACTTGCAAAAATATCAACCCGCCAAGATCACGGCGACGATGAACCCAACCAGCGATGGCAATTGAACGCCCTTCTTCCAGGGACACCAAATCAGCACAATAGTGACTACGCATATTTGAACTAGTGGACATAAAAATTCCTGTAACATCTTGATTTTAATATCCGATAATGCAAAATCGGATGACTGTCGCCGCCGCTCAATCGAGCCTGCTCAAAAGGGGCATAATGGTACGCGAGGCCCTGTATTTAAGCAAGTTGTAGGTCGACACTCAAAACGTGTCAGACATAAAATAAAAGTGAATAATTCATGACAAAAACACTGCGTATCCCAATAACCAATGTCTATGCCAAAGGCGACTTTAGTATGCAATTAGACCTTGGTAGCGAAAAAGCACCAGTACAATTAGTACTGGACAGTGGCAGCAGCACCTTTGTCGTAAACCCTCAAAGCTACCAACCCGATAATGACACTCATTTGGTAGCTACACCTTTCGCACAGGATATTACCTACGGCATCGGTGGCTGGACTGGCCCTGTCGTGCAAAGCTCTGTTGAACTAAATGGAGAAAACGATTCAATAACGGTAAATCAAGCGCACCTGGCCTTAGCAACCACCCTTCAATCCGATGCTTTTGGTAAAGCCGACGGCATTTTAGGGTTAGCTTATCACGGCTTGAACAAAGCCTTTAACTTGACCAAATACTTTAACCAACACCAATTTCAACCGGCAAATACCTGGCCCTGGCCATTTCCCGTAAAGCCTAATCACCAATCGATTCAAGACTTTAAGAAGTTTCTTTGGCGATACCCGGAACATGACATCAGCCCATTTTTTACTGAGCTGGAAACACACGGCTATACGGCGAATAAGTTTGCTTTTTATACCAAACGCTCCAGCATTCATTGCGCTGATAGCAATGCATCGATAGAACAACTTAATCACGATCCGCTTAATCAAGGGTTATTTATTCTCGGTGGTGGAGAAGAAGAAACAGACTTATATAAAGGTGAATTTCAATCGGTTGAAGTACTTCATGATGTTTACTACAACACCCAGTTGCTCGGTATTCAGGTAGAAGGGTGTGATTTTATCGAAGCGCCACCTTTAGCAGCAAAAGACGAACACTTGTATTTTACTAACTCGATTGTGGATACCGGTGCTTCGGCTATCGTACTTTGCCATACATTATACCAAGGGTTAATGGCGTCCTTTGAAAGATTAAACGCTTCCTTTAAAGCAATAATCGACACAATGCCACCATTTACGGGGGTGGAAACAGGCATTGAACTTAGCAGGGTTGACCTGACGATTTGGCCAGATATTCATTTCTTTTTAAAAGGAAGTAACGGAGAGTCCATAAAATTAACTTGTCCCGCTCAACACTATTGGCAAACGCACGCTCCTGAAAATGGACTGATCTCGTTTAAAATCATCTCCCAGTTGGCTCATTGGCCGAATCAGACGGTATTAGGGTTGCCATTACTTACAAATTATTTCACTATTTTTGACCGCTCCTTGGGTGATTCAGGACGCATTCATTTCGCTCAGAGCCAATACTAAATGAAATACTGCTCAAAGCATGCAACATTTCGCCTACTAACCAAAAACGACCAAGCGTTTTATCAGTCGCTTTATACAGACTCAAAGTTGATGACATTGACTGGTATAAGGTTAACTCAATCACAAGTACAAAAATACTTTTGGTCTACTTTAAAGGCACAAGAGAATAAGACGACTAGAAACCTGGTATTTGTCATTGAGGATAAAAGTACCACTACGCGACTCGGCATAATGGGAGTCAACAATATTGATTACGAAAGCTCAAAAGCGGAGATAGGCATTATTCTTAAACGGCATGCACAAGGAAAAGGACTGCCGTATGAGCTGACCCTATCGACGATCGAGTATATTTTCACTCATTTAAAGTTGAAGAAAGTCGTTGCTGTTTTTAATGCTTCTAATAGACCTGTTGAGCGATTAGTGAAACGTATAGGATTCGTCCAAGATAGGGAGACAAAGGCAAAAACGATGTGTCAAACGCCTCTGATTTATTCAATCAGCAATCAAACACTTTGATAACACTCACTTTTTTATTGCAAATTTACCGCTCTTGCGTATCTTATACCTATTATTAAAAGTATCATTCATCACTATGACAGAGAAGCCTTGCCTCGGAAGCTTAACCTGTGTCGGCGTTGGTATATCGATTGGCGCCCACATCAGTCCAGAGGTCCGAAATGCAATCCATAAAGCCGATGTCGTATTTGCCGCTTCATCCGATGGGCTGTTTGAGCTTTGGCTTTCTGAAATTCATTCCAATGTCATTTCGTTACAGTCATTTTATGCGAAGGGAAAGTCTCGAAAAATAACCTATCAAGAGATGACCAATGTATTACTGGAAGAAGTCAGAAAAGGGCTCAATGTTGTTGCTGCATTTTATGGCCACCCAGGTGTATTTGTTTCTCCTTCCCACAAAGCGATAGCTCAAGCCGAGAAAGAAGGTTTCAAAGCAAAAATGTTACCTGGAATTTCCGCCGCAGACTGCTTATTTGCAGACCTAGGAATCGATCCGGGTAAACAAGGCTGCCAGCATTACGAAACCAGTCAATTTATGCTTTATCACCGTACAATTGATATCACCGCATATTTAATACTATGGCAGCCTTTGGTTGCGGGGGATAAAAGTCACACTCGCACACAGAAGTATGTCGATGGATTAAAGACGCTCGCAGAGCTTCTTTCAAAAAGCTACCCATTAAGCCACGAAATCTTAATTTATGAAGCAGCAACCAATGCTCTACGCTCAAGCAATCAACAAAGAGTAAAACTTTATCAACTTCATACAGCACACATGACTATGAAGTCGACATTAGTGATACCACCTGCAAAACCCCTGATACCCAATTTGATTGTTCAAAAAAAACTTAAAGAATTAACTTGGTCTTCACTTTCTCATTGAATAACACAACAAAACAAACAGGAGTAAGTCTGATGAAAAATATAATTAAAGCACTAGAGGCTCTGGGTGAAGGATTGGAGTCCAAAGAACTTGAAAACCAACCCGATATTGTTGATGCCATAAAATTTGGAAACGACGCCTTTTTAGAAAAGAAATTGGATATCAAACGAGATATCGTCTGTATGATTGCCCCCGCTGAAGATGATGATGACCGCGAGCAAGAAACCCCAAATGACGATAAAGAACAAGAAGAGAAGTCTGCTTAAACAATGAAATTTGTACTCTTTTTAATCATTTCTATCTACAGCATAGGGGCTATTTCAGCCCCGCAGTCTGCTCAATGGATTAAGCTCGAAAATATCGAAAAATTAAGAACATCTAATTTTAAAGCCTTTTCAGAACAGCTAAACCAATGGCAAAACACAAATGAAATACTGAACTCTGAAGAATCCCTCTATTTACAATATTTATTCGCAATTCAAGACGCACTCAATGGGAAAATAAACTCCTCGGTTTCCAAATCCGAACAGATCGTGGAAAATGCAAAAACACCAGAGCTGCAATTAAAAGCCTCATTACTACTATTAAATGCGTATGCGGTAAGCCGTGACTGGACCAAAGGCATGCTCTTAATAGAAAACAACAAACAATTTTTAGACTTTGTCGACGACGATAAATTAATCAGTAAAGTATTTTTAACATTCGCTATATTTTACAATCAACTGGGTGAATATGAGCTTGGCAAAGCAAACGCCGAAAAAGCATTGGCGAAAAGCACCGACAATAACTTAATCTGTAAAGCAGAATCTTTGATAAATGAAGCTGTATTTGAAAACAATAAAAGTCAGCACCCCAACACTGAGGTCATTAATATCTGCAATAATGCTGATGAACCTATGTGGTCTAACTTTAATATTGCTTTTCTTGCAAAATACTTTATCAATAAAAAGCAATATCAGTCTGCAATAAACCTATTGAAAAGCCACTTAAAGTTAACGGAAGAACTCGGATATTCAGTACTTACATCGGAATACTACCGCATATTATCGGAAAGTTACCTTGCAATAGGTGACTTTAACAGCGCGAGTGCATTTGCAACCCGAATTATCAGTTTAAACTCTCAAGATATTCCTTACAAACAGCTCGTATCAGCCCATTTCGCACTTTACCAAATAGAGAAAGAAAAAGGCAATTTAGATACTTCGATTCAACATTTAGAGCAGTACCATAAATTTGACAAGCTTAATTTAGATGAGAGTAAAGCCAGAAGTCTGGCAATATATACCGTCAAACAAAAACTGTTAGAGAAGAACAACCAAATCGAACTTCTAAATAAAAAAAATGAAACTTTAAACCTAGAAAAAAACTTATCTAAGAAAGAAGCACAAAACAAAACACTCATGATTATCCTGCTCGGTATTGTCATTACCTTTACTACCTTTTGGGCAATAAGAACGAAGAAAACGCACATAAAACTACGCCAGTTAGCCGAATTTGACTCACTCACAGGCATTGCAAACCGTCGACACTTTACGAAACAAAGCGAAGACAGTTTAAATTACAATGCGTCTGTTAGAGAAGCGGTGAGTTTTATATTGTTTGATCTCGATAAATTTAAAAACATCAATGACACTTTCGGCCACCCAGTTGGAGATTGGGTGTTGGCCAAAGTCCCAAGCCCCGTTCAAAAAGTCATTCGAAAAATGGACGTTTTTGGCCGTATGGGCGGTGAAGAGTTCGCAATTTTATTGCCTGGTTGTGAACTGGACAAAGCCCGCGAAATAGCAGAGCAAATTCGAGTTGGTTTGAATAAAATCAACACTCAAGAAACCGGTCACGATTTTCAAATATCTGCCAGTTTTGGAATTACCATTAGTCGAGTTTCTGGTTATGACCTTGATACATTAATAAAACATTCCGATGAAGCACTTTATGAAGCAAAGCACGCTGGAAGAAATCGTATTTGTGTTTACTCAATGCCGCCTACAGAACAAAGCTCTTTAGCCAACAAAGAAACTTTGGAAAAAACCTAATACTATCCATGCCTGAAAAATTTGAATCTCATATTACAGTGTCAGTCGATGGTGTTAACGCCGTCGATTGTCTCGCTGAGCACACTGAACTTTCCAAACAAAAAATTAAAGATGCCATGCAAAAAGGTTGTGTGTGGCAAACGATCGGCAAGAAAACACAACGTATTCGTCGAGCTAAAAAGCAACTCAAAAAAGACGATACGTTGCACATTTACTTCGACTCACACGTATTGAATACAGCTCCAGTAGAACCAACGCTCATCGCCGATGTAGGCGATTACTCCGTGTGGAATAAGCCTTCAATGCTTTTGTCACAAGGTTCCAAATGGGGTGACCACTGCACGGTAACTCGTTGGGCAGAACAACACTTAAAGCCACAACGATCGGCGTTCGTTGTACATCGACTCGATCGAGCTGCCAGCGGGTTAATATTAATTGCTCACTCCAAAAATGCAGCCGCAAAATTATCACAAATGTTCGCAACACGCACGGTCAATAAAATATACCATGCTCTCGTAGAAGGTATCTGGCCCCACCAAGAAAAGTTAACCATCAACCAAACCATTGAGAATAAGCCAGCGCTCAGTCATGTTACCTGCTTAAAGTCAGACGCTTCTTCGAACACTTCATTGTTGGAAGTAAAAATAGAAAGTGGTCGAAAACACCAAATTAGAAAACACCTATCAGGCGTTGGCTTTCCGATCATCGGTGATCGCCAATACGGCAGTAAACACATCAATACCGATTTGAAGCTAACCGCAGTGCATTTGTCTTTTGAATGTCCCTTATCAGGACATTCCAGATCTTATCAAATCAATGCTGATTTTGGTTAGAAGTTAATACTCAGATAAAGCATGACATCGAACTGTTTAAACATTAATCTTTTATTAATTGCAACGCGCTCAAAAACGATTTAATTTTTGCATACATGGCTCGACGCTCTTCCGCGTCTTCTATTTGATGACCGGATCGAGGCAGAACCAACGACTCAACAGGTTTCTGACGTTGTTTTAACTGACGGATCAGTTCAACACTGTGCTCCGGTGATACCACTTGATCCTGCTCGCCATAAATAACCAAAACGGGCTGCTTAATATCCTCTAGATGCAACAGGAGATCGTTTCTATTCGACCATTCCTTGTTTTTGATGTCACCAAATTGCTCAATAAAATGTTTCTTATCTTCATCGTTACGCAAAGCCTGAAACACTTTCGGTAAGCTCACCACAGACGACACTAATATGGCACACCGATAGTCACCAGCATTTTCAATCATTTCCGAAAGCGCCGCAAAACCACCAAAACTGGCACCATAAAAACACAGTAAATTATCTTTCAATTGAAATTGCTTTCTTGTTGCCTCAAGTATATTTTCAATATCCTCTTCCAGCGTCTCTCTTAAGCGCCCGTAAGCCTGCTGCTGAAAGCGTCTCCCCATACCCGATGAGCCTCGATAATTAATGGTTAACGTAGCAACACCACGATCGGCTAACCATTGCGCTTCCGGATCGAAGCGCCATAAGTCTCGCACCGAATATGGGCCACCATGCAATTTGATAATGATGGGCGCGGAAACGTTGAAATCTAACGGTTGAGTAAAATAACCGAACAACTCGCTCGAAGACCGCCCTTCCAACGAAACAATGTGAGTGTTGGCCCATTTTCGATTCTGATAATCAGGCAACAAACCAGTAAGGCGCACGACTCGATTTGCATTAAGATCAACCCAAACGATAGATTGAGGTAGCGTTGGCGACTGTATTGCCAATAACCAACGTTGACCATCGACACTTTGCCCAAGTGATTGCCAATGGCTGCGCTCCTTGTGTTGTTCCAAAATTGTAATCAACTTACTGATATTGGGTGTAAACGCATACACTTTAGGCAATTGGTCATCGAAGCTAATGGCACTTACTTTTGAGCGATCGGGTGCGAGTAAAAAATTATCAATATCAAACGTTTCGTTTTGATAAAGTAATTTTTCGTTATCAGTGTTTGAAAGTTCGTAGAAACTGCGCGTATTGCCTTTAAGTGTTAGAATACTCCAAAACTTATTGCATTCACCATTCGCTTTAATAGCATGCATATGTGATGTGTTGTCAAAGGATTGCCATCCTTCTCGACCAAAGTTAAACACATTACCCGACTCGGCAATGGCTAAACAAGGTTCGCCAGCATTACTCAAGCTGACCGATACCATCAACTCAGGCACATCAACCGAACGATCAAACAGACGCGTTTGAAAACTAAAACGTTTTAATTGTGTTGCTTGCAGTATCCACACATTTTGATCATTGTGATTATTATCGGCAAGAATGAATGGCGTTTTTTGTTCAATCAAAAGCTTCTGATGTTTGCCTTTAATATCAATAGCGTATAAACGATGCTGTCGTTGAGAAGTTTGAGTGTGTAACAAGAGCCTGTGGTTCGAAATAAACTGCGCATTTAAAAATGTTTCACTTTTAGACCATGTGAACTGAAGCGCTTCTTCTCCCTGTAAGTGTTGTAACATTAACGCATTGTCGTCACCGGTTAAAAACCAGAGAACGCGATCACCATCGGGCGACAATTGTACTGGAATTTGTGTTTCTGGTACGAACCAATGATTAATATCAAATGGCTCTTGCGTAAAACAAGGTAGGGTAATAACGGCCAATAAAACACCGCGCAAAATCGAATGAGTTATCATGAATTATTCTTGTAATAGTAGTTCTGTTTTCAGTTGCTTGGCCGGTTGATAATTTCGCGCTGCTGCACGATTAAGGTAATACCTGGCTTCAGTATCATCCTTAGCAACACCTAACCCATTATGAAAGTGGTGATATAACATATACATAGCTTTTTCGATGCCACGTTCCGCAGCGTAATGGTAAAGCTTAAAGGCTTTGCGGTAATCCTGTGCCGTTCCTCGCCCGTGATAGTATAAATCGGCTAACAAAGTCATCGACTTAGGATTTTGCGATTGCGAAGCCCGCTTGCACCAGTAATACGCCTTATCATCATCCATTTCAACGTCAATACCATTGCTGATACGAAAGCACAACGCATGAGCGGATGCAATTTTCCCTTCGTCAGCTTCTTCGATCAGTGTGTCGATGCTTTTTTCCAACGCGGTTTGGTTTGCACATGCCGTTAGCAAAAGCCCGCAACTCAAAAATACGAACAACCTTTGCACAGTTTTCATCTTGTTATCCCCTGTTCAGGTCCATGCGGTCACATTGTCCTAGTCGAAGGATAGCGGTGTCAATGCTATTCGCCTACAATTACTTAACCAATAAAGAAAGCGGCTATAAAACATGAGTCAGGTATTAGAACAACTGGTTGAATTACTCCAGTTGGAGCGCATTGAAGCAAAACTCTTTCGCGGACAAAGTCAGGATTTGGGTTTTCCACAATTGTTTGGAGGTCAAGTGATCGGTCAGGCTTTATCTGCCGCCAAACAAACCATCGATCAAAAACGTTCCGCGCACTCATTCCACTGCTACTTTTTATTGCCTGGTGATTCGCAGCAGCCCGTAGTCTATGATGTTGAAACCATTCGAGACGGCCGAAGTATTTCAAGTCGCAGAGTGAAAGCCATTCAACATGGAAAAACAATTTTTTATTTAACCGCATCATTCCACATCAGCCAAAGTGGTTTTGATCACCAGTCGGCAATGCCGAATGTCGCATTACCGGATGGCCTGCCTTCGGAAGTCGAGATTGCTCGAAAATACGCCGAGCACATCCCCGAAAAACTGCGCGCTAAGTTTACCTGCGATAAACCCATTGAGATTCGTCCGGTTGAATTTCACAACCCACTAAAACCCGAAAAAGCAACACCTGTTCGCCACGTTTGGATGAAAGCCAATGGCACTTTACCAGACGATCCACGCATTCATAAGTACCTACTCGCTTACGCTTCTGACTTTAGTTTTCTCCCTACTGCCACCTTGCCTCACGGTGTATCTTTTTTAACGCCCAACTTTCAAATGGCGACGATCGATCATTCCATGTGGTTTCATCGTAATTTTCGATTCGATGACTGGTTGCTGTACGCCATCGAAAGCCCTTCGGCATCCAACGAAAGAGGGTTTGTTTTAGGTCGCTTTTTCGATAAAAATGGACTGCTGGTTGCGAGCACCGCACAAGAGGGTGTCATGCGTTTTGCCAAGCCTAAATCGTAACTAAGTTTTCATACTCGTTTCCATTAAACAAAAAAGCCGGCGACTGGATCGGCTTTTTTACGATCACCTATTCCTATTACTCAAAGAAATAGGACGGCCTTCTCCCCGCGCTTTGCGTCTCTTATCGGACCATTAATCCAATATATTGTATACAATATATCTATGCGCTATAGTTTAGTCGATGTATAAAGTTTAAGCAGTCACTACATCCCCACTATGTGAGTCAATCGCAGTCCACATACCCCATACAATAATTAGATCGAAAACTCGAGGACCAATATGAAAACCTTAACCCAAACCGGGGTAATAACATTGGCAATGATTGCCCCCACCTTAAGCTCATTGATATGGGCGCAATCTCCCCCTCCCACCAGCTATGCCGCAAATAGCGCAAGCCCTGTTGTAGCTCCGGTAGAACCGAAATATCAACCCATTCAAACGGATTCATTAGCTTCAAAACAAAGCAGTTTAAATAAAGCGCCTTGCGATATGGCCGGTTTTGCCAACAAAAAAGGCAATGAGTTGGTTACCCATATTCGTAATTCAGACACCAGTTGTTTAAACGAACTGTTCACCGCAAACAGCACCAGCTTCGCAGCTTTTCAACCCGATAACATGACCGACGTTGCGAACGCTACGGCCTCTCTTGCCAGTAACTATGCCTTTAACTCGGGGCCAAACGATATTGGCAACTTGTATTTATTCTTACGGACTGGATATTACATTCAGTTTTACAACTCAAACGATGTACCAGCCTATGGCAGTCAAGTGACCACTGCAGTTAGAGCTGCGTTGGATAATTTAGTGAACAACTCCGACTTTTATCGCAGCAGTGATCAACACGGACGCAATATCGGTGATGCCATCGTTTTAATGGACAGTGCCAATGAGCAGGCGCGTTATTTACCGGTTGTGAAGCAGTGGCTGACACGCTGGGACCAATCGATGGCTCAACACTGGTACATGCGAAATGCCGTAAATGGCGTGTTCACCATTTTGTTTCGAGGGCAGTGGAATGATGACTTTAAAGCGGCCGTCGTCAATGACACAGAACTGGCTTCACTGCTCGGGCAATTTTCTCGACAAAGCTGGATGCTCTCCAGCGAAGCGTCTTTTATGCAAGTCAATGCTGGAGGCGAACTCGCCCGACTATTGCAATTCCAAACCGGTACGTTATTTTCTGCGACCAGAAGCCAAGTACAACAAACGTTATCGCTTTACGATATGAATGGCACAGGCAGTAAAGTCTGGATCCGTACGGCTTCGGTAGCCAATGATTACGACGATTGTAACTATTACAATACGTGCAATTTCGAAAGCGAGCTCGAAGATCAAGTGTTGCAGCACAACCATACCTGTAGCGCAACGTTAAAGATTCGCGCGCAAGATATGAATCCAACACAGATGTCTGACTCATGTGGCAAAATGAGCGCACAAGAGTCATTTTTTCATCAAATGTTAGACACCCATCAAACGCCCGTAGCCAATGATCTGAACACCGACTTGGAAGTCGTCGTTTTTGATGATTGGGAAAACTACGACACCTACGCCGGTTTATTTTTTGGTATCAGCACCAACAATGGTGGCATGTACCTAGAGGGTAACCCTGCTAACCCTGATAATCAGGCTCGATTTATCGCTCACGAAGCCGATTGGTTGCGTCCCGATTTTGAAGTCTGGAATTTAACTCATGAATATGTTCATTACCTTGATGGCCGGTATAATATGCACGGCGATTTTGGCGATGCTAGAACCAGCTCTCACAAGACGGTTTGGTGGATAGAGGGTTTAGCTGAGTACATATCGAAGAAAAACCGAAACGACGACGCCGTCGCTGCAGCGAGCTCTCAAGCCTATTCATTAAGCACCCTATTTGCCAATACCTACAACAGCGGTACGGACCGTATTTATCGCTGGGGATATTTGGCGGTGCGTTTTATGTTTGAAAGACACAGTGACGATGTCGTTCAAATACTCGCTTTATTGCGACAAGGTCAGTATGACAGCTATCTGAGCTATATCAATGAAATTGGAAGCAGTTACAATTCAGAATGGAACAGCTGGCTGCTGCAAGTGCAAAGCGATGATTCGATACCCGATGGAATAGGTAACGGAACCCCTCCCACCCCAACACCCACCGAACTGAGCAGCGGTGTGCCCGTTTCCGGTCTAAGTGAACCTTCTGCAGGACAATCTCTCGAGTTTTACATCGATGTACCGCAAGCAGCGACTCAATTAACAGTACACATTCAAGGCGGTTCCGGTGACGCTGATCTTTATGTTCGGTTTGGCGACCCAGCAACCGACAGTCAATACAATTGTCGCCCCTATCAAGGTGGAAATAACGAAACCTGCACCATTGAATCACCACAAATTGGTCGATGGTATGTCAGAGTCAAAGCTTATCAAGCGTTCAGTAATGTTACGTTAGAAGCCAGCTTTAATACCGATAGTGGTTCAACAGAGCTCCCTTTAACCAAAGGCGTGGTTGAATCACCGCTCAGTCAGGCTCAAGCCGGTGAGTCGCTTTGGTACTTTATCGACGTTCCACAAGGCGCAACCAACCTAACCGTTGATATCAGTGGTGGAACAGGTGACGCAGATTTATACGTAAGTTCCGGTAGCCTACCGACAGATACCGTTTACGAATGTCGTCCTTATCAAGGAGGCAACTCTGAAAGCTGTTCCTTTAGTAATCCTGCAGAAGGACGCTGGTACGTAAGAGTTAAAGCTTTCAGCGCATTTTCAGGCTTAAGCTTAGTGGCAGACTATCAGGCCGCTTCGACCTCCATTCCCGATGCTTGCAGTAATAGTACTGGTATCGATTCTGGCAATGTTGAAATAGGGACCGCCACGTGTATTTCGGGAGGCGCAACATACCGTTATTTGTACACTTACATCCCGCCAGGTACCCAATCGGTTACGATTAAAACCGATCACGGGACTGGCAATTTAGACCTGTACGTTAAAGACAACGGCTGGGCCAGCAGTACAGATTTCGATGCTCACTCTCAAAACACTGGAAACGCCGAATCGGTAACCATTAACGCCCCTCAAGAGGGTTGGTTTTACGTGACGTTAAAATCGGAACCCTCTTTTGATCAAGCAACATTATTGATTACAACGCAATAGACTTAAAGCACAAAGGCGCCCTTTGGCGCCTTTGTGGACTCACTAGCAACACAATCAATCAGGAAATTCGTTTTGAATACTGACCACTCGATCAATCCGAAACAACAACTTTTCGACCAGCTCCGGATCAAAATGTTTTCCTTTTTCTTCGTTGAATAACTGAATAATTCTGCCAATTGGCCAAGCTTCTTTATAACAACGACGGTTATACAACGCGTCAAACACATCCGCTATGGCCGCAATACGCCCATAAAGATGAATCTCCTCGCCTTTTTTACCGTCCGGATACCCTGTACCATCCCACTTTTCATGATGATCACGAGCAATTATGGCACCTGCATTTAACACTTCGAGTTTTGACCCCGCCAATATCTCATAACCAATACTGGCGTGCGCTTTCATAATTTCCCACTCATCAGCGGTCAGTTTACCGGGTTTATTGAGTATATGATCGGGTGTAGCAATTTTTCCGATATCATGGAGCGGTGACGCGGTAAATAACACCTCGAGCTCATGTTCGTCCAACCCAACCGATTTTCCCAATAAACGGCTAATATGCGCCATTCGCTTTACGTGGTTACTGGTTTCTTTAGAACGGCTTTCGACCGCTTCACTTAAACGATACACCAGCTCCCTTTGCGTCACTTCCACTTCTTCGAGCAAACTAATATTATCGAAAGCCACGCCTAGGTGATTGCAAAAAATTTGCAATAACCGTTCATCAAGTAAACTTAATGTCGGTAGCCCATCCATAAATAGCACATTTTTACGCTTTAAATGCGACTGGTAGACACCAATGACATAATCTTCACCAAAGTGAAGTCCTTCTTTTTGCAAAGCGTTATGTATTTCAACGGCGGGAACCTTGGCAATGGCCGATTCCAAACTGCCAGAAATATGCGGTTTATAGGGCCCAGTAGCCGCAAGAATCCGGCTTTCAGTCTCGTCGTGTGTGGCCGCGATCCCTTCTATATTGCCGTAAAAAGCCCCCTCATCGGCTTGCAGTAGACTGGCGAGCTGCTCCAGAGCGCCCTGGGTGAAATCCATGAGTGAGTGCTGACTGAAAATTTTATCGGTCCCCATTATGATGCTTTCCAACCCGAGTTTATTGCGATACAGCGCCATAATATCTCGGTATGAGCGTAAGCTGGCATGCATTAGGGTGTGGAGTTTATTGGAGGTTAACTCGGTTTTTTCTTTGTAATCGTTAATATCGTATTCAACAATTACAGACTTTTCCGGAGCCTGGCCAGGTTGGCCGGTGCGCAGCACAATTCGAATATGAGAGTTCTTGTTTTCGTTCCTGATCCAATGGACCAAGTCGAGTCCCGCATGATCCGTTTCCATGACGACATCGAGCAAAATAACCGCATATTCCTGCTGAAGCAGCTGTTGTTTCGCTTCTTCAGCAGAGTACGCAGAGTCGATTTGCAGGGGGCGGGAGGCAAACTCAAAGTTCTTCAATGCCAAACGAGTCACCTGATGAACTTCAGGCTCATCATCCACAACCAACAGATACCACTTAAGGGACTCCAGCTTTTCCTGTGATGTGAAATCTCCTTCTTCTGCAAACTTTAACGTATCGTCTATCTCGGTCATTTATCAATCATCTACTATTTATTGTAATATCACTAATATAGTTATAGTCATAGAACCCTTAAGACTCCAATTTTTATCTATACTTACATTTACCCCAACCACGTGGCCAGAATATGGGACGTTTGTTTACTCAAACACACTATTTAACGCTATTAAGCGTTTTTTTGCTATTGTCTGTCTGGATGGCGCCCGTTTCCTTATTTGCAGCGCAGCCGACAGAACACGAACTCAAACTCGCTTATATTTATAATTTTCTTCGTTACACCCAGTGGCCTGACGAGTCCCAGCGAGACAAACTGGTTTTAGTGTACCTTGGCAATGATCGCCAATACTGGACTGCCATGCAAAAAATTTCAGGGAGAAGCGTTCGCAACCTCTCCATTGAATTAAAACAAGCTCGTCGCATTAACGATTTGTTACCCGCAGATATGATCATCGTCGATGCATCCCAAAATGATCAGGTAAAAACCATCAGTCAACGCATTAGTGACAAACCTATTCTTTTGATTACAGAAGATTACGCCGATAAATCAAAAATTGGAATCAATTTTATTCATAACGCCGATCAAACCCTATCTTTTGAAATAAACCGGTACAATTTGGTGTATCAAAAATTAAAAGCGGATCCTGACATTGTGATCCTCGGCGGAACGGAAATCGAAATTGCAACACTCGTTAAAGATATGGAACAAAGTCTTGAGCTTTCTCGTCAACAGCTGCAAAAACAAACCTTAGAGTTTAAAGAACTGCAACTTCAGGTAACAGAAAAACAAAACCAACTAGAGCGTCAACAAAAGCAATTGACGTCTCTGGATCAATCCATTAACGAGTACAAAACGAAATACGATCAACTGCAGTCCGAATATCAAGCAATGATGGATTCCTTGCAAGTAAGTCGGGAAGAGCTCAACAACAACAATCAACTGCTGGAAGTGAAACAAGCCGAATTACAACAAAAAACCAGTGCCATAAGCGATTTATCTGAGCTGATTGATAAAAATAAAGAATTGTTATTGCGCCAAACACGAGAAATAGAAAAGCAGAAAAAAGATCTTTTGGATTTTCAAGAAAAAGTACGACAGCAATCCGAATCTATTGCCGAACAAAGCCTTACGATTAAAACCCAAACCACAGCGCTTTACGGTTCGATTATATTTATTGTATTTATTGTTATAATTATTATCTTGATTTACCGGAGTGCTAAATTAAAACAAAAAATCAATATGAAATTGGAGCAGAAAAACGCTGAGTTAGAGCGAATCAACCACGAATTAAAAACCACTCAGGAGCAGTTAGTCGCGTCTGAAAAAATGGCCGCTTTAGGTGGATTAGTCGCCGGTGTAGCCCACGAAATCAACACACCGATTGGTGTCAGCGTTACTTCAGCATCTCATATAACCGAAATCATTAAAGACTTTAAAGTGTATTACCAAACAGGAGAACTCAAACGCTCACAACTGGAGCGGTTGATTGAAGAAATGGAAGAGTCGGGAGATATTCTTAACCGAAACCTAGTACGTGCCAGTGAATTAATTCGCAGCTTTAAACAAGTTTCTGCCGATCAAACCACCGACGAAAAACGCAACTTCCACATCAAACAATATTTAAAAGAAGTCACACAAAACCTACATCATAAATTGAAACAGAAAAAACATCAGGTACACATTGAATGCGACGAGCAATTGTCCGTACTCAGCTATCCTGGAATTTTCGCGCAGGTGATCACTAATCTAATTGTAAATTCCGTCATTCACGGGTTTAAAGATATAAGTAACGGGCAGATTACCATCAACGTTCAACGACAGGATCACAGGGTGTGTATCGATTATTTGGATAATGGCAAAGGCATTCCGGAAACCGTACGCGCTCATGTATTTGAGCCATTTTTTACGACAAATCGGCGCGATGGTGGTACGGGTTTAGGGCTGCACATTTGCTATAACTTGGTGACACAAAAAATGCAGGGGCACATTGAATGCTTACCGCACACAGACGGTGCTCATTTTCGTTTAACGTTACCTTTTGAAGTGGGTGAACAACAAAAAACGAATGGTATGGCGGCCTAAAAAAGCATTCATTCAGGGCGTGACACATGCCACACCCTTGACGTGTAATGACGCCCTATTCGAAAAAGCGCTTCACAACTTCATCAGGTAATGACTCGCCGCTCACCTGTGCTCGTTGCAACAACTCCCAATAATAACGATAGGTCGCACGATCATGCAATTCGCCTTTGTATTGAATTGGCCCCCACTCTGCATCTTGAGCAGCGGTTAAGATTCCGATCGCATCTTCAATTTCAGAATAGTCTGGCTTCATCGCATCGATAATGGCTTTTATTTGCGTGGGATAAATACTCCACATACGTAAGAACCCAAATTCGGAGCGAGCGCGTTCGGCATCCTTATAGGTTTGATATGGGTTTTTCAAATCAAGCGTCACGTTATGGGCCGGAACAATGCCGTTGGCCAGTGCCGCAGCGACCATTTCTGATTTGGCGCGAGCCAAAATGGGATGGTCAAATTGACCTGGTGAACGCATGGCTGATGCCGGAATAGCACCGTGATGTCCAGACACAAAGTCCATCATGCCGAAGTCCAAAACCTGAATCCAAGGTAACTTGGCGATTTTCCACACTTGATGCAAAGCGCCATGTGTTTCAATCAACACGTGTATAGGAATTTCCCGCTTAATTCCCGCATCTTTTGCCACTTGTTGAATGTAATGCACCATTTCCGCCACTTGGGCAGCTTCAGTGGGTTTCGGGATAGTAATGTAAGCGAGTCGCTCGCCCACTTTAGGAACCAAAATGTCCACATCCTGTTTCCAATCCGGATGCGAATAATCATGTATACGTACGCCGGCCATGTCGTATTTGTTTTCATCGGAACCAATAACCGAAGCCACCATTTCCGCATGTTCAACTTCTTTTCCGGCAGCTGCGCCATCTTCACAATCACAGGTTATGTCGAATACCGGCCCCAGTTTATCCTGCAGTGCCAGCGCTTTGCGGATCAGTTTTTCACTTCCTGCAAAATGCTCGCAACTGGGAATCACCGGAAACGGTTTTTCACCTTCAAATAGCGCATCATTAGGATGTACTTTTTGGCTCATTGCTTTCCTCCTCTCGCCACCGCCTTATTCAGCGATGGTCCTATCGATTTTTGGGATTATAGATCAGCGGTGGCGACTATTAACAACACCACTGCTTTGTTTGAATTTTGCACTGCAATAAACCTAATATCACCTTACTAGAGTCTTTTGCATCAGGCAATAAAAAATTCAAACAAGTGATTGAAATGCCCGTTTAAGTGTGTTTTAGTATTATTGCACTGCAATATACAACCATAATAAACAGCTCTCTGTTAGCAGATATTAACTATGCTTAGGGGAGCAAACATAAGCACAATGATAGGACAAGGCGATGAATTACGAGTACGCGTTTCTCGACAACGTCGATGAGCAATTGGTGCTGGGTGGATTCTGGCCGGGGATACAGCTTTATTATCCTCCGGTGAAATACAATCCGGCGCAGGGGGAATACGAAACCATGGAACAGGCGGCCGAACGGATGCGTAAGCACGCTCACCATTGTCAGGCCCATACTTTATTGTTTGATTTAGAAGATGGCTGCCGACAAAAAGAAATGAGCCGCGAATTATTGAAACAAGAGCTCCCAAAGTTCCCTGAAAAACACTTCCAAATTGCCCTTCGCATCAACCCCTTCCGCACCCCCGAATACGACAAAGATTTGGAACTGATTAAAGCCGTCGCCGAACACATTGACGTCATCATCCTTGCTAAAGCGGGAGAGGTTTACGGCGCAGCAGAAATACGTGACCTTTCAGCCTGGCTGGTTGGAGTGAACGATAAAATTGAAATTCAACCGATCATTGAGCATCCCCGATCATTGAAGCTGGCTCCGGATTTAATGCAATTTAGCTCCGTCACTCATGTTGTTTTTGGTATTCATGATTTTTCTAAAGCCATGGCGATCCATTTAACGCCGGAAGGCTGGATAGACGAACTGCGTACCTATTTACGTAACCTTTTACTCGAAGCACGTATTGCGGGTAAAGGTGTGATTGGAGGTGTGGAAGTACTTATTAACGACACACCTATGCCGGAAAAATACATTGAACCTCACGATGTGCGTCGCTGGCTCGACCTACACGGCGATCATAATTCTCATGTAGTGCACCGACATGCCGTGGAAGAAGCACAAATGGGGCTCACGGGTAAGCAGGTTATTCACCCTTATCACATTCACTTATGTAAAGTGGCGTTTACGCCCAGCCCAATGGAAGTTCAGCGCAATGTTCGCGTTTTGCAGGCAGCGATAGATGCCGACGCATTATTAGGTGGAGCCATCCGCTTTGAGGGCGAAATGCTGGATCCACCGATGTTCGGTAAAGCCCTACAAACGCTGTTACGTGCTTATGCGTTAAAAGCACTCAGTTCCGAGCACAAAGCTTTTGCAATGGACGTGTTAAAACGATTACCGGTACACGTAATCCGCGAAAACTGGCCCTACGGGAAGATTTAAAATGACTGCGTTGAATGATTACTTAATTCAAGAAGGCAATGATTGGCAGTGGCAACTCCCGGAACACTTTAACATTGCAGAGGCTTGTATCGATCGTCATGTCGTCGATGGCAAAGGCGATAAAACAGCTTTTATCCTAGAGGATGCTAAGCTCGGCACCCTGCAAATGAATTACCATCAATTGCAACGTCAAACAGCTGCATTTGCCAATCTGTTAGCGAGCCTAATGTTCGAACAGGGTGATAGGGTGTTAATCCGATTACCTAACTCACTGGAATACCCGACGGCCTTTTTTGGCTGTTTGAAATACGGTGCAATAGCAGTCCCCACATCAACATTACTCGCCGCCGATGAAGTCGCATTCTTAGCAAAAGACTCTGGCGCAAAAGCGTTGGTTACGCACAAAAGTATGTGGCCGGAGTTATCTCTCGCATTGAGTGACTGCCCAAATTTAAAAGAAGTCTTTTTAACCGGTGAAGGCAGCATTCACTCGTTACCCAAAGTGGCAGGCTTGCAAATTCTCGATCTGAATGTTGAACTGAATTGCCAACGCCATGAGTTTCCAACACGACGAACGGAAATCAATGATCCCGCCTATTTGGTTTATACCTCTGGAACAACAGGCTTTCCGAAAGGCGTTTTACATGCACATCGTGCCTTAATCGGGCGACTGCCCGCTTCTCAATATTGGTTCGACTTTCACGGCGATGACCGCATTTTACACTCTGGAAAATTCAACTGGACCTACGTACTAGGGTCCGCGTTAATGGATCCATTGTTTCACGGTAAAACCGTTGTGGTTTACGAAGGGCCAAATGATGCCACAACTTGGCCCAAGCTGATCCAAAAACACAACTGCACGATATTTATTGGTGTTCCAACGATTTACCGACAAATTATTCAAAAAACGAAACTGAACAAGCAGGATGTACTCTCGTTACGCCATTGCATGAGCGCCGGTGAACATTTATCCGATGAAATGTTACTCGCCTGGCGCGAACGATTTGGCCAAGATGTTTACGAAGCCATTGGCATGTCTGAATTGTCGTATTATATTTCTCAATATAAAGCACGCGATATTCGCCCGGGCGCCGCGGGTTTTCCTCAACCCGGTCACGATGTGCAACTCCTCGACGACACTATGCAACCTGTTGCGCCTGGTGAAGAAGGCATGATTTGTATACCACTGACCGATCCGGGCTTGTTCGTTAACTACTGGAATTTACCTGAAGAAACCGACAAAGCGCGACAGCAAGGCTACTTTAAAACAGGCGACTTTGCTCGGGTAGACGAAGACGGATACATCTGGTTTATTGGCCGCAAAGACGACATCATCAATACCTTTGGCTACCGTGTTTCTCCGCACGAAGTGGAACGGGTAATGAAAACTCACCCTGCGGTAGCCGATTGCGTTGCGCTGGGAGAAACAATAAGCAAAGACAAAACACTGGTTGCTATTTGCGTCATCACTCACAACAATCACACAGTCAACGAAGAAGACTTGTTAAGCTACGGCAACGAGCATCTGGCAAAATACAAAGCTCCGAAAATCGTGCATTTTTGTAAAGATTTTCCGCGCACCAAAAATGGCAAAGTTTTGCGCAAACAACTGAGCGCACAACTGCAAACGGAGAAAGCCTAATGAGCAATAATGAATCAGTGAATAACGGCTACAACTATCGACCAAGACGCACCATGTTGTACGTGCCCGCTCATATCGAACGTCATATTGAAAAATCACGCTCGCTCGACGCCGACTCAGTCATCTTTGACTTACAGGAGTCAGTGCCACCCGATTCGAAAGTCCGGGCGCGCGAAAATGTGCAGCGATTTTTGTCGGATCCTAACTTTGGCCATTCAGAAAAAGTCATTCGTATTAATCCGTTAAACTCCCCTTGGGGCTTCGATGATTTAAAGGCGGCCGTAGAACTGCAGATCGATGCTATTTTATTTCCACATATGGAATCCGCTTCGCAACTGGAAGAGTCGATTTATCACCTTGATAACCTTGGGGGAAGGCACTTAAATGTAATGGTCAATATTGAAAGTCCACTGGGAGTGTTAAACGCAAAAGAGATCGCCGCAACCAGCAATCGATTAAAAGTGATTGTAATGGGGACTACGGATCTCGCGAACGAACTAAAGTTGAATCCTACGCCTGATCGCAGTGGATTACTCACCAGCTTATCGTTAGTCATTTTGGCTGCACGAGCCTATAAAAAGTGCGTCATTGATGGACCGCATTTCGACTTAAAAGATATCGAAGCCTGCGAATATTCCTGTCGACAAGCGCGCGACTTGGGGTTTGACGGTAAAACGGTTATTCATCCCATCCAGTTGAATTACACAAACGATGCCTTCACTCCCAAACGAGATGAGATCAATAAAGCCAAACGCATTTTAGACGCTATCGAAAAAGCCAATAAGAACGATCGCTCCATTGCCGTACTCGACGATCGATTGGTAGAACCCTCATTGGCAGAATGGGCCGAACGCGTCATCGCGGTCTACGACACCGTCCATAAAATTGGGCAAAGCGAGCTTTGTGGGCCGGAGAAGTAATCATGACCGGATTTCAAGCCAGTAAAACGTTTTCGGGAAACTTTTTTGAAGACTTCGAACTTGACGACTTGCTGATCCACGGCACACCACGCACCATCACCGAAGGCGACGTCAGTTTATACATTGCATTAACCGGCAGTCGACATGTTCTAAATTGCGCGGCAACGGTGGCGCATGCTTGTGGTTTCGATCGCATGCCGATCGATAACGTTTTGCTGTTTCATATTGCCTTTGGCAAGACTGTCCCCGAAATTTCATTAAACGCCGTTGCCAACCTGGGTTACGCCGAATGTCGCTTTTTAAAACCCGCTTTCGTTGGTGATACGGTCAATGTACGGTCGAAAGTGATTGGCCTCAAAGAAAACAGCAACGGAAAAACGGGCGTGGTCTATGTGCACTCTGTTGCGACAAACCAGTATCATGAAACCTTGGTGGAGTGGAAACGTTGGGTAATGGTTCATAAACATACACCCTCTGCCCCCACGGGTATAAACTCACAACCCAATTTAAAGTCTTTTGAAGAAAATCCTGACACCTTAGTCCCCGAACAACTTAATTTTAATGCGTTTGAAAGCGATTGGAGTGGTTCGCAGTTTTTCTGGGAAGATTATCAGCCTGGAGAACTCATCGATCATATAGACGGTATGACCATCAACGACTCGGATCATTCGCTGGCTACGCGACTGTATCAAAACAATGCCAAAGTGCATTTTGACGCGCACACCATGCAAGACTCGAAACATGAGCAACGCTTGGTGTACGGTGGCCACATTATTTCAATGGTTCGTGCATTAAGCCATAATGGATTGGCCAACGGATTGTGGTTGGCCGCTATTAATGGTGGGTCGCATGTCAATCCCAGCTTTTCTGGCGATACCATTTTTTGCCAGTCTCAAATAATTGATAAAGGTGAAATTGATAACAGACGTGATATCGGCTGGTTACGCGTGAAAACCTACGGTTTTAAAAACTGTGATGCCCAATTAATGGAAGCATTTATGCAATCCGATAGAAATGTAAAAGAAAACGCTCACTTGGTATTGGAACTGGATTACACGCTATTTATCCCACGGAAAGCTTAAGATACCGACACGAAATACTTTCCACACATGTACTTTGCAGTCTCTTGAACCAATGTGTATTCAAGAGACCGCTCAAATACAATTCAACCATTAAAACTTAAACTAACGAACTGAACTACTCATCACTTGCAGGTTTATCTTCCAGCAAGTCTTCATACGTTTTATTCAGGTTATCCGCAGTATAGGTAGAAACCTTATAAACCCACTTATGATGCTTTTGCTGTAAGTCTTGCAGTCGTTTCTTAACATCAACACCTTCTTCAGCTTTGGGTATTTGATTTTCGTCGACAGGCGTTTCAGAATCTTGAGTTGCTTTATCCTCTGCGCTTTCAGGCGCTTCGCTTTCCACTTTAGCCACAGCATCCGGATTTTCGCTAAACACCAATTGCATAAAACGATCGTCTTCCACTTTAAAGTGCTTCAGCTCAACATCAATACCATCAAACGTCTGGTAAGTCAGCTCAAATTCCGGGTGTTTTTCTTCAGGCTTAAACTCGGCAACCGGGAGTACATCGGTAATGGTTAATCCGCTTAGACCACCCGTCAATGCATTCAGTTTGTACCCTTGAGTCAGTTGTTTGGATGACCCTGGCTCTGGCTTAATAGAAAAATTCTCCGCCCCATCACCGCGCTCTAAAGTGTATTCCAACTTATCGTTACGTCGAGAAATACGACGAACCTGTTGCTCATTAATATCCAGTATTTTGGTGTCTATCCAGTCTGCCGTTTCAGTTGCTATCGACAGTGACTGATCAAGCAAGTAACTTTGAGCATCGTTTTTTCGGCGCACATAGACACCATTAACTCCGCTGCTGGAATTTCCAACGATTAGCTCCAGTAATGCTTGTTGTTCGTTGAAAATGGATAATAATGTTCCTTCACCCTCTTGCCCAGGATCCGCAACATTCAAGTGAGAATAACGCTCAGGTCGAGACGTTTTCTTTTCCACTAAACGTCCTTTGCTTAATCCATCGATCAGTTCTCGCAACTTACCTGTATTGATCGGGTAATTATCTTTTTCTAGTAACCCCCATCCCTTTTCAGTTTTGCTCAACGCCAGATAGGCCTCTCCTTTTTTAAGTGTCACTCGATTCATGTTATTCACGATCGAATTGCTTTCAGTGAGCAACAATGGTTGCTCACTTAAGGAATCCGTATCGCTTTCTCGATTCACTAAAAATAAAGTAATGATTAATAATGCCGCGAAAGTAGCGACTGCATTAATCAGATGTTTTTTACTGGTCATAATCGCTCCTTAAACTGCATCCTTTAAAGATTGGCTCTGTGCACGTCGACGCGACAAACTCACAAATAAGGCAACAATAATGAGTACTGCAGGAATCAAAAACATATTCAACATTGCTAGACGCGTTCCTAAAGCTTCAATGTCTTTGTCCAACTGATGCCGTACATTGCGAAGCTCTTTACGAATGCTGAGTTTTTTCTGCTGGAAATCTTTGATCGCCTGCTCTTGCTCAGGAGAAAGTACCAATACACCTTGCTCATTGACATTGGTTTGCAGCTCTTTTAACTGCTGTTCCGTTTGTTGCAACTGTTGCTGCAGTTCCTGCTCTTTGCTCAGAAATTTCATTTCGGCTTCCAAACGAAGGTTTTGAACCACTTCAAACGGTCGACTGTATCGACCACGACCTCGCAAACCGATCAGATCAGAACTTCCCGACATGACATCGACTAAGTTGTAAAACCAGTCGCCGTTATCGGCAAAAGCTTGCGCAAATGCCTGACCGAATACCTGCTGAACCTGAACCCACATCATATCCGCTAACATATCAACATCAGCAACCACCAAGATATTCGAGTTTGATTTGGATGTTGCTAGATGTTGCTCCTGTTGACCTTCTGGAATCTTGTCTGAATACGCCGAATTAAAGACACCTTCAATGCGAGCTGCAATAACGTGTTGCTTATTTTCGGAACGAAAATCTTTTAACAACTCAGAAGGATCGGGCAAAAATTGAATACGAGATTTATCCACTAACATGGATTGTTCCGTTGTCGAAATGATTGGGTGTAAGGTCAGCGCATTTTTTTGCTCTCCATCTTTACCATCCGTATTGCTATTCAACAACTCAATCGCGCCGGCGCTGTGAACATTTATCGACTCAAGCCCCTGCCCCAGAAGCTCAGCTTCAGAAAGTTGTTGCTGCCCTAAAGACAATACCAAAGGATGTCGCATACGCTGGCCTCGCATATTCAAGTACATTGCCAGTTGACTGTCGGCAACGACTTTATCCATGGGTAAGTTGAATCCCCAGGCATTAAACAGGCTGTTTAAATCTTGTCCTGGAAAACTTTGCGGAAACGGATTTTGAGGGCCAGAAGGCTGACGATCGACAAAAGAGTTCGGATCAGTAAAGACAACCAGTTTACCACCGGACAATACATATTGATCGATGGCGTAGAGCGCTTCATCACTCAATCCTTTCGGCTGTATCAATAACAACAAATCCAGATCCTCAGGGAGTTCCGTAAAATCCTTTTCCAGTGTTTTAACATCGAACAACTGCTCAATTTGTTGCATCACATACCAAGCTTGCTTCGGCTGACGCGCAATAGGATCAAATCCGCCATTTGCTGAAACACCATCTACCAAGCCCAGAACTGGCTGTTTACTTTGATTCAAGCGATAAATCAGACGACTGATGTCGTATTCCAAAAAAGCCTCTTTCTCAGGATGAAAATACGGCAGTAACTGTTTGTCATCGACACTGTTGGTCCCTGCCAGTCCAAAATAGATATCATCACCACTGGCGCTTTGACCTATTGCTTGCAATCCAAACTCGGAAGCCTTGTCTTCGTCTTCAGAGAACGGCTCCGGATCGATCACATGCAGTACCAGTTTTCCTTTCGATAAACTTTCGTACTCCTCCAATAACTCTCTCACGCGTTTTGCGTAATTTCGAATCGTTGGTTGCGACTCGCTGGCCCGTTCTGAGAAAAAATAATACAGATTGATGGGTTCATCCAGCGATTTTAAAATATTGCGAGTACCGTCACTCACACTATAAAGTTGCGTTTCGGTTAAATCGAACCTTACACCTTTAAACAATAATTGATTAATGGTAACCACCAATAAAAACAAACCAACAAGCGTTAGCAGCCCCAAACGAGAAAACAATTTATTCATTCGCTTTGCTCCTTAATTTGCTTTCTTCGCATCAATGATAATCACCGATGCGATTAATGAAAATGCAATAACGATGGCAAAATAAAACACATCGCGGAGGTCCAATACACCTTTAGATATGGCATCAAAGTGCGTTAAAAAGCTGAGCGATGCGATGGCATCGATTATCCATTGCGGCAACCAACCCGAAAAGAAGTCAAGTAACGCAGGGAAACCAATAAATAGAAAAACAAAGCTCACAACGAGCGACAAAATAAAAGCAATAACCTGATTCGACGTCGCGGCCGATATGCACATTCCAATGGCAAGATACGCACCGGCTAATAAAAAGCTTCCCAAATAGCCTGCGAATATAATTCCGTTGTCTGGCTCACCCAAATAATTCACGGTAAACCAAATAGGAAACGTGAGAAATAAAGCGAGGCCAGCCACCAACCAGGCCGCCAGAAACTTTGCCAATGCGACTTGTGATAATTTAATTGGCAAAGTGAGTAGCAGCTCAATCGTCCCAGACCGACGTTCATCCGCCCAGATACGCATAGCCAGTGCGGGCATTAAAAATAAATAAAGCCACGGATGAAAGCTGAAAAAAACATCCAATTCTGCTTGCCCGCGTTGATAAAACCCACCCAACTCAAAAGTAAATAGCCCGCACAACACTAAAAAGATAATGATAAAAACCAATGCCAGCGGTGTCGCAAAGTAACTTTTCACTTCACGCTTTAACAAGTGACCGATCATAAAATTATTCATGTTAAGCCCCTCGAGTGATTTGACGGAAAACATCATCCAGCTGTCCACTGGTTAACTGCAATCCGGAGTATTGAATTTGTTTTTCATTGAGTTTGGCAACCAGTGGAGCCAAAGCTTTGACGCCGTCACCTTTTATCAGCAGTTTGCGATCGCCATTTAAGTGTACCGACTCAACCCCTTCAATTTGTTTAACAAACTGGTAATCTTGAGCCGGATCCCAGTTCACACGTATAGCATTGTGTTCGTCAGATTGAGCAATGAGCTCTTCAGGTGTTCCATCAAATAATTTTTTCCCATGCGCAATAATCATGGCTCGGTTACAAACCGCGGAGACCTCTTCCAATATATGGGTAGAAATAATAATGATCTTGTCTTTCGCCATATTGCGAATCAGGTTACGCACTTGATGCTTTTGATTGGGGTCCAAACCATCGGTTGGTTCATCCATGATCAAAATTAAAGGATCATGAATAATCGCTTGAGCAATCCCAACCCGGCGCTTAAAACCTTTTGATAAAGTCTGAATCGGCTTGTAAATCACTTCTTGCAGCTCTACTTTACGGATCACATCGGCCAATCGCTCAATCAGCGCATCTCCGCTGTATCCTCGTACTTCGGCAATGAAATACAAAAAGTCATAGACCGTCATATCTTCGTAGGCAGGAGCACCTTCCGGCAAATAACCGATCAGCTGTTTACAGCGAACCGGATCCTGCTCAATATTATGACCATTGATTTCAATATTGCCGCCCGATGCAGAAAGAAACCCGGTTAGCATTTTCATTGTTGTGGATTTACCGGCGCCATTTGGACCAAGAAATCCTAAAATATCACCTTCTTTCACTTCGAAAGACAAATTTTCGACCGCACAAAAGTCGTCGAAGTAGCGAGTGAGTCCCGTTACCTTAATCATTTTATTTCTCCCGACTTTTAATATGTCACTGGAAGGCCAGCAGCTTATCGAACCCACTAGCCAAAAGGAAAGCTGAAATTATTAGGATTAATTTTGATTTTTCAAGAGGTAAATTTGTGAAATTTTTCCAGATTTTCAACGGTTTCCCTGCAGGCCACCGGTATGCCAAAGCAGCACTCGCTCACCAAGCGTCGTTCCGGTAGCATTGACAAGTCCTTTTAAAGCCATGCACATTTTAAGGGTATAAACCGGTTCCAGTGGCAGCGACCAAAATTGCTCCAGTTGGTGTTGTTCCATTTTCATGGTGTTATCGATTTTGCCAAAGCCCCGACCACAATAATCATGCACCAATTTTAGATTCTCAGGCCACTCAATCGATGAAACTTCAGATAAGTGGCGTAAGCTGGTTTCTAATGAACGAGCTCCTTTCAATACAACGACCCCTATCACTGGACAGCGCCAGCCTCTGCGTAACACACCGGCAGCAATTCCTAACGCGGTACAACCTGTGCCTACTGGAACCAATATGCTGTCCGGTTCAAATTCAAGCTCATCCACCGAATCCATCACACCGCGCAATCCAAACCTATCGCTGCCTCCTTCTGGTAACCAAAAGGCGTCCGGATCCATTACTTGCTGTAATGCTAAATTAGGTTGTTCCCGCAACAGCCGAAAGGTCAACTTGTCAATAAATCGGAGCTCTGTTCGCCAACCTTGAATATCGAACAACGTAGCAGCAAACGAGTCAGGTCTATGGCCTCGAATAAAAAAGATGGAGGGAATTTTGAGCTTATGGCACAAATAACTGAGCGCATGTAGGAAGTTAGAACGATTTCCCCCCATTGATACAACTCTGGAGGGAGGCGTATTCAACCATTCGTTGCTCCAATATAGGAGTTTTCGCGCTTTATTTCCGGATATTTGCGGGTGAATTAGATCATCTCGTTTAATCCAAAGCGCTACTGACGACGCCCAATCGGGAGAGTCAAGAGGCTGCAAGGGCGAAGGAAAGCAAAAATTAAGCGCATTTAAATTGCTCACGACAAGCGATAGAATTTAGAAAGTTGCGTTAGAAAGATTAGAAGAGCAAATAGGAATCAATGCCGCTACAGGTTAGCGACATCGGCCATGATTAACCAAGAAGTATCACGTTTACGTCGATCCACTCTCACACGTCGGTCCAGCCCGAAGTTACTGAGTAAGTTTTCCAGTCGGCGATTGTTATTGGTTCGACGTCGATCAATCCGACGTTCCGGTCCAATGTAGTAACGATCACCATTCGATTCTGCAAAATACGCAGCTGGTGTATCACTCATTGTCTTAGTAACCTCTTGTGAGAAAAGTCGCACCTTGAACAAAAAACATCCATATTCAGTCAAGATACTTGCATTTTAGTCTTACCTTTGAGAATTTCCAAAATTATCCACGATATTCGGCAAAATAATACGGATAACCGGGTAAGATTTTGATTAATATTTCACCATGTGATAAAAACGGCGGCGATTATGGCCTTTTTAGATAAAGTATGTCGATGTAAAAAAGTCACAATTTTGATGGCTCACGGTGCTGGTGCCGATGCAGACTCTGAATTTATGCGACAGATCAAGCAATTACTAGAGCACGATGATGTACAAGTTGTACGGTTTAATTTCCCTTATATGGCATTGAGTACTCAAGATGGCAAACGGCGTCCCCCCGATAGGATGCCCAAACTTTTGCAATGTTTTAGCGAAAACATTGAACAATTGGAGTGCAAAAACCTTTGGATTGGCGGCAAGTCTATGGGTGGAAGAGTAGCCACTATGTTACATCTGCACCCAAAGGTTATCGGTACTTTTGTACTAGGGTATCCTTTTCATCCACCAGGAAAACCCGACAAACTCAGAACGGAACACTTTAAGGACATGGTCAAACCCTGCTTGATTTTACAAGGCGAAAGAGACACATTTGGCAGTCGGCAGGAGGTCGCATCTTACCCGCTGCCTTCATCGGTTGATATCCGTTGGGTAAAAGATGGTGATCACAGCTTTAAGCCAAGAAAAGCCAGTGGCGTGACTCAAATCGAAAATATCACTTACGCCGCTCAATCAATCAGCGAGAAAATCTTTTCAACGTTACCGAACGATTAGAGCGTGTTTATCTATTATTTTTTACCCATTAATGCTTCAAGGTCCGTTTTCGTTAATTTAAGAATTCCTTCCGGATTTATAATTAAAAAAGGCTCACCCGTGGGTGAGCCTTTCGCCTCGCGAATCAAATTTCCGATATTACTTAATCAGTTCTAACAACTCTTCAACTTTGCTTGCAGGTAGCGGAATATAACCGTCTTTAACAACGATTTCTTGACCGGACTTGGAAAGAACCATTTTTACGAACTCGCGCTCTAGCGGCGATAACGGTTTGTTCGGGTTTTTATTTACATAAACATAAAGGTAGCGGCTTAAAGGAAATTTACCGTTCAAAGCATTTTCTGAAGTTGCTTCAACAAAAGCATCCCCTTCTTTTTTCGCCAGCGGAACTAAACGGACGCCTGAAGTTTTGTAACCGATACCTGAATAACCGATACCATTTTTAGACTGGCTAATGGCTTGAACCACAGCAGCAGAGCCCGGTTGCTCATTGACACTGTTTTTATAATCACCTTTACAAAGTGCTTTCTTTTTAAAATAACCGTAAGTACCAGAAACCGAGTTACGACCGTATAATTGAATGTCGCCCAAACCATTAATCCCTAACTGGTCCCACTTGGAAATATCTGCATCAGAGCGGCATTTACGAGTGGATGAAAAAATCGCATCGACCTGAGCAATGGTTAAACCTTGAATGGGATTGTCTTTATTTACGTAAACAGCCAAAGCATCAATCGCAACAGGAATAGCCAAAGGCTTGTATCCGTGTTTTTTTTCGAAAGCAGCGGTCTCTTTGCTCTTCATTTTGCGACTCATCGGTCCGAAATTCGATGTGCCTTGAGTCAATGCTGGAGGCGCAGTAGATGAGCCAGCAGCCTGAATTTGAATATTCACGTTTGGGTACATACGCTTGTATTCTTCAGCCCAAAAGGTCATCAGGTTAGCCAATGTGTCGGAACCTACTGACGACAAGTTGCCTGAAATACCGCTGGTTTTTGTATACTCAGGTAATTTAGGGTCAACTTTGGACTCGGCAATTACGTGAGAATTGGCTAAAGCAGCCGCCATACTGGCCGCAATTGCAACGTTTTTTAGCAATTTCATGATACTCTCCCAAAAATGTCTTTTATCCCCCGAATCAGGATGCAAGCATGATAGGCACCAAATGTTTCCTTTTTATGACACATCATGCAATTCTATTTTTAAAACCAAATCAGCTCGTTACAAGCCGTACTGGATTCACTGCAATATCAAAAATGGCCGCTTTTAGCCGATCAATTGACAGCATGGAAATAGCAATAAAAGCAACTTCCTTTGCCAACTTCACTTTCAACCTGTAAGCGCGAACCATGGCGTTCAAGAATGTGTTTTACAATGGCCAGACCAAGCCCGGTGCCACCAACTTCTCGATCACGACCATCATCTACGCGATAAAAGCGTTCGGTAAGCCGTGGTAAATGTATCGGATCAATCCCTGGCCCCGTATCGCTCACCGACATTTTCAAGCCTTTGTTATCCGTTTCCCATGCCACAACAATATCGCCGCCTACCGGCGTGTAACGTACCGCATTAAAAATAAGATTAGAGAAAGCGCTATGCAATTCTTTCTCGTTCCCTTTTACAGAGTATTCCGTTTCACATGTGAATTGAATATTGTGTTTTCCATCGCTTAATGCTCGCGCTTCTTCGCAAATATGTTTTAGTATTAAGTGAGGCTTTACTGCACTTTGTCGTATCGGCTCATCTCCCGATTCCAACTTAGATAACGTCAACAAATCATCCACCAATGAGCGCATACGCATCACTTGCTGCCCCATTTGATCGATAGGCCGATGAAAAAAACTGGGTAACTGCTCTTTAGAGTCGCTAAAAATCTCAACATAACCATTAACCACCGTTAATGGCGTGCGTAACTCATGAGAAACATTCGCCACAAAATCTTGACGCATTTTTTCCAGTTGATATAACCGGGTAACGTTGCGAATCATTAAAAGCCGTTGATTTCGATTGTAAGCGGTGAGTCTTAGCGACAGTTTGGTATCATCGTCGACTGGTGAGGTAATTTCGACCGGCAACACATAGTCTTGTTGTTCCAGATAATTGACAAACTTGGGGTTACGCAGCAGGTTGGTGATCCTTTGTCCCACATCTTGTTTTGAATTAAACCCTAATAGTGCCTCCGCTGACTTGTTAAACCAGACGATTTCACCAAACTCGCCTAGTACAACTGCACCGTCGGGCAGTGCAGCGGTTGAAGCTCGAAACTCACTTAAAATATTGGCCAAACGTTTACGCGATTTACGATTGCGTTTTTGCAGCAAGTAAATGCTATGAAAGATATCGCTCCAAATCCCTTCCGATTCCGGAGGGTACAAATTGCGCGAAGACGTAAGCCAGTGTTTCAGTCGATAAATTTGTCTTAAATGCCACCCCAGATACAACGCGGTAATGGCAAATAAAATTTCGCCGGTATAGCCGGTAAACAAACCTATGACTATACCAACCGCTGCGGTAAGCGAAACAAACCAGATTTCCACACCCCAATAGCGGAAACTTCGCATAATCAACTCTTTTCGAACCTACCGACTCGCACGACGCGACTAACCACGATGAGAAAAGCGATAGCCCGCTCCACGTACGGTTTGTATGTAATTTTCAATTCCAAATGGAGCCAAAGCTTTTCGTAAGCGACGTATATGAACATCAACGGTTCGCTCTTCAACAATCACTTGATGCCCCCACACCGAATCGAGCAATTGACTTCGCGTAAACACACGCTCTTGATGCTCCAAAAAAAACAACAGTAATTTGTATTCGGTGGGTCCCATTTTCACCGACTGACCATCAACAGTGACTCGGTGACTTGCGGTATCGAGGCGAAGACGTCCCGATTCAATCACTTTTTCAGAAGCGACACTGGGTTCAGTTCGACGTAAAACCGCTCTGATTCGAGCCATTAACTCTCGTGGAGAAAACGGCTTGATCACATAGTCATCCGCACCAGCATCCAGTCCTTTAATACGGTCGTCTTCTTCACCACGAGCTGTGAGCATGATCACGGGAACTTCCTTAAATAAAGTACTCTTTTTCACTTTTCGAGTCATCTCGATTCCGGAAGCACCTGGCAACATCCAGTCGACCAGTAACAGATCAGGAATGGTTTCTTCCTGTAACAACGATAACGCTTTTTCGGCAGTCCCCGCTTGTAACGTAGAATAGCCCGCCTGCTCCAACGAAAACACCAACATTTCACGTATGTCGCGTTCGTCTTCAACGACCATAATGGTTGCACTCATAACCTAACCTATTCTATAAAGTGTTTCGAATATTACTTCAACATGTTCTAACTTCGTATAAAATGTCAGAAAACACGATTCTTAAAATTACTCTTCGCGCCCTTTTGCTAACTCTTCCATTTCTTCTAAACTGACGTGACGCACGTCTTTACCTTCCACCAAATAAATGACGTACTCACAAATATTTCGTGCGTGATCGCCTATTCGTTCTAATGCACGCGCCGACCACATCACATCCAGTGCAGAAGAAATGCTTCTTGGATCTTCCATCATATAAGTGATCAATTGACGAGTTATCGCATTGTATTCTTCGTCGGCCGTTTTCTCCTTTTGCGCAACACTTAAAGCGGCTTGAGTGTCTAGGCGAGCAAACGCATCCAGCGCTTCATGCAACATGGTTTTTACATGGTTGCCTAAATGAATTACCGAGCCAAACTGCTTTTTAGACGGAATAGAGTCTTCCATCGACAATGCAATATGCTTCGCCATTCGAGCAATTTTCTCTGCCTCATCACCTACACGCTCTAGATCGGTAATCGTTTTAATAATGGCGACCACCAAACGCAAGTCACCTGCTGCCGGTTGACGCTTCGCTAAAATACGAGTGCATTCCTCATCAATGCTCACTTCATAAGCATTCACTTTTTGATCACGTTCAATGATCTCTTTCGATAACTCTGAATCCAGTGTAGATAAAGCTTCCATCGCCAGCTCAATTTGCTCTTCAACCATTCCGCCCATGGTCAAAACACGCTGGCGGACGTTTTCCAGCTCTTCATTAAACTGTCGAGATATGTGTTGCGTAAATTGGCTTTTATCCATCATTTTGAATTACTCGCTATTAGTTTCACTCGTTTGTCTGGAGAGCGTGATAACTATCTCTCTTCAATACTATGTCGTCTTAATTTAACCATACCGCCCGGTAATATAATCTTCGGTTTTCTTTTTACGAGGGTTAGTAAAAATCACATCGGTTTTATCAAATTCGACCAAGTCTCCCATGTACATAAAAGCGGTATAATCGGAAACACGTGCCGCTTGTTGCATGTTATGTGTAACGATGACAATGGTGTATTGGTCTTTCAAATCGTGGATCAATTCTTCAATTTTTAAAGTCGAGATGGGATCCAATGCCGAAGCAGGCTCATCCAAAAGCAAAACTTCCGGTTGTACAGCAATGGCGCGAGCAATTACCAGTCGCTGTTGTTGACCACCAGACATACCTAATGCATTGTCATCAAGACGGTCTTTCACCTCATCCCATAGTGCTGCACCTTTAAGCGCCCACTCAACCACTTCATCCAGAACGCTGCGTTTGTTGATCCCTTGTAAACGCAAACCATAGGCCACATTTTCATAAATGGACTTGGGAAACGGGTTGGGTTTTTGAAACACCATACCAACATTGCGTCTTAAATCCGCAACATTGACATCATGACCGTAAATGTTTTTGTCGTTTAATCGAATGGCACCTTCGGTACGCGCAATATCGACCAGATCGTTCATACGGTTAAAACAGCGTAATAAAGTCGATTTACCGCAACCACTGGGACCGATAAATGCCGTGACCTTCTTTTCCGGAATCTGCAAGTTAATATCGTAAAGCGCTTGTTTTTCACCGTAATACAAATTTAGCTGGTCTACTTCCAGTGCAATTTTTTCGCCTTTCAGCGCATTTAAATTAACACCATCCATCGTATCGTCTTTGTTCAAATCGAGTTTCAGTTCTGCAGTCATAGGTTCACCTATTTGAAAATCTTCACGCTTGCTCATATTCAATCGTCAATCCGTCATTTAATGTTCTAGCGACTTGTATTTTTCACGCAGTCGGTTACGGATTTTTATAGCGGTAATGTTGAGCAAAATGATTACCAATACCAATAAAAGTGCGGTTGCGTAAACCAGTGGCCGCGCCGCCTCTACGTTGGGACTCTGAAAGCCAACGTCATATATATGAAAGCCGAGGTGCATGAATTTACGCTCTAAATGAATAAAGGGCGCATTAGCATCGAGTGGTAAAGTTGGCGCTAGTTTCACAACCCCTACCAGCATTAGCGGTGCAACCTCACCCGCTGCGCGAGCAATCGCCAATATTAGACCGGTCATCATTGCCGGACTCGCCATTGGTAAAACAGTTCGCCACAGCGTTTCAATTTTTGTTGCACCAAGAGCCAAGCTGCCTTCACGGATTGATTTAGGAATTCGCGATAAACCTTCTTCCGTTGAAACAATAACAACGGGTAAAGTCAATAATGCTAAAGTGATTGAAGCCCACATCAACCCAGAGGTTCCGAACGTTGGTGCCGGCTTCGCTTCGGGATAAAACAGCTCGTCGATACTACCACCCAAAAAATACACAAAAAAGCCAAGCCCAAATACACCGTAAACGATGGAAGGAACACCAGCCAGATTATTGACAGCAATTCGGATCAAGCGCGTTAAAAACCCTTGTTTGGCGTATTCATGCAAATAAACCGCAGCAACAACACCAAAAGGTGTGACCATAATCGACATCAGTATTACCATCATTACGGTACCAAATATTGCGGGAAAGACACCGCCTTCAGTGTTAGCTTCTCGCGGCTCGTCAAATATAAACTCGCCTACTTTACTGAAGTAATGCCCAACTTTATCAAACCACCCCATCAAATTGGGTTGAAACGCCATCACAATATTAGCCGCACGAATACTCACCTGTTTACCATCGATGGTCCGAGCGCTTATTGTGTCGCGATTGGCTTGTTCGTATAAAGCGAACATTTTTGCTTGCAACACTTCAAAGTCAGCTTTAAGTTGCTTTTCCTGTGCCTCAATTTCTGCCAATGCTTCTGGCGAATCCTCACGGTTAAGTTGTAAACGGCGGCGCTCCAAACGGAGTTGTTCCAGCTCGTAGTTAATAGATCCGATATCGTCTTTTTCCAGCTCTTTAACTTCATCGTGAATTTTATTCGCTCGCTCGATCGCCAAAAACAGTGCGTTTTGAAGTTGCTCATTGTCATCGTTGTCAAAGTCTTTATTGTCAAAGCGGACACTTTCAATAAATCCATAAAAGTTACCCCATTCTCGACGTTCCAAAACCATTACGTCGTCTCGACGCGTTTCAGAGAGTAAGTTTTTTATTTTGATCCAACGAAAATCCAATCCATAGATATCACGATTGCCAACTTTTAACAGTAATTGTTTATACTCTTTCGGATCTTTGCCTTTGGGTAATTCTTCATCGTAGAGTTCGCCCATCGACAAAAGAGTACCGCCATCGGATTGCTTCGTTTCATACACCGTAACATCCGCGGGCCAAAAATGACTCAAGCCGCGCACAGCAATTAACAGCAATAAGCTCAATACCATAACCAGAGCGATAGCAATGGCACCAGCATTAAACCAGACCCAATGTTCACCCGATTTAAAAAATTTCTCTTTCATTTATTCAGCCTAACAATCTATGGGTTACAACGAGCCGTATTTTCTACGTAATCGATGACGAATATTTTCTGCCAGTGTATTAAACACAAAGGTAAAAACAAAAAGCACAAATCCTGCAAGGAAGAGCACTCGATAATGCGATGACCCTACTTCAGACTCCGGCATTTCTACGGCAATATTGGCGGATAAAGTGCGCATACCTTCAAAAATATTGGCTTCCATAATGGGTGTATTACCGGTGGCCATCAGCACGATCATCGTTTCACCAACGGCACGACCTAAACCTATCATCACGGCAGAAAAAATACCGGGACTCGCCGTAGGAAGCACCACTCGAACCAGCGTTTGCCATGGACTTGCACCCAACGCTAACGAACCACTGGTCAAATGCTTCGGTACGCTGAAAATCGCATCTTCAGCAATTGAAAATATGGTTGGAATCACCGCAAATCCCATAGCAATACCAACCACAAGTGAATTTCGTTGGTCATAATTAATGCCCAACGATTCAAGCCAGACACGCATATCACCATCAAACAATGCTTTTTCGACCGGATAGCTGAACGCCAAACAAGCCCAAGCAACTAATACAATAACAGGAATCAATAAGGCAGCTTGCCAACCATCAGGAATGTGTTGCTTTAAGCTTGAAGGTAAGAAGTGCCAAAATGCACCGAAACCAATAATAAACAGTGGCAATAAAATAAGAATTAAAAATACACCGGGAAGGTTTTCCTCCATCGCAGGAGCAAGCCAGAGCCCCGCAAGAAACCCCAGAATTACGGTCGGTAATGCCTCCATAATTTCCACCGCAGGCTTTACCATGGTGCGCATTTTTGGCGCCATAAAATACGCGGTAAAAATAGCACCACAAATGGCTAAGGGCATCGCAAATAACATGGCGTAAAATGCCGCTTTTAAGGTACCAAAGCTTAAAGGAATCAATGAGAACTTGGCTTCAAAGTCGGTATTCGATGCTGAAGATTGCCAAGTATATTGAGGTTCCGGATAACTCTCATACCATACCTTGCTCCAAAGTGCTGACCAAGACAAATCCGGATGTTCGTTATCTAATTGCCATGTTGAAAGATCGTTTCCATTAGTAATGACAATTCGGCTTGAACGTGGATTAATTACCATTTGAGACGATTCTTTTATGCCGTCTAACGATTCCAACAATAGTCTTCGATGAGATGTTGCATAAAAAACACCAATCTGGTTTTTCTTATCCAGTGCCAAGAATCCTTTGCGACGAATTTCTGGAACAATCGTTTTAACTGCCGCATCGCTGAACTCGAAGCTTCGAATATGAGTTAAACGATACGTATTCTTTTCATCGCGCACGGGAAACCATTGCGAAATATTCCCTTTGTCATCACCGAAAATTAATGACATCCCACCAAGTAAAAACTTGACTTCCGTTATCTTCGTCTGAGTCGGAACCAACGACAAACGCTCATTCGTGTGCAGCTCCTCATCTTCGTACCAATAACTTTGCATTTCCCCTGCTGAGTTGATGACATACAACCATTGACCCGCTTGATCGTGTAATAAATAGTCGATGCTAATATCACTATTTATGGATTGATTAGCGACTTCATCAAGAGTTAGTTCATCATCGAGAAATGACTGCTCAAAAAGAAAACGAACAAATCGAATTTCCTGCTCCTGATCAGCGGCAACGACGCTTAAAAATTCTTCACCTTTAGCCACAGACAAGGCAGCTATTGGTGCATTAAATAGTTCGATGCCATCTTCACCATAGGGGTATTCAACATCGGGCGTAATTTTTCGCTTGTCATCAGGGTAGCTGATTCGAAAGACCATTTTAGCCAACAGCACTCGCCCCGAAGAGAGCCCAAGTGCCAACAAGTTTTCTTCTCGATTGGCAAAATTGGCCTGCGTAACCCTTTCGCCTTCATTCAATTGAAGCTGATTTTGATCAACCGTTTTACCGGTAGTCGCATCGAAGAAGGATAATTTACCCGACTCTTCAAGTTTAAAACCGATTTCGCCGTACTCTTCCATTCCCCAGATAAGGCTGTCCTCAACCGAGTAAACGTACGAGGTTTCGGGAAGAATTTCGGCACTTTTAAAAATGGGAAAAACGACATACAACAAATAAAAGAAGATCATCACAACCGCAACAATAACGGAAACACCACCGAATGCGATGCCGTACTTGGCAGTTAAGTCTTTGATTTTTCTAAAAGTATGGTGTCCACTCTCAGTCTGATTATCGAGCAATTCGCGTACTCGATTTTTGACCGCATCGTAGTCGTTACTAATATCGTTCATGAGCTGCTTGCTTTGAGAAATATGGCGGATATTGTAAAAGTGGAACATGACAGTTATATGACAAACCGTCATACGTTTCCAGCCCATTCAAAAAATTACCCAACCTACTGATTTTACACAAGTTATTGAAAGCCTTCTGGGCCTATCGATGCTTTGGGTAATAATTGTGTGAATCTTCTGTCATAGGGCTGAAATATTCATGAAATATTACTTTTTGCGTTGTTAAATTAAGGCATCTCCATTTTTTCTCTATTATAATCACGACCTCCCGAGTCATAGATATCCAAAACATTGATATCATTACAATTGCAATACAATTGTCACAATAACCTTCTATGATAGCGGCCATCTGATTTTGAGTTTTACATAACTGGGAGTATTTGCATGAACTTTAATAAAAAAGTAGCTGCAGTAGCAGTGACAATAGCAACCTACGGGTTCACAGGCAGTGTATTGGCGGATGATGATGTGTCCGTTGATGTTTACGGGAAGTTGAATGTCACCTTTCAACAAACAGACGATGCCGACTTAGATGGTATGGAGCTTAAAAGTAATGCTTCACGTTTCGGAATTAAAGGTAAAGCCAAACTGTCCGATTCGCTAAAAGGTATTTATCAACTGGAATGGGAAGTCGACCCCGTTGATGAGAAAGATACAAAAGACAATCACATTAAATCACGTAATCAATTTGTTGGTCTAGCGGGTGGTTTTGGTGAGTTAATCGCAGGGCGATTCGATACACCTCTGAAAAAAGCTCAAGGTAAAGTCGACTTATTTAACGATTTAGAAGGCGATATTAAAAACATCTTCGTAGGTGAAAATCGGTCCGATAATATTTTTCAGTACACATCACCTAAATTTGCTGGTGGATTAAAAGTGAAATTGGCAATGTCTTCCAAAGGAAAAGGTAGCCCAGAAGAAACTCAACTCATCGATACCGATCATGATAACGATCCAAATACTCCAGATGTCGCGATTAAATACAATAACGAAATTACCGACGCAACATCGTTCTCACTTGAGTACGCTTCGGATAACTTATTCGTTGCACTGGCCCAAGACTCTGACGTTGACGGTGATCAAACTAAGACGACGCGCTTAACGACGCAATACAAGTTGGGCGGCTGGACGTTCGGTGCAATATTCAATGAGCACGACAATGGTACGATCGATGAAGAAGGTATACTCGTGAGTATCGCTTACAAAAGTGGCGATCATACTTTTAAATTCCAAACCGGTGAAAGTGATGAAAAATCAGTCGACAAAGAAATGACTTCGATTGGCTGGGATGTGAAACTGGGTAAGAAAACCAAAATCTTTACTTTTTACACCTCAAGCGACGACAAAGCGAAAAACGACTACTCATGGGTAGGCGTTGGAATTGAGCAAAAGTTTTAATCCAACGTTAGTTCATGATAAAAAAAGGGCAGCCAAAGCTGCCCTTTTTTCAGCTTTAAATAATATCTACAATTTAAACTCCACATAAGCCATCACTTGACGCCCTGGAATACGATAATCGAATGGAAATGGCCCTGTTTTCGCTAAAACACCATCTTCATCAAAAAGATTTCTTACTTCCAAAGTGGCATGTGCCGAATCGGTCAATGCGTAACTCGCTTTTCCATTAATCGTCAACCAACTATCAACTTTATTGCCACGATGAGTAACCAAATTAAAGTCTGTCGGTACGCACACAGCTAAAGGCAAGGAATTAGGATCCGGATCAATGTTCCCATCAAAGTCGCAATCTCCCGATAACAGCTCATTGTCGGAATCACGTCGTTCGACTTCGCCATGATAATGCGCATTAAACGACATGCTTAACTTATCCCAAAGAAAAGCTGCGCCAAAATTTATTTTTAACCCGGGTTCCCATTTAATATCATCCGCATGTTGTGAAAACTCTGGGTTATTATTCTCATCAAACGCCAACACTTTTTCATCCTGTCTCGTGACATATGAAATATTCGCGAACCAATTCCACTCGCCATAATTACCGATAAATTCAAACTCGTATCCTAAATTCTCAGTTGAATAAATATTAGTACTCAGGTTTTGATTCACCGTTGAATACGCAATTTGATTTTCAAACTCCGTTAAAAAGAGGTTGCTTCTTAGAACATGGTTTGCGTCCATCGTCCAATCCAATTGAAATTCTGTGGTTGTAATCAACTCAGGATCCAACTCAGCAATATTGGAGGCCAATGAAAAAGTGTGAGCACCTGCCATTTCAGTCGGCGTTGGCGCACGAAAAGCTTTACCCCACATCGCCTTAAAAACCAGGTTCTCATTCGCAGACCACACACCCGCAATTCTAGGGCTTACCTTCGATAAACTCTTATTTCTTTTCGGCTGCTCAGGGGTATAAACTTCTTTATAATTCACATCCAATTTATCCCAACGCACACCAGCGGTCAGTTCAATATCGCCAAGCCAGTTTCCGGTTGTTAGCTGAGCGTAAATGGCAGTATTTAAAATGGGCTCATCTTTTATATAGTCTAACCACGGTCCTAACTCTGTATTCATATCACCAGGGAATGGTTCAAAAAACGCAGAGTCGACATTGATATTACTGAAGTGTTCATCGTCACCAACGTAGGAAAATCGGTCGCCTTCAAAACCCGCTAAAAAGGTGGCTCCAGACTCATCGTCAAACACATAAGTGAGCTGCGCTCGAACAAAAATATCCGACGCGTCAGTATCCAGATATTCCCACATGCCTGATGGATAATAATCATCGAATGCACCGTCTGGATAATAACGTTGATTCCACGTGATATCGTGTCGTTGGTACCGGATAACGTATTCGTGAGATAAACTGTCATTGATCTGAGCGCTGAACTTCGCAGACAAAATATCACGCGACTCATTCATTTCTTCGTCAAAATCCGGTATCCAGAAAAGCCATCCAAAATAGGTATCAAAATCCCACTCTTGTCGGTGATATTGAAACTGCCATTCGTCTCCAACGGATAACTTGGACCAAAAGTAGGAATCATCTCTGTTATCTCGAGTTAAAAATTGTGCTGCTTTTGGCGTTCCATCACTAAAAGTTTCACCCGAGAGTCGACCTGAACCGTCAAAAGAATAGTATTGATTTCCATCCGTTTGATGGTATGAATACGCCATGATGAAATCCAAATCGCCACTTTGTGCTCCTGTCATGGCTTCCATACGTCGTGTACCATTTGTTCCCGGTAATATTGTGACTTTACTGTAAAACCGATTGCCAAGATCGGCTCCTTTATAGGTGTTCATTTGCACGACACCATTGGTAGCGTTAGATCCATAAAGTGCCGATCCTGGTCCTCTAATAACCTCCATGGTTTTACTGAAAAAAATAGGGACCAGCCAAGTGTAAGCAGACCCATATAAATTATCGTTAACGGGTATTCCGTCAACTAAATGTAAAATATGGTTATTACTCCAGCTGTCGAAATTTCCACGAGTGCCTACAGTGGGTCGATCATAATCCTGACTTGGGCCAAACCCGGGTAAAGTATAGAGTAAATCGTTAATAACATTAAACCCATAATCATCGAGTTGTTTTTGCTTATAAGCAGTAATAACGGCGGGCGCTTTCGATGTTTTTGTCGCAATTTTAGAAGCAGACGTTACTTCGATATTCAACAAGTCTTCCAGTGAGATATTTCCAACATCAATATCTTCGGAACTGGCGGCAACATGCAGTGAAAGTGGAGCTAATACGAATACACAAGCCTTGGTCATTTTTTTTAATGTAAATGTACTCGACATAATCCCTCCTCATTTAGAGATAATTAGAGCAGTCAAATTTAAAAAGCCTTACTCTGGCATTCCGAGTAAGGCTTTTATTTGGTTATTAAAGGTATAGCAGTAATTACTTCTATTCGCGAAAAATTCGTTTAAAAATAGCCAGTAATATAACGAAATACAGTAACAACCAAATCTGAAAACTACCGCCGCTATTGCCTTTGACTGCACTATCGGAACCAGTATTGGCACTCGACTCCCAAAACCAGAGTTTGGGTAATTTTACTTTTTCAGGATCAACTCGAATCGTTTCAGGCGCTTTAAATGGTACGGGTGTTATCATTCTGGCTTTGGCGTGCTCATTTGCCGAAACACTCGCTGCATTATTGATTGTCGGTTGAGCACCAGGTGGTGGACTCACTAAATTTTCAGCAATGGAGCGACCATCCGTCGCCTTAATTCTCAAAACAAAATCCCACTCACTTAACACAACGCTGCGACCTTGATCTTGTGGATCAAACTCAAAGCCACCAAATCCGGAAGACGGTGACAGTTCTCGAGCGACGATCAACGTATTTTTTGGATCGGCGGGATCAATCATCCATAAAACCGGAACCCCTTGGTCATCCACACCTTTTAAATATAACCCACCTTGTAAATCCGACGAAATACAGGTGTAGCTACTTAAACCATGAGGGTAACCCAAGCTTGCAGCCAAATCAGGATCACCTGGCCAAATGAGCTCCGCGACACCATTAGCATTAAGTCGAACCGCGTTAGCATTTCGATTGGTCACTAAAACGCGATCTTGCTCGTCTGCTTTAACCACATCTGGGTTATCCACTATTTTTTGATCCGAAGCGTCCAATCCACGACTGAATATCGACTGGCTACCACTCGAAGGTAAGTAACGTATGATCGTGTCAATCGTGCCTTCTGGAAAGCCTGGAATAATTGACCCTCCACTCCCAGAGCTAAACATCACATCACCATTACTAAGGACTGCTGCACCATCAATGTCTGTTACATAAGAAACCATTCGATCCACACCGTTTTGGTCTCTTACGATACTTTCATCATCAGCATCGACAGTTAACACAAACGCTTCTTCGATACTCGTCACGGGAGGTAGTCGAAGTAATCCGGAGTTACTCGACGACGAATAAATATTGAAGTCATCCCCCACCGCAACAAACCAAGCGTTGTCCAAACCACCGTCCCTAACCGCAACAAAAGTTTCAATAACGTCCCGAGTATCCGTATCGAGAACAGTTTTAGTAATCGTGCCATTTGAGTGATTTAAAGAGTACAAATGGCCGTCGTTATCAAAGGTTACATCGGAAGAGCCTTCGATACTGTCAACCGCTTTCGTTGCGATCACTTCTGCTTCAAGTCCAGGTGCCAAGAAGCCCGGCAATAATGACGTTAACGAAATATTCAAGTCAGTACTTTGCCCATCAAGAGCGGTTACTTGCGTATTAAAATCATTAAAGTTAGGGAGTGTTGCGACTACATGATAGAGTCCAGCTGGAACGGTAAATGAAAACGCACCATTAACATCAGTCGTTTGGGCAGCATAAGCTTTGTTTCGTAATTTTACGGTAACACCCGACAATAAATTCCCTTCATTGTCACGAATCACCCCGTTCAATGTTGCAGTGCCTAAATTTGTTTGAAGAGTCGAAAGAAGCGCTTCACCATCGGTACTGAAAATACGAACAACTTTACCCCGAGCGTTGGCGACATAAATGGAATCACCATCACTCGAAATAGCACCGTCTGTTCGGTTTGACGCTTGTCTAAATGGATCGCCATAGCCAACCATGACTTGACTTCCATCGGGAAAATAGGCAAATACTTCGGCAGATGCGGTATCTTGATGATAGACAATACCGTCAGGGCTGCTGCCCAATCCACCTTCCATTAAACCACTAGCGGTCACTGGCGAGGTATTGCCCTCTTCATAACTGCCGTCTACGTTATGAATTAAAATTTTGCCTTGACCGGTGAGTGAATGAACATTGCCTGCACCATCAATTGCCATTGAAGCCAGTGCTTTAAAACCGACACCGGTTTCTGAAGAGCCCTCACTGAAACGTGTGACCGCCTGATAATAGCCATCATTTTGGTCCACTTCCCAAATCGTATCAACGCCTAAAATATTCTTTCCGTAATCACTGTTGGCGACCATGAGGCGCCCTTTTGCACTTCCATCATCAACGATTTGTACCGCTTGCACCCCGGGTAAAATTGAGAACTTTCTGTACTCATCGATATCTCGATACCATACCCCTAACATTAAACTGGAAAGTCCGAAGTAAAGGACACTCCCGTCGCTGTTAAATGCAATACCTCGACCGAAAAAGGGAAACTCTCGTGCATCACCATTGGTAGGATTGATGATTTGAATGTTAGTTTCCACGCCACTGCTGATATACAACTCACCCGTTTGAGGGTCAATCGCGATTTGCCGAGGTGCAACGATGGGCAGTTCGCCCATACCCGTTGCCGAACCATCGTACACAATTTCACAATCTAAACCCTGGCGTAACTCAACAACTTCCCCCTGTTCAGTGCATTCTGAAAAAACGGATGCCGAGTACATCGCCATGCATACTCCAACAAGAAAAATTTTGTTTAGAAGTTCCATGACACACCTCCCCAAATATTTCTGCCACTCATTTCACCGACACCTTTCAATATCTGGTCATACTCATAATATTCGACATGTTCATCATCGAGTGCATTGTCCAGTACCAAATAGACATTTAAGTTATCAAATTGCTTCGGTCTAAAATGCAAAGCCAAGTTGAGATTACTGTAAGACTGCTGATTTTCTCGAGTAAAGTTTTCACCATCTGGCGCTACATTACCCAGCACAAACTCACCATCATCCGTTTTACCAATGTACTGGAATGCAACATCTAGCGAAAAACCATCGGCAAACTGCCAAAGACCACCAAACTTAATGGTATGCTCCGGTGTAAAAAAGGTTTCACCCGGTACACTATTGAGATCTTTGGGGTTAACAAATCGATAGCTTCCATAAACTTTGAGCTTCTCCATTGGAAACCATATGACACTGGCTTGAATGCCATCACTTTCAGCTTTCGACAAGTTTTGAAAGGACGTCGTAGAAATTAACAATCCCTCATCGGTAATCAATACATCACTTAAAATACCACTGTCTGGATTACCAATGATGGCATCGTATTCTTCATGAAATAATTCAAGCGTAAGCTGAATGTTATCGGCTACCATTGTGGTATACGTAATATCGATAGAGTCGATGGTTTCAACATCCAACTCAGTATTACCTCGAAAATTAACTTGTTGATTTTGATTGGGGACTGGCAAATCAAAGCGAGTGAAAAGCTCGAACAGGCTTGGTGCACGAAACGCTCTTCTTACGGTGCCTCGTATACTGTCGCTTTCACTTAGCGCATATTGTAAGCTGGCGTTATACCCCACGTCGGTCCAGGTTATCGAGTCAACATCTTGCCGAACACCGAGTCCCAATATCCATTTTTTATCCATTCGCAAAGTAAAGTTTCCAAACACTGAGTTAATGTCTTTTCCACTGTCATCGACGATTCCTCCTCGATTATTAATGTCTCGTTTTTCTACTCCCGCAACCCAGTTAAAGTCACCTTCCATTGCATTACCAACAAATTGAAAGTAGAAGTTTTCGGTTTCAACTTTACCGTAGAAAGGGTTCGTGTTATCGCGAATAGGAAAGAAAAAGCCATTATCCGATGAGGTTAATGCTTCTTGCTCTGAGCGAAGAGGTACCAGATCCGTGATGTATTCAAACACGTTCCGATACAAGGAAAACTGAAACGATGCCGTATCACTGAAGTACCAATTGAATGTGCCTTGATAATTATTGGTTTCCACCTCCCAGTCTTCTCTTGGCAAGCCCGGTTGTTGAAACAACTCCATGATGCCATGACTTCGACCATGTGATATTTTAATGTTCATATCATCCGATAGATTGAGCAATCCAGATAAGTTGACCCGACTCATATCGTCTAAGCTTTTGTTATCATTCAAATCAAAATTGACACTGCTTGGTATCCGATTAAAACCTTCAAAAAAAACATCCGATTGGATGCTTTCATTTTCTTGCAACGTATAACTTAATTTCAAACTAAACCAATCGTGTTTGGTATTCGCAGCAACCGTTGTGTATTGCGTTCCGTAATCACCACCATGAACCCGAGCAACATTGACATTTTCTGCATCAGGTTGCTTGGTAATAATATTAATTACGCCGGAAAATGCGTTGGCACCAAACAGCGCCGAAGCAGGACCTCGCACCACCTCAATACGTTCAATATCGTCAACGGATATTGGAAAAGCATGCCATAGCGTCACTCCGAACAGGTCGTTGTATTCTGTTCGGCCATCAATCAGAACCAGTAACCGACGATTAAAATTAATTCCCTTACCTCGTATAGAAACTTCGGTTTGAGAGCGACCTATTCTCAATACATCAATTTCTGGGAGTCTGGCCAATATATCTGGAATATTATCCAATCCACTGTCTGCAATTTCCTTAGCGGTGATAACGGAAATAGGGACGGGAGATTCACTTAGTTTTGACTCCGAACGAGTGGCTGACACAACTTCGATATTAAGCAAGGCCTCTAGAGAAATATCACCTATTTCTTCAGTTGCGGATTCGGAAAGTGAAACGGATGGGACGAGTAGAAAAGCAAAGACGAGCAAACTCAAGATAGAAATCCTGAGAAGGTTATTGGGATGCATGCCTCCTCCTTAACTCCTGCATTTGTTAATTGATTACTCTTTACGAGCGTTTAAACAAGGAGAAACATCTTAGGGTATAGAGCAGGAAGTGACTGATTACAAGCTACTTTATAAATTTTCAATAAATAAAAAACAAATAACTCATAAGCCTATACCTTGTGCTTATTTATGAGTCATATTAAAAGATCGTTTTTGATGGCTTTTAGAGATAACTTAATCCACCTGGCGTCAATTATCTCTCATACAATCAATAATCTTTCGATGATTAAAACTTCCAGTTAAAAGAAACTAACAAACTACGTCCCACTTGCGGTAAAACGGAATTGTGGAAACCCAGTGAGCGATTATTAAAGTCATTACCTGCACTCGCCGATTCCACTCCTGGGTGGTAATACTCTTTATCCGTTAGATTACGCACTTTGAACGCCACTTCAGCTTCACCAAAGTTGTATATCATATTGAAATCAAACGTTGTATAACCACCGGTTTCCAGTCCTTGCGCCCGAAGTGGATTACGCGAATAAAACTCACGGCTGGATACAAAATTTGAGCGCAAATTATAATTCCACGAATCACCTACTGGTAAGTTCACACCGACATTGAGTTTATGGGGTGCAATATCACCTAGCTCCGAAGACACTTCATCCCATGATGCAGTGTCATGGTTATAGGTAATGCTGGATTCAGAATCAGTATAAGAGTAATAAATATAACCTGTGATTTTATCCATCCCTCCTAAAAAACTGTCGAAGCTAAACTTTCCATGATATTCGAGGCCAATCACATCTCGCGTACCCGCGTTTTCAGCTTCTTCTTTTATCACATTTTTGTACTCCGCTTTATATAAGGAAACACTGTGAAGAAATACGCCCGATTGTAAGCTGTAAACCACTTCAATATTTTTGGCGGACTCAGGCTCTAGATCAGGATTCGCCTGACGACCACTCCAACCTCCCCATAACTGTAGCGGTGCGGGTTCTTGAAATGCTTCGCCATATAGTAGCTTCAGGTTTTGCCCGTCGGCTATGCGGTATATCGCTGAGGCTCTCGGATTGACCGAACTGCCATACAAGCTGTTTTTATCATAGCGAACACCTGCATTAATTCGCCATTGTTCAACATCATAAATCGTCTGAATATAAATGCCTTTATCGGTCGTATCCGCTAGGTTTTCTTCCGGCATAATATCAAGTGAATTGGGTTGTAAAATGTATTCGTCTCGAGAGCTGTGAATCACACCTCGCCCTTGACCATCAATACCGCCATCATCAGTGTACGAAGTACACAAAACACCGATCCAATAGCCGCAAATATCATAGGCTTTGGTCAACGTTTTCCATTCCATTTTCACTCCACCATTAACCCGCCATTGATCCGATAATTGATAGTCATAATCCTGCTTGAATAACCGACTGGAGTTTACCGAGTTCCAATCTGAAATGCTTACGTAACTGAAATCTTCCATACCCGGATTCCAGTCTGGCGTGGCTTCAACCCAACCACCCCAAATTCGGCTGTCTCGTCTCAACAACAGTGATTTAACCGAAAAAGAGTCCCACTGCTTTTTGTGCTCTAACCACCGCTGAGAAGAGGAATTATTCCAACTTTGATTGGGAATTGTTCGGTCAAATGCATAATAAGGCCCGTAACCTTCTTTGGTTTCCCATTCAGAAAGCGCAACGGTGATATCACCCAGTTTTTGATCGCGGAATTGCATATCAAAGTAGGTACTGTTGTTAACAGCGCGATCCGCATATTGCGAATAAGGAACGTTACGAAACGATAGATCCAAAATCGGGCCCCACACGGTGTCGTTTTGTATCCAGTCGAGCGTAGTAAAGCCCCAAGGCGCATAATCGTCTAAATCGGGGTCATCGCTGAAAAACTCTTTCAGTGCAACATTGAAATAAAGCTCTCCGAGCTGAGCGCCAGCAGCAATGTCAACCGCTTGAGTATCAAAGCTCCCGTATTGCACACTGACATTCGCATAATTAGAGCCTTTATCTCTCACATTTTTAGTAATTAAATTAACGATACCCAAAAATGCGTTCGGCCCATAAACAGCACCTGCCGGACCGTAAAGCACTTCAATGCGTTCTATGTTATTCATCGAAAACTGCCGAGAAACAACCGCAGCTTGGCTCCATAAATTATTATCCACTTTTCCATTGATTAAAAATAACGTTCGTTGAAGAAATGGAGTTCGATATCCCCGCTGATAACTGATTAAGTAATTGGTACCGTTCGTAACCATATTATCGAAGCCTGGTAAATCCATAAACACTTCGGTTAAATCGGTATAGCCACGCTGACGAATATCTTGTGCGGTTACAACAACCATCGTTGCCGGTGCATCACTTAGACTTTCTTCAATACCGGAAGCAGAAGATACCTTAATATTCATCAGATCTTCTAAACTCAACTCAAGCAGAAAGTCCTCTTCTGCCTTCCCAACTATTGAAGTCATCAGCAAAATGATAACGAGATAGTTTCGCATAAGCGCTCCTGAATTTTTACTTATTAAGTACAGTGCGACTACTATTTATGAAACGATTTTCGACTAAAAAATACCTTTGTGTTAAGACCGTAAAAGTTAAGCAACGGTTAACTCTTTAGAAGCAAAAAAGTAGTACTTCTCAGGAATTCGAATTCGCGTGCTAAAACTACGAAAGTCCTGAGAACCATTGTCCTCACCTAATACAACTTCAATGGAACCACCTTCTTTTTCAAGAAACCGCTTAACCGCATCCATTCCAACACCGCGCCCTGAAACATCAGTTACCGCTTCAGCCGTGGAGAATCCTGAACCAAATATCAGATCAGCAATCTCTTGAGCACTTGGGTTATCGTCTTTGCTAAAAATTTCTTTTTCTATCGCTTTCTCGTAGAGTTTTTTCAACGCGAGTCCTCTTCCGTCATCTGATACGATTAAATCAAGATAATTTTGTTGAGCTTCAACTTTGAGTTCTATATTTCCGTGCTCGGTTTTACCTTTTTGCTTTCTTTCTTCTGCTGACTCAATACCGTGATCAACTGCATTTCTAAACACATGCATAAATATATTGTTTAACATGTTGTGCGCATCAACTTTTATAAACGCGAGATCACCCGTAATGTTGACTTGAGGTTCTGGCTTACCAAGTTGTTGAGATAAAGAGACGGTCGACTCAATAACATCTTTTATGACCTTGTTAATTGGCTTAGCCTCAAATTCGAGTAAGACTTGATACGCCTCTGTTAAACATTGTTTAATATCCTGACTTAAACTGGAAGTATCAATCTGATGCATACTTTCAAGAATGCCTGCCAATCGTTTTCGATCCACAGATGCCGTTCCCATATCAGTGCCTTTGGTATCACGTCCTAGCTTTTTCTGGGCGACGTCTTCGTAGCGCTTCACATCTTCTTCAGCCAATGCAAGCTCCTCGAGCAGTTCTTCGGGTTGCCAACTTTTATCAGCATCTTTTCTTAATTCATCGTAGGTTGACTCAACCTCATGAACCGAGTTGGTAATGTAGCTAAAGCCGTATGTTCTGGCATTACCTTTTACAGTATGCATATTACGGAATAAGGTTGCGATCACATCTTGATCTTTATTGGATGTAGACTCAATCAATTGGCGACAGTCGCTAATGAATTTGTAGGAAGTAGCAACAAATTCGTTAAATTTACCAGGCTCCACACTGAGTATATGGCCGATAATTTCCAGCTCTTGCTTCTGAGCTTCTGCTTCGGCTTGCAACGCCTTTAGCGCGGTTACATCGCGTACAGTCACCATGATCTTATCGATTTCACCATTCAACACAATGGGATCCCAATCCAACTCGAGAATTTTCTTAATTGAATTATCACCATTAACCAAATTAAACTCGGTGGGTAAAAGGTGAGAATTAAATTCAAACATCATTTCATCGGAACCTAATAACGATTCCACTGCTGTTTGAATTTGATCAAGTCGATCGCTGCCCAAATCACTGTGCTTAAACAAAAGATCCATAAAGTTGCGTTGCGCAATCTTTTTTGTTTCCAGTATATCCTCTAGATAAGCGGCGTACTCATGATGCACAATGCCACCTTCCATAACTGTGAATAAACCTTGATGCATGTTCTGCATCATATTCATAATATCGTTGGTCTTTTCCTGCAGCTCGGCGGTGCGTTCTTCTACTTTTTGCTCCAAGGTTCGGTTTTGCTCTTCAATCACTTCGCGCATACGAATATTTTTAATGGTAATAACGAGTAAGCGAGCAATAGAAGACGCAAATTCATAGTCGCTGTCTTCAAAATGTACCTGTCCAACTTCACCGGAAAAATTCATTACCCCAATCAATACATCTTTATCCAAAAGCGGAATACACAGCAGCGCTTTAGGATGGTCATCATGAGCCGACTGAACAAACGTTTCATCTTCAGCAGTATTCGGTACGTATACGATTTGTTTGCTTTCTGCCGACTGCCCTAAAATGCCCTGCCCTAATTTGAAAGTGGTCGGTTTAAAATCTTTATCCATTTTTTTCGGAGGGTAAAAACCTTTAACTTCTAACTCATCGTTACTGTTCATTAAAAATACCGACCCCTGACTGACACCACAATGTTCGTGCATTGTTTTCAGCGCTTCTTCCAAAGCCCGGTTTTGGTCCAGCAACGACGCTAACACTTCCCCTGTGGCATTCAAAGTTGCCAAATCTTTCATTTTCTTATTTATGGTACTGCGCATCGACTCAAAGTTATTGGCCAATACGCCGACTTCATCATCGGACTTTACATCCACCGCAGAGCTATAGTCACCACTGGCAATGGTTTCTGCTGCAGAGGTCAACTGGTTTAACGGGCTGGTAATACGGTTTGCCATGGTTCGCGTTGCATTGAATCCACCACCAACAGCAAGAATCCCCACACCGAGAAGAATGGCAATGGTCTTAATAAGAGCCTGTTTGGATGCTTCAGCTTCCTCAGCCAGTTGCTGTTTCATGGTTTGAGTAGTAAATCCATAACGCAATAAACCCAAGACTTCATCATCTATGACAACGGGCGATACAAACTCATACACTTCATCGCCATTCCATTCCACAATTTTAAACTCAAACGTTTCCAGTGCTTGCGCCCATAAGCTGGTTTCATCTTCCAAAGTTTCACCCGGCGTTATAGTGCCTTCCGGATTTTCTTCCGTCGCATACACCCAAGGTTGTAAGTCAATGTCCATATAAATGCCATAAACGATATCATTATCGCTTTCAACCGTGCTGGCAACCAGGTCCTGCACCGCACCAAACGCATTGTCTTCCACCATACCGGTTAGGGCCTGACTGTTGTTTTTGACCAACGTCGAGCCTTTCGCGATCAATGCACTGCGAATGCTTTGTTCGGACTTAGCACGGTTTTGTTCCGACTCAGAAAGACTCATGTAGGAAACGAGCGATAACACAATGGTAAAACTGATAATGAACATCCAACTGACTTTGGTTATCAGCTTTATTCGAATACTTTTAAATTTCAAAGCGATATCTCCACTTAACCATAGCCATCCGCATCAGGCGATGCCTCGATATAATTTCTTATAGTAGCTTAGTTTATAGAATCTCGTTTTTCATGCAGTTCTTAAAATAGCTGCTAGTATATTTTATAAAGCGTACTTCAAGCGCCTCTCACTAAGATTAGCAAAATGATTGACATTATGATGATTTTTATTGGGCTAGTATTCGGCGCCGCAATCACCGCAGCGTGGATGTATCGTATTAATAAGCAAAAGCAGATTGAATTTGAACAGAAGACACAACAAATAAAACAGGATTGCGATGATGATTTATCGGAACAATTAAATCAGCAAAAGAACGAATATTTATCTCAAATTGAAAACCTCAAACAGTCACTACACAGCTCTGAAGCAACCTACAGACAACACATTGCAGAGCAAGAGCAGTCCTTTAACGATCAGCAAGCGAATTGGCAAAAACAACACAATGAGCTGACAACCCAGCACCAGCAACAAGTGAACGAGTTATTACTGCAGGTCGAAAAAATCAAAGGTAACTTATCGGATTTGACAGATTTATTGGTCACTTTTGAGCGTTGGCATGAATCGCTAAGCCAGTTAATGGAGCACAACCGACTGATGCATCAACAAAATGAAGCCTTTTTTAAAATTGTAAAACAAATTGTCATACTGGCGTTAAATGCTGCAATAGAAGCCGCTAGAGCAGGAGAGTTTGGGCGTGGCTTTGCAGTTGTCGCCGATGAAGTACGGTCATTAGCCATGCAGTCGCAAGAGCTAAGCGAAATTTACCGCGAGAACCTGAATAAAAATGATCTGCTGACGACGACCACTTTTCAGGATATTCAAGCTTGCGGCAAAATGATTTTAACTGAAGTAAATGCGACCTCTCAGCTCGCAAAGTCCATTGTCAATCAGAATCAATATTAACGCGATGACCGAAACTGAGTTTGAACGCTACTTAAATAAAGAGTTTTTGGCCAGTTTTAAACTGGCCATGCAAGAAGCCATTGCCGACGGTGACTGGGATTTTCGTGAGCGCGGTGAAATAGACCATAAAAAGTATCCACAATTTATTGTGTTAACGGTCAGTTCACACTTATTTCGTATCATTTTCACATTTCACTTTAATTTGTCGTCAGAATGTCAAAAATTTGTCGCTACGGGTCTAAAAATTGGTAATGAAAAATTGGGAAATGACAAAATCTACGACTATCTTTGTGAAATAGGTAATACCTTTTGTGGCGCTTTCAAACGCAACCTGGGCTCGCTAATACCCAGTTTAGGAATGTCCACACCCAATATTTTGGATGACTTTTGCTTAAAATATATAGAAGACATCAACGTTGTTGGAAAACAGTCCGTTGTTTGTAAGCTTGCCGGGCAAGAGCTTTTCTGTGCCAGCTATTACCTGTGTGCAAAAGAAAAGCCCGATATCGAAGTCAATGAGTCTTACCTGCAAAGCAGCGAACAAACAGAAGCAGGTGAAATTGAGTTTTTCTAAAATTATCTCATTTCCGCTATGTTGCGAGATGATTAACCGAATTATTAGAGGTCACAAATATGAATCAAGACCAGCTGACCAGTAAAGTACTCATTCATGAAGTTGATTCTTCTGTGGAAGCAAAGCTCAAAGTCTTTTTTGATACTCATCACTTAACCGGATTGAAAGAAAGCCAGGTAAGCGTACTCGAAATATTTAACCGAAACACAGACTTGGGCGCTGCATTCTTATGTGAGTCACCCGATAAAAATCAGGTCGGTGGCCTTGAGATCGGCAAAAAACTTCATGAAATTCGACCCGAAGTGCCGATATTTCTAAGAGTCAACCAATCGGACTTTGAAGTTCCCGAAGAGTACCAGCACTATTTTGCTGGCACTTACCATATCGATGATGAAGAAACCCTCACTCAGCTTGTTCAAAAACATTTATTCAGTGAACACTACCCCATACCTTTAATTCGAGGCATTCAACAAATCTCTCAGGACTCTTTTCAGACCGCTATTGAAAACGTAACCGTGACAGTGGATCCTCCTTACCTGGTTAAAGATCAAATCATTTATGGAGAGCTGTTCAGTTTAATACCGCTCGAGAGTAATTGGTGTCGTGGTTTTATGATGTTACAAACCACCGAAAAAGAGATAAAAGAAATTATTTCGACGGGTAAAACAGGCCTCATAACCTCCGACCCATCATTTCGTGATGTAAACCATATACTCAGCGAAGTGACCAATATGATATGGGGCTCTATTAAGTCGAAGTTTTTCATTGAAGACGAAAGCAGCTCAGCAAGTGACATAACCAATAGAATTCATGTACCGATTCTGGTAAATCATGCGCATCACTTTATTTCGTTTGGCTCGAGTGAACCACACTTATGCTTTAAATATGTGGTTAAAGATAACGACAACTCGAAACCTGATTTTACCATTTATCAAAAGTTGATATTTAATCTCAACTGGCAACCTGAGCTGTTCAAAGAGAGTGAACAGGCCATCGATGATATGGTAAACGCAGGCGAACTCGAGTTTTTTTAGCGAACATCTTTCAGGTAGAGGAAAAAAACTATGGCACAAATACTGGTAGTAGATGATTCAGCAACTGTACGTAACGAAGTAGGCAGCTTCCTGAAAGGTCAGGGGTTAGCGGTAGAAACTGCAGTAGATGGTAAAGATGGCCTGGATAAATTAAAAAAAGACTCCGGTATTAAATTGGTAATATCGGATGTCAACATGCCTAACATGGACGGGTTAACTATGGTTGAAAAAATTCGTGGCGAGTTAGGCAATGCCTCCGTCAATATTATCATGCTAACAACCGAAAGCGACCCACGAATGAAAGAAAGAGGTAAAGCAGCTGGCGTTAAAGGCTGGATAGTAAAACCTTTTAATGGTGATGCGGTGATAGGCGGCATCAAAAAAATGATCGGGGCCTGAACTCTCGATGCAGGCATAGTTGAAAATAAAACGAGGCTTAGTATGAAAAGGTTTGTTTATTTGCCGCTTCTCTTGCTCGTTCTGATGCCAATCCCCATATTGGCAAAAGACCTCTTTGTATTTATACCAAGTGATGTAAGAGCCACGGCGATCCAGGAAGATATTCAGGCAGCTTGCCCGAATATATCAGTCACCGTTTTTGGTCGAGGAAAAGATTTTCGAAAACAAGTCGAAGAGTCTAATCCCGATGCCATATTATCGTTAGTGCCGGTTATCGAACGAAGTAGCACTTACAGTACCATTATGCGAGGGCAACACAACGGAAATGTCGAAGAAGACTACGTTCTGGTTTCCATCGATACACCACTTGAGGTAAGCAAGCTGGACGGTAAAAAAATAGGCGTGGTGGATCTGCTGGGAAGAAAACCTATGGGTGAATTTATTTCCCAACTCTTTCAAGCCGACATTAAAATAAAGAGAGTTACCAAGCAGGAAGATCTTTTGCCCCTGCTAACCTTTAAAAGCGCTGATGGTATCTTTATTTCGGAACGCACCTACGCAGAACTCAAAGGCAAATCTAACCTTAACCTGGTTGCAACCCGGCTCAACATTAAAATTGGCCTTGCCGGTACGGCACTATCCAACAAAGCCGCAAAAGACGAGTACATCTCTTGTGTAAAAAAATTCAGTAAAACTTTGAATGCAACATTAGGAGTCGACCAATGGCAATCACTCTAAACTCCATGACCCAATACAAACGTGTATTCTTGGGGCTTGTTGCATTCACTTGCCTTATTACTTCAACGAAGGCGATAAGCAGTGAAGGCAACGCTCTTATCCTTACCGCGAAAGGCGAAGCCTTCTCGCAAGTTGTTGCTGGGATTACCGGCGATATAGAAGACGAATTAAGCTTTCATACCGTAGAGCTGGAAAAATCTTCATCGGTTTCGGATATTGAAAAAGCAATGAAGCAAAGTAAGCCCAAGGTTGTTATTTTGATTGGTAACAACTCCATCAACCTTTACTCTGCTTATCAGAAGAAAAATCCGAACGCTGAGTTCCCACCCAGCATTGCATTAGCGGCATTATTTATCGATAAGTTCATCAGCGACTTAAAAAATGCTTCCGGTATCCGTTACGAAATCCCTGCAGTCATCAGTCTTGTCAATATGCGAACTCTCGTCAATAAACCTCTAAAGTCTGTTGGTGTGATTCATCGTCAATGGATGAGCACTTTGATTAATGAAAACAAACAGTACTTGAAAGCTGAAGGTATTGACCTAGTGGCCATTGAGCTTCCGAATAAAGACAAAAACATGGACAAAAAGTTGAAGTCAGCCATAGAAGAGTTAAAAGATAAAAAAGTGGATGCCATTTGGGTTCTCAATGACAACGAGTTACTCAACGGTAAGTCAATTGGTCAACTTTGGATTCCCTTACTCAGTCGCTCAGAAATACCGGTATTAGTCGGTGTAAAACCGCTGCTCAATACCAAGTTTAACTTTGGTACATTTGCCATAGTACCGGATCACTATGCGCTGGGTGTTCAGGCCGCATCCATTCTGTTTGAATTGATGGACGAAGATTGGGATATGGGGGAACGCGATATATCCCAACCCATATCAGTGAAAAAGATTGTCAACGTATCGGTACTGGAAAAGAAGTCCATTCCCTACCATAAGAGTAAACTTCAGGAAATGGATGAAGTGATCCAATAACCCTCTGTTCAATGATTAAGGGCGCTTTCTGCGCCCTTTTTTAATTTGCTAAAATTAGGTTCTGATTATCATTAACGCTGTTAGCAGTTAAGTCTTTAGCAGCTAACTGCGAATACAGTATGCTACTAAACGTTACACGGTCTTAATTACTTATCATTGATGCGACGAACTTTACAAAAATCGAATATTTCGAAGACTAAAAATGCACCAATTTCAGATTAAACATTAAAAGTCATTGCTGTTCTGTACTCTCCCTTTTTATTACGTTTGTTCCACATTAATCACCACTTTTCCCCGTGCGTGTCCTTCGCCTAAATATCGCATAGCATCAGGAACTTTATCCAATGAATAATGCCTGTCAATAGCTAGCTTGATATGGCCATTCGCTACGAGCTTTAAGATAAACTTCAAATCCTCTTGGTTTGACTTTGCAGCAAGACAACGTATTTTCTTAGAGCCAAATGACATCATCCAACCCAATAAAATAGACTTAAAAATCTGTGTCAAAGCACCACCAACCGTGACAGATATGCCGTTCGGATTTAAGATTTTCTTATAATCGGAAAGCGGGCGATTCCCGTTAATGGCTAAAATGAGATCGTAACTTCTGTTGCATTTGGTGAAATCCTCTTTTGTGTAATCAATGACATTGTCCGCACCAAGAGACTTTGCTTGCTCCACATTTTTCGTGCTACAAACGGCAGTGACTTCTGTATGGAAATATTTGGCGAGTTGAACGGCAAAGCTCCCAACGCCACCTCCGCTACCGACAATCAAAACCTTTTGTCCTTTTTGAATGTTGCCTTTGTCACGCAATGCCTGAAGCGCCGTTGTCGCTGCAAGAGGCAAAGCCGATGCTTCTTCGAATGATATCTCTACAGGTTTGAGTACAAGTGCTTCTTCAGGAGCCACAGCATATTCCGCGAAACCGCCAAACCCGTAATCAGAAAGGTCTCCGACTACTGCATCCCCAACCTTAAATTCTCGAACTTCTTTCCCGACCGATTCCACTCTACCTGCTATAGCGGCTCCTAAAATCTTTTTCTTTGGTATGACTCCCATTCTCACCGAACGGTAATCCGCCGCATTGACTGAAACCGCAAATATTTTTATCAATACTTCCTTATCGCTTGGTTGTGGCTTTTCAATATCACAGTAAACGAGCTTGTCAGGTAAACCTTTCTTGTTATATACCACTGCTTTCATTTATCCGTATCACCTAATTTGATTCTTCTTTTTCTATCCGTCTTATTATAAGAGGAGTGTAGTCAGTGGCGAACTGAGCGCGCATGGTAATGGACCAGTGATCATCGGTATTCGATAGCTGATCATTTCAAAACCAATCAGCCTATTGCAATTGGAGGGTCTATAAATAATTTATCCTGAGGGCTTCCAAACCAATAGCCTTGCCCGCCTTTCACGCCGAGCTCCAATAGTCGACTCCATTCCTGCTCCGTTTCAATACCTTCAGCCCACACTTCAAGATTCGCATGGCCTGCAGAAGTAATTAACGCTTGAATAAAGAGTTCTTTTTCCTGTTGTTCATTGATATGACGAACAATGGATTGTCCCAATTTTAATCGGTGTAAAGGTAACTCAGTAATATAGGAAAGATCCGCATTGGGGCTTCCTACATGCTCAACACACCAACGAAAACCGAGTTGAGCAATTTGTTCCATAGGCTCGCGAAGCTTTTGTAACGAGCGACAGGCTGCAAACTCACTTATTTCAAAAATAACGCGTTCTTTAATATCATGACTGGAAGAAAGTTTCCGCAATAACCAAGAGAGAAATTTTTCATTCATTAAACTGTCGGAAAAAATATTGATCGATAACTCAATATCGGTAAATTGTTCCCCAAAGGAGAGTTCTTTAATTGCCTTATCGATGATTAATCGATCAAATTCCGCAGACAAACCACATCGATTCGCCATAGGTAAAAAAACGGATGCTGCGATCATTTTACCGTTATCTTCAACCCTGGAAAGCACTTCGTAACTGAGCCTATCCGGTTGTTCAGTCGAAACCTGAGACTGAAAGAACAAAATCACGTTTCGATTATCAAGAATATGTTGTAAAAAGGAACGCCACCGCACGCCACCTTTGATCATGTCTTTTGACAGATACTTAGGCGTATACATATGAATGCGGTTTTCACCTTCCAGCTGCGCATGACGTAGTGACATATCAGCACTGGAAAGCACATCATAGGCAGTATCTCCGGATGAAAAAAAGGTTATTCCAACACTGATAAAGTTATCTTGCAAACTTCCACGATCAAACACACTTCGTTGCAAATCGCGTACAATTTTCTGACATTGCCGCTTTACTTTATCCGGAGCATGCTCCAACGTTAGTAGTGCGAAATCGACTCGGCCACGACGCGCAACCCAACACAAATCTTCTTCATTTGAAAAGTGATAAAAAAAGTCTCCAATAAGTCGAATATACTGATTAAACTTTTGCCTTTTCTCATGATACAGATCGAGCAAAGGTTCAAAAGAAAACAACACTACTGCGCCGTGCATGGTTTCACTATCGGTATTTAAATGCACTTCCAGCTCTGCATCGAAGTATTCGCGATTACCTAACCCGGTTAACTCATCAACGAAAGAATGTTTACGCAATCGATTGGACAACTCAGCCTGCTGCTCTTTGCTTTGATGATACTCATTCAATAATAAATTTATCGCCAGTTCTGAAATCGTTGAGTTTTGTACTGAGCCATTAAAGCTTTTTGGATCAAAGTTACCATTTAATATTGCGTTTGCCTTTTTTTCCAAGGTCAATAACGGTTTCAATATCCATATTGCGCCCGCAGAGCCAATAACCAGCGATAAAATCGCAAGAAACTGATACATAGAAAATGGTGGTGATGAGGGTTGGAAAAAGGAAGGGTTGATATCAATATCCAAGTAAGCGCTACGTTCTAGTTGCGCAACCAATGGTATTCGAAAGCTAAAACTGTGCTGCGGCAAATTCGACTTGGCAAAGTTTTCTAACAGCTGCTCATTTTGATATAAACGAATGGCACTGATGGCTTTATCAGCCGACAGTTCTAAAATGCTGTGCTGTTGCTCTGATGAATTTTGCCAACCCAAGCCCTCAACTTTTTGTTGAAGCCTTAAATGCTGCCTTTCCAGCCATTGGCTTTGTTGTAACAGGGAATGCGCTAACTCTTGCTGATTCGCTTTATATATAAAAAAATACGTTACCGAAAAGACCAATAACCAGAGAATAAAAACACGAGTAATGATTTGTCTCATAATGCTCTGCACTTCCATATCCAAAATTTGAGATTTTGCCTGATAAAGACAATTACTTTTTATAGCTTAGACCATATATTATACAAGGCGTAAAAATCCGATACTTTCTCTGAAGCTTTTCTAAATGATCGGGTTGCGTCCTGGCGTTTCATCGTCCTGAATTTAGATGTAAAAGGAGCAAACACTGCTCCTTTAAATTTGAGTAGATAATTAAACTCTAGAACGGAATATCATCATCAAAACTTTCGCTAAATCCACTGTCTGCTGGCGCTTGCTGTTGTGGTGCTTGTTTTTGACTTACGTTTTGTTGTGGCTGACCGTAACTTTGTTGTGGATTATAATTCTGTTGAGCCGCTCCTTGATTGTAAGAAGAGTCGCCACCCGCTCGTTGACCACCACCCAACATTTGCATCACGCCGTTTATATCGATAACCACTTCTGTAGTGTAACGATCTTGTCCAGACTGATCTTGCCATTTCCGCGTTTGCAATTTGCCCTCCAGATACACTTGCGAGCCTTTGCGCAAGTATTCTCCAGCCACTTCAGCAAGCTTGCCAAATATCACCACTCGATGCCATTCGGTTTTCTCTCGTGGCTCACCGGTATTACGATCTTTCCATTGCTCAGACGTTGCAATGCTTAAATTTGCAATCGCTCCACCGTTTGGGGTGTAGCGGATTTCCGGATCATTACCCAGATTACCTACAAGAATAACTTTATTAATGCCTCTACTGGCCATCGATGTTTTCTCCTCTACGGCTTTCAACCGTATTTTCAGTACTTTACGATTTAAATCTTTGCTTTTAATTGTTGCAGTGCTGCTTCATCAAACTGCTGTGAGTCTACTTTTAAATAGACGGCTCCTGCCTCGGGCAGAGCAACGGCTTCCGCGACACCTTCTATGGCGTGAATGTCATCTAATAAGGTCGCTAAGCTATCTTCATCGGCTATATGATGAACTGTGAAGGTATACGAGGTCAATCGTGGCGGCGACTTTAACCCAAGCCCTGCAACGGCCCAAAGAACTGCCAAAATGGCTCCCGCACTATAAGTACTTGATAAGCCATAAGTTTGTACCAGCCAACCCGCAATCGGACCGCCTAACGAAGCCCCAAGAAACTGACTTGTCGAATACACTCCTAGCGCGGCACCTTTTGCTGAAGCGGGCGCAATACGTGAAATAAGCGATGGAAATAAAGCCTCCATGACATTAAAGCCGGCGAAAAACATGCCCAATAACAAAATTAATGCCCATAAAGGATGATTAACCTGACCGACTGCAAGCTCTAATACCGCAATGAAGCACATGGTTAGCACCATCACCCGTCGATGCTTCCACCCTTTTTCGGCCCAAATGATCAAAGGCACCATTAGGATTACCGCAATAACCATAACCAAGAGATAGAGCCATCCGGCACTAAAACTGAGCGAAAGTTGCTGTAACTTAACAGGAAAAGCGACAAAAAAAGCCGTCAGCAGGAAATGCAGCGCAAATATACCAAAATTAAGGCGCCATAACTGAGGATGAAAAAAAATGCCTTTGATTTGTCCTTTCGCTGCAATGGCATCGCGCTGTGCGTAGTGGTTCAGCGGTGTCGGTGTCCAATAAGTGATCACAAACGCCGCAACAACAGCCAGAAGTGCAGTAAACCAAAAAATACCCGAAAGACCCGCCACTTCTCCAACAAATGGCCCTAGAAACATGGCCAGCGTGAACGCTGCACCGATACTCATTCCAATGGAAGCCATCACTTTGCTTCTGTGCTCATCGCGTGACAAATCCGCAGCCAATGCCATTACCGCACTCGCAATCGCGCCACAACCTTGCAATAAGCGGCCAATGATAACGCCAACAATGTGATCGGAAACGGCTGCAATCACGCTGCCAACGGCAAACAAGATAAGACCGGTAAGAATGACCGGTTTCCGCCCAAATTTATCCGACAGTCGCCCAAATGGAATTTGAAAAATAGCCTGAGTCAATCCATAGGCACCAATGGCCAGCCCAATGAGTAGTGGTGTTGCACCTTCTAGCTCTTGCCCCAATACCGCAAAAACAGGCAGTATCATGAACAACCCCAGCATACGTACGGCAAAAACGGAGCTGAGCGACAACGCAGCAGTCTTCTCTACGGCGTTCATGGCACTGGATTGTTTTGGGTTTTCCATATTATGATCGGCGGCTTGATTAAATTTATACAACATTTGCTCTGTGTGGACCCAACTTGGCTTCAGGCCAGATTTCAGCTCACACAAAAAGGCGGCCATTATACACTATGGAAAACATAGAAGTACGGGGTGCACGCACCCATAATCTGAAAAATATTAATCTGACCTTGCCACGCGATAAGCTGATTGTTATCACTGGATTGTCTGGTTCAGGTAAGTCTTCACTCGCCTTTGATACTCTGTATGCTGAAGGTCAGCGTCGCTATGTAGAGTCGCTATCGGCTTATGCGCGTCAGTTTCTGTCCTTAATGGAAAAACCCGATGTCGATCATATCGAAGGCCTGTCGCCAGCGATTTCCATCGAACAAAAATCCACGTCGCATAATCCACGATCAACAGTGGGTACCATTACTGAAATTTACGATTACTTACGGCTGCTGTTTGCCCGAGTCGGAACACCCTATTGCCCAGATCACCACATTGCACTCGAAGCCCAAACCGTTTCACAAATGGTTGATCTGGTTCTGGCACAAAAAGAAGGCACTAAGCTGATGTTAATGGCGCCAGTGGTACGTAATCGTAAAGGAGAACACGTTCAATTATTTCAAGAGTTACAAGCGCAAGGGTTCGTGCGAGCACGAATCAATGGTGACGTATATGAATTGTCAGCACCTCCCAAATTAGATTTACATAAGAAACACACCATCGAAGTGATCGTTGACCGATTTAAAGTGCGCAAAGATTTACAACAACGTATTGCTGAATCGTTCGAAACGGCACTGGATCTGGCGGAAGGGTTGGCGCAAGTGCATTTTATGGACGGTGAAAAAGACGACCTATTATTTTCTGCAAAATTTGCTTGCCCAGAATGTGGCCACAGTTTAACCGAATTGGAGCCACGACTGTTTTCATTTAACAATCCGGCAGGTGCATGCCCGGAGTGCGACGGACTCGGTGTCGATAATTTTTTCGATCCGGACCGGATCATCCACAACCCAGAGTTGTCACTCGCTGGCGGTGCCATTCGCGGATGGGACCGACGAAGCGTTTATTACTATCACATGCTGAAATCACTAGCAGAACACTACGGTTTTGATATTGAAGCGCCTTTCGAGTCTTTGCCGAAAAAAATTCAAAAAACAATTTTATACGGAAGCGGTCGTACCTCTATCGAATTTAACTACGTTAATGATCGTGGCGATATTTATGTTCGCAATCATCCTTTTGAGGGTGTGATCCCGAACATGGAACGTCGCTACCGCGAAACCGAGTCGCAGGCCGTTCGCGAAGAGTTAAGCAAATACATGACACACCAGGCTTGCCCTAGCTGCGAAGGCACTCGACTGCGAACCGATGCGCGCAATGTTTTAATTAAAAAGAAATCGTTACCCGAAATCACTCACATGGCCATTGGCGAAAGCCACGAGTATTTTGGAAAGCTCAAATTGACCGGAGCCAAAGGCAAAATCGCCGATAAAATTTTAAAAGAGATTCAAGCACGACTAGGCTTTTTAGTGAATGTTGGCTTAGAGTACTTAACTTTGGAGCGCAGTGCAGAAACTTTATCGGGCGGCGAAGCACAACGTATTCGTCTCGCCAGTCAAATTGGCGCCGGCTTAGTGGGAGTCATGTATGTACTCGACGAACCCTCCATTGGGTTGCATCAACGCGATAATGATCGCCTACTCAAAACGCTCACACACTTACGCGACCTAGGCAATACCGTTATTGTGGTAGAACACGATGAAGACGCCATTCGAACCGCCGATTATATTGTGGATATTGGTCCGGGTGCGGGTGTGCACGGCGGTGAAATTGTTGCTGAGGGATCGCTCGATAAAATTTGCAAGTCACGTAAATCGCTCACCGGAAAATACCTTTCCGGTAAAAAAGAAATAGCCATTCCAAAAGAACGAAACGCATTTGACTCTGAAAAAACCTTTAAACTGTTTGGCGCACAAGGCAACAATTTAAAATCGGTAGATGTTGAAATCCCGGTCGGATTGTTCACCTGCATTACCGGTGTTTCTGGTAGTGGAAAGTCTACGCTGATCAACGATACTTTATACCCTATTGCTGCAAGACTATTAAACGGAGCCGAATCGATTTCACCTTCCGCCCATTCGCATCACCAAGGCATCGAACATTTCGATAAAGTTGTGGATATTGATCAAAGTCCCATTGGTAGAACACCACGATCCAACCCCGCCACCTATACAGGTATTTTCACACCGATTCGTGAGCTATTCTCCGGCACGCAAGAAGCCCGTGCGCGCGGTTACAAGCCCGGTCGATTCAGCTTCAATGTAAAAGGAGGTCGCTGTGAAGCGTGCCAAGGCGACGGGGTAATTAAAGTAGAAATGCACTTTTTACCCGACGTTTACGTACCTTGCGATGTGTGTAAAGGAAAGCGTTACAACCGCGAAACGTTAGAAGTCACCTACAAAGGTAAAAACATTCACGAAGTATTAGACTTAACCGTGGAAGATGCTCGTGAATTTTTTGATGCTGTACCGGTCATTGCTCGGAAACTGCAAACGTTAATGGATGTTGGCTTGTCTTATATTCGACTAGGCCAGGCGGCAACAACGTTATCGGGTGGTGAAGCTCAACGTGTTAAATTATCGCGCGAACTCAGCAAGCGCGATACTGGAAAAACGCTTTATATACTCGATGAACCGACAACGGGGTTGCATTTCCAAGACGTTAATCAATTGTTAGCCGTACTGCATAAACTACGTGACCACGGCAACACCATTGTGGTTATTGAACACAACCTTGATGTGATCAAAACCGCGGATTGGATTGTCGACCTAGGACCGGAAGGCGGTAACAAAGGTGGTGAAATTATTGCGGTGGGCACACCAGAAGATATTGCGAAAAATAAAAACTCTCATACCGGTAAGTTTTTAAAGCCCATGTTACAGAAAAAGTAAAAGGCAATGTTCCCCGAAAAGCGCAAGTTCTTCGGGGTTATAGTTTTAGATTGGAGGAGGTCTTCGTCCAGTTTTTGAGTCAGCACGTTTCGGTTTATTGACTTTAGGTTTCGACTTTTGTTGCTCCGCTTTTTGTTTCGCCTTCGCCAATTTTTTCTTATGCGGTTTTTTCTTTTTTACGGGCCCCAAAGTGGTTTTGGGTACATTATGCACGGGCTCAAAACCACCCACTTCTTTGCGCGGTAACAATTGGCGAATTAAATTTTCAATGCTTCTTAATTCATCAATTTCATTGGCGCTCACCAAAGATACCGCTAAACCCTCCAAACCAGCTCGTCCGGTTCGACCTATTCGATGCACATAATCTTCAGCCACTTTCGGTAAATCGAAATTCACCACCACTGGCAACTGCTTGATATCCAAACCTCGTGCAGCAATATCGGTTGCGACTAAAACATCCACTTCGCCTTGATGAAACGCTTTCAAGGCTTGCGTTCGTTGGCTTTGACTTTTATCACCATGAATGGCCGTCGCATTGATCTTGTTTTTTTGCAGATCGTAAGCAACTTTATTGGCTCCTTTTTTGGTACGGCAAAACACCAACACCTGGTGCCAACTATTTTGCTTGAAAAGATGAATCAATAAATCATGCTTTAATTTATTGTCGACGGGGTGCAACCATTGCTTCACTTTATTGGCTGTAACATTTGTAGGGCTTACCGAAATGGAAAGCGGTTGATGGAGTATTTTTTGGCAAAGCTGTTTAATCCCGTCTGAAAACGTTGCCGAAAATAATAAGCTTTGTCGTTTTTCAGGAAGCTGATTCAGTATTTTCGTGACTTCTGGCAAAAAGCCCATATCCAACATACGATCGGCTTCGTCTAACACCAAAAATTCAAGTTGATCGAATTTCACAGCATTTTTATCGGCCAAATCCAATAAGCGACCAGGAGTCGCAACCAGTACATCTACACCTTTTCGCAACCGCATCATCTGCGGATTGATCTTAACGCCACCATAAACCACAAAATTACTGACAGGAAGATAAGTTGCGTATTTAGCTACGGCGTCATTCACTTGATCGGCCAACTCACGGGTGGGCGTTAAAATTAATGCCCTCACACCGTTAGAATGGGCACGCTCGCCGGACGATAATTTTTGTAAAATCGGCAAAACAAAACCCGCTGTTTTACCGGTTCCAGTTTGTGCCGCAGCCATCACGTCTTTTCCTTCCAAAATAGGAGGAATCGCCTTTCTCTGTATGGACGATGGTATTTTATAATTTTGCTCTTCAAGAGCTTTAAGCAGCGGATCAATTAAATTCAAGGATTTGAAAGACATGGTTTTTACGGATTAAGAAAGCAACGGCAATTTTAACCTTTTAAAAGTTTATTGACGAGAATAATGCAATGTGGAACTTCTATAAATTGAAATCGCTTGCATCAATCAGCTCACACAAAGGCTACTTGCTTGAGTAGTTTAATTATGTAAAACTACTTTGCAATCTTAATGTTTCGGAATACAAATAATGAAATACACAGGAAGCTGTCACTGCAAAGCCGTTCAATTCGAATTCGAATCTGATCCAATAAACGATGCCCTACAATGCAATTGTTCCATTTGCATTCGTAAAAACTCGATTATGTCGAAAGGTTACATAGCGCCGGAAAAGTTTCAGTTACTCACCGGTAAAAGTGCTTTATCCATTTACCATTGGGGCGATAAAGACGTGAATCATTACTTTTGCAAGACGTGTGGTATTTACCCGTTTCACGACAGCATCTATGAACCCGAAAAATACCGGGTAAACCTTGGCTGTGTTGAGGGTTTAAACCCTCGAGAATTGAACATCATTCAGTTTGACGGTAGAAATGAGCTCTAATTCCAGAGATATATAACAACCCCATAAATGCTTTGAGTAAATACCGTAATGCATCGGCTGAATTAAGCGGCCCGTTCAGCAAGCAGTATTCAATCCGAGTGCTGTTGACTTTCACAAACAAAAAGAACAATATTTTTCAATAAATACAGAGACTTACATTAAAAACATTCCTACTTAATATCAGCTTGACAATTACTTGGTATAAACATAAAGCACCAATCAACAACAACGTTAACTAACGTTTCACGAAGCCAAAATAGAACCTCTTTACTTTATGTTGGTCGATTGCCATGCTGACTGGAGCATTCAGCCACTTCATCTAAACTTAACTTACCTTTTAAATGCTTTAACCATGGGCAGTGAAAACGACTAAACGAAAGCTTTTCAAGCCGTTAACGACTTTATTGTTAATACATTGTGTTGTATTCGCTGCTTTTGCATCTGACGAAAGTCAAGACGACCTACTCGATCTCGAGTTAGCCGATCTGCTCAAAATCAAAGTCGTTACGGCTTCTCAACAAGAAGAAAGCCTGTTAGATGCCCCCTCGATAATTTCCGTCATCACCGCCGAGCAAATCAAACAAAGTGGGTTTCGAACGCTCGCCGAGATAATACAATTTGAACCTGGCTTTTATGTAATCGATGACTGGTACTCTCCCAATGTGGGTATTCGAGGCATTCGTGGTGGACAACGAAGCTATTCAACCGCACTGAAAATTTTAGTCGACGGTATGGACTTAAGCTTTCGCACCGACGCCAGCCATTTCCTAGGAGAGGGCTTTTTTAACTTAGCAATCATCGATCGAATCGAAATAGTACGTGGCCCAGCCTCTGCCGTGTACGGTGCCAACGCATTTCTTGGCGTGGTTAACATCATTACGAGAGAATCAACATTTAACGAAGTTCATGACCTTCAACTCTTAACCAGCAACCCAGAAAGCCAACAACTGGATTACGCAACCACTTTTTCAATAGGTACTTCCTTAACGCAAGTTGGCGTGTCAATGTTCAGTACCAAAAGAAACGGCGAGTCGATCAGTGAAGCGTCCCCGAACTACACTCGATACCTAAATGACTCGAGTAGTCAGAAAGATGAACAAAACAGCTGGTCAATGTTTATGGACTTGGACTTTTCTGAAGAAAGCAATCACAATTTTAAACTCTATTATAATGAGCGCGACAGCCTTGCAGAGTTTATCGATTTTGGCGTGTTGTCGCACCAAAATACCCTTGCAACCAAACAGTGGAGCAGCCGATGGCAGTCCAATTGGGACTTTTCATCAGACAACAGTCTTCAAGTCGCTTTGGACTTTGGAAGTGGAAAACCAGGCAGCAAAGAACGACTTTTTACCGGCTCAAGCACCAGTTTTCCAGAACGCGAGTACGATTATTCTCACAAACAAGTTGAGCTGAATTTTCAACACACGTTTAAACACAATCACAACATTTCATTAGGCAGTGATTTTTCAGATACGGACCATCAACTGCTAAATATATACACCGTTCTTGTTGAATCAGGTCAACGCTCCCTTCTCAATCAGCCAAGAGGAAAGCTGAACCTTCAAAATTTCGGATGGTTTGTTCAGTATAAGTACCCCATCATGGAACAAATGAGTTTAACCGCCAATTATCGTCGCGATGACCACAACATTTATGGAAAAAACGATAACTATCGATTTGGGTTAACCCATCAGTGGAATCCAAAAACACACTTTAAACTCTTACTGGGTAGCTCGTTTAAAGCGCCGACTGTCTTCCAGCTTTATACATTACCCTTGTTCGCAGGAGATATTGTTGGAAACTCGCAACTAAAAGCCGAAAAAGCCAAGACCATCGAATGGGCGGTTATTCGGCAATACCGGAATGGTTCGTTGCAAATGACCTTGTTTAAAAACCAAATCAGTAATCGCGTAGAGCTGGTTCCGCTCAGTGCGAACTTTCAACACAAAAACATAGCTAAGGAAAATTCGCGAGGGCTCGAAGTGGAGCTGGACTGGAAAAAAAATTCGCAAGTCATTTCGTTCAACCTTGCCTACCAGCAAACCGATACCAGCGTAAACGAGCCATTGCGCAACAGTCGAGAGTTTCCATCAACCATGTACCCAGAACTCCAAGCGAATGTGCGCTGGACTCATCTCAATGAATCGATTGGCAATGTTACTCTTTTAGCACGTTATGCCAGTGAACGACGCGCGTCACAAAGTAACATTCGTGAAAATTATCTGGAGCCCTATCAACTTCCAGATTACTACCTTTTAAACGCACAATGGTTTAAGCAATGGAAACAGCATTTGCTAACATTAAAAATAAACAATTTGCTCGATCATGAGTACTTTGAGTCCGGGTATCTAGGAGTTGATATTCCAACGCGAGGCCGAGAATGGTGGCTAAGTTATCAGTTTCAATATTAAGTGTGTGGCTAGTTTGCTTTATTAGCGGATGCGACACTTCCGTTGACGACCGAGAACAATCTCCTGTTCCTGACAATGCCATAAAAATTGGATTACTGATACCCATTACTGGCCCACTCGCCAGCTTTGGTAACATTATGGAAAATGCTTCGCTTTTGGCGGCCAACGAAATTAATCAAGCGGGAGGGGTTCACGGTCGACCGATACACTTTATTCTTAAAGACACAAAGCTGGGTTTACCCGAAGCCGAAGAGTCGGTGCTCAAAGGATACCGAGAACTTGACGAAGAAGGCTCCTTAGTTGTGATTGGCCCTGCATCGTCTGGACTCACGCTTACTTTACTCGATGACATTAACCAGCGTCGGCTTGCCATTATTTCGCCTTCTGCAACATCACCCGCCATCAGCACGCTTAATGACCAAAACCTTATTTGGCGAACAGCGGCTTCGGATGCTTTACAAAGCCGATTTTTGGCACAGCGAATAGCAAACGAAGGCGTTAACACTATTGCAATCATCGCTCGCGACGACGCTTACGGCTTAGGCCTTGCAAATGCCTTACAGGTTGCTTACACGGATTTCGGCGGTCAAACCTTAACGACCGTTGTCTACCCCGATGATAAAACGCAAGACTTCGATAACGAAGTGTTGTCCCTAAGCTCTAACGGTACGCCAGAAGCTATTATCATAATTGGCTTTATCATCGATTCTGCCAATATTCTTTTGGCAATTAACAACGTATATGGGAATGAACATCCAATGCTCTTCGGAGTAGACGGCAACCGACAAGAAGACTTACTGCTGAACTCACCTCAAATCATTATCGGAATGCGAGGCAGCGCACCTACAGCCCCTCAAAGCTCACCCATATACATTGAGTTTCGGGAAAACTTTTCCGAACTTGTTGGCATAGAGCCCGATCAGTTTTCTGAAAATACCTACGATGCCATTTACCTAGCAGCTCTCGCACTACAAAAATCATCAACCGTCTCTCGAAGTTCACTTATAGAGAATTTACAAGAGATATCGCGTCCAGACTCAGCAACACCAACCACCGTTCAGCCTGGTATCAGTCAATGGCAAAGTTTCATCAGTGGAAGCATAGCGGACGACATTGACTACGTAGGCGCGTCCGGTGTCATTGATTTTGACAGTAACGGCGATGTCACTTCGGCGACCTATACATGGTGGCAAGTGGATCAAATTAACGGAAAACTGACATTTACGATTTTAGATGAAGAAACCATAACAACCGATTGAGATGAATCAAAAAACACATCCGCATAAACTCAAGATATTGATTATTTTTTACGCTAGCGCTCTCTACCATCCGGCAGCTCTCTTTCTAATTTTTCACACTGCGTTATAATCACCGGCTTTGCGACCTAAGCCATTTTATTATGACCATCAAACATTGCTCAATTCATAAACTGCAACGCTCCAAGCCCGGTGGAGATGTTCAAATCCAATTGCGCCCTAACGAATTAAAGCCAGAAGGTCCGATTGTATCGTTGTTTGAACAATTAAAATTGAGCTTTCAGCGAAGCACTCAAAAACAATACGGATTATTTAATCCGGAAATGAGCGATAACCCGTTGCCTGCACTCATTAAAAAAGTAGAAGACGAGTCGCTGGGTTTTTCCAGTATGACGCATCAAGCAATGGAGCACTTGAAGTTGCAATATGAAAAAATGCCGGAACCTTTCAACGCGCATATTCTCTTTGTAATTGATGAATTGGTAGAGCAAGAATTCTTTTATCTTTTCTGGATCACACACACAGATGCTCAATTTGTAAACAGCGATTTAGAAATCGACACACTGGAATATGTAAACCCATCCAAACTCAACTTCGCTTTCAAAATCGATATGGAACAGTGGAAAGTGGACGGCTGGGATCAATATATGTCACAGGTTTTATCCAAAGGCAGTAAAGAATTAACAGAAGCGTTTTCAACATTTTCTGGCTTTATTTCCAGCGTCGATATTAAAGCCCAAACCGAAGATTTTTTATCGGTAGTTGATGAATACATTGATCAACAAGAACCCACCATTGGCCATCAATTGAAAAATAAAATTGTTGAATATTGCATCGATCAAGATATGGCTGGCAGCCCAGTGGATATCGACGCGCTTTCCTCACAACTGAATGACGAGAGTCCTGAACAGTTTGCTTCTTTCATCAATGAAAAAAAGCCGGAAGTGAAAAAGGAAATTTATACTGACCGCGCCAGCTTAAAAAAATACGTCCGTTTTTTTGGTCGTGATAAAAATTTAAGCATTAGCTTTTCATCGGAGATGTTTGGAGACAATATCGTGTTTGACGAAGCCGAAGATACTTTGATTTTGAAACAGATCCCAAAATCATTAAAAGCTCAATTAACGCGATATATTAAACGTAAAACGCAAGACTAAAAACGTTACATCAACTCGAAATTGAGCTCTGTTTTACGTGTTGACTCTACCACGAACGATCGCAGTAAATTCTTACTGACCTGATGTTGCTCAACCCAGGCCGTATACCGCCCGGGTTGCAGCGATAACTCAAACGTACCATCTTCATCGGTTAATACTTTTATCATATTATTGGATTCAAATTGAATGAACACGTTTGTTTGTACCGGCTCCCATTGAGTACATCGCTCGGTGCCACTGGCTTCAAACTTAGCGTGCGCTTTACAGTGTTTGTGAGTAAATACCTTTCCGTATACATTGCTCGATGCTGAAGGATTCACCTCCGACAATATTACGGATGTTTGATTTACAGGTACTTCTGCCAAAACCGAAGGGGTTTCACTGTCACCCTCAACTTGGCACCCAAACAAACCGATTAAAATTAAAAATGACAACCACTTCATAAAGTTCTCAAAATCAATAACATTTTGATTGATTAATTCCAGGGCCCGTATTTTAAGGGTTTTATTTTGAAACTCGAGTGATAAATCACCAAGTCATAGAGTGAATATTCACGATATAGTGCTATGATGAGATGACTTTCTGAAAATAATGGACTTTTACCCAATTCGTTAACTCAATCTAATCATATCTTTCCCCGGTTTAAGAAATCAGAGTTTTGGAGGTCGTTCATGCCCTCACAGCCCATCGACATTTTTCAAAAGCTATCCCTTTTCGATCAGCACTGGACACCCAAAGTCATTGCGGAAATGAACGACTATCAATTTAAATTGGCAAAACTGAAAGGTGAGTTCGTTTGGCACAGTCACACAGATACCGATGAAGTGTTCATCATTTTAAAAGGTCAACTTCGTATCGAGCTCAGAGATGGCGCTGTTGACTTGGATGAAGGCGATCTTTACGTCGTTCCGAAAGGAGTAGAACATAAGCCCGTTGCGGAGCAAGAATGTCAGGTGATGCTGGTTGAGCCCAAAGGTGTCGTGAATACCGGCGAAACCGGCGGTCACTTAACGACACCGAACGACGACTGGATTTAGGGCAGAACCTCAAACGCATCGGGAAAATCTGCCCTATTTGGTATCAATTAATCCAATTGCGTCACTTTATAGCCACGCTTTTCTAGTTGTTGGATGACACCCACTTCGCCAACCAAATGCAAACCGCCAACCAATACAAACTCGACCTCTGGCGTTTTCAGCATTGCTTCAATTTTCGGGATCCATCGATTGTTTCTGTCTTTAATTAAACTGTTAAAAAACTCTGGCGTATCCTTTTTCATGGGGAGCAACAACTCATTTTCGAAAGTCTGCACATTTCCGCTGAAAAGAGAGCCAATCATCAGATCAAGTAATTCCTCTACATTTTGAGTATCACGCATCAAGCTGCGTATGATGTCATCGCCATTGACTCGCTCATTAAATAAAGCATCAATTTGATCGTTAACAGACTCAAGCGCCAAACGTGGTTTGCCATCTTGTTTCGCCCGTTGCGTGAAAATCATATCAATGCCTTCGGGTAAAGCGCCTTGTTTCATCATTAGACTCATGGTGACATTAACGCTGATCATCACCGGTTTCATCGTCATAAAAGGTTCAAGCGGAAACTTATTTTTTTCGCAATAGCGTTTAAATTCGGAAAACACTTCTGGACTTAAAACTTGATCAAGCTTTGTTCCGTCTTGATAAATACCTCGAGAAGCAATGGAAAAAGCGGCTCCTGCCATTTCCTCCATTTTTATTTCGAACGCTAAAATATCGGCATCATTGTAAGCTCTATTATAAGCCTCTGGGAGTGGTTTATCGGAAGCTCGAAGGACATGCACAGTTCCACCAATGTAGGCATGCTTGCCATTTTTTTCTACTTTCCAGATGAAGGACTTTGCCGATAGTTGATTCGTCAACGTTAAGGCAAACAGCATTAAACATAGAAATCTTTTCAAGGTTTACTCCCAGTTACAATCTAATAATCAATATTAAGTGACGTAAGCTTCGTACCACTACACTTGTGCGCGAGCCCTATTCGCCAATCAGAGGAAAAGTACGCAATTAAGCGTTGACGATCGTCGTTGGTCAAGACAACCAACGTACTTATTATACCGAAGAACCCATGACAGGTTAGCGCCACTTTTCACTGGTGTCGCAAGCAACTAAGCTCCGCAAGCCATCACTGGTAGGGCAATGGCTGCTAGAAAATCACAACATCATAAAAGGTGGAATCGGTAATTCCCTTTAAAAGACCGACAATTTCACTATTATCCGGCTAGGATATTTGGCATAATACGCGACCATTTTTTAACCAATTCGTACTTTCTGGTTCTCCTGTAGATGAAGCAAATCGCGCAACACCTTTTCGAATACCCTAAATATTGGGCCGAATGCTATGGCACAGCTCCTTATTTACCTATGTCACGTCAGGAAATGGACGAACTGGGCTGGGACAGCTGCGATATCATTTTGGTTGTGGGCGATGCATACATTGATCATCCCAGCTTTGGCATGGCCGTCGTTGGCCGCTTTCTCGAATCTCAGGGCTTTCGAGTGGGTATCATCGCCCAACCTGATTGGAATAACCCTGATGATTTCAAGAAGTTAGGTACTCCCAACCTGTTTTTCGGTGTTTCCGCCGGCAATATGGATTCGATGATCAACCATTACACCGCCGATTTAAAAGTGCGTAATGACGACGCTTATACCCCACATGGTGTTGCCGGCAAACGTCCGGATAGAGCACTTACAGTCTATTGCCAGAAACTGCGTGAAATCTATAAAAACGTGCCTCTAGTTGCCGGTGGCATCGAAGCCAGTCTACGTCGAATTGCGCAATACGATCATTGGTCAGGCAAAGTTCGTCGCTCGGTACTGCTCGACTCCGGTGCCGACATAGTGCTTTATGGCAATGCGGAACGTGCGATTGCTGAAATCGCGCATCAACTCTCGATCGGCAAAAGCATTGACGAATTAACTGATATTCGCGGTACTGCTTTTGTACGTGATGCAGTTCCAGGCGGTTACACAGAAGTCGACTCTACACGTATCGACTGGCCAGGAAAAATCGATCAAATTCCAAGTCCATACGAATATAACCATCAGCAAGGTGAAACCAATCATTCGTCTGGTGAATGCTCCATGAAAGGTAAAAACACCGGTGATGAAGTGCCGATCCGAGTGATTCCGATGCCTTTAACCCGTAAAGAGCGCCTCGATCCCGATAAAACCATTATTCGACTGCCCTCCTTTGAAAAAGTCAGTAAAGATCCCGCGCTTTATGCACATGCTTCAAGAATTTTGCATTTAGAATCAAACCCCAACAATGCTCGAGCGCTGGTTCAAAAACACGGCACCCAAGAAATCTGGGTGAATCGCCCGCCTATTCCGTTAGAAACCGATGAAATGGACGCGGTATTCGACTTACCTTATCAACGTAAACCGCATCCAAGCTATGGCGATGCCCACATACCCGCGTACGAAATGATTAAATTTTCAGTCAATATTATGCGCGGATGTTTTGGCGGTTGTACCTTTTGCTCCATTACCGAACATGAAGGCCGTGTGATTCAAAGTCGTTCACAAGAGTCGGTGTTGCGAGAAATTGAAAACATTCGAGACAAAACACCAGGCTTTACCGGAACCATCTCTGATCTAGGCGGGCCAACCGCTAATATGTATCACTTAAATTGCAAAGACGATGAAATCCAGTCGAACTGCCGAAAGTTATCTTGTGTATTTCCGACGATTTGCCCGAACCTGATCACCGATCACTCTCAGACGACTCAACTTTATCGTAAAGCACGTAAAGTAGAAGGAGTTAAACGCGTGGCCATCGCGTCGGGATTACGTTATGACCTCGCTGTGGAAGATCCTGAATACGTTAAAGAATTGGTACAACATCACGTGGGTGGCTATTTAAAAATTGCTCCAGAACACACCGAAAGTAATACACTCGATAAAATGATGAAACCAGGCATCGGGACTTACGATGCATTTAAAAAACTATTCGATAAATATTCAAAAGAAGCCGGCAAAGAGCAATACCTCATCCCCTATTTCATCGCTGCGCATCCGGGTTGTACCGATGAAGATATGATCAACTTGGCGCTTTGGTGCAAAAAGAACGACTTCCGACCCGATCAGGTTCAAACCTTTTATCCGTCGCCTATGGCGTTAGCAACGGCCATGTATCACTCCGATCGCAATCCGTTACAAAAAGTGACTTATAAATCGGAAAAAATGTACACCGCTAAGGAGCTAGAACAACGTCGTTTACACAAAGCCTTGTTGCGATATCATGATCCCAAAAACTGGCCAACCATTCGAGAGGCGTTAAAAGAAAAAGGATTAACCCACCTTATTGGAGAAAGTCCGGATTGTTTACTACCCTGGGACGACGCTGATAAAGGCTACAGTTCAAATAAAACGCACGGAAAACGGGCCGGACAAAAAAAGGCGGGGCCGCGTGCCGTTAGAGTGAAACAAACATCCTCACACAAGCGTTCTAACTACCAGAAAAAACGTAAATAAACGGCATAGCGTGGTTACACCACTAACAATCTTCCTCCTGCGAATAATAGGTAATACTGGTTAAAAGCCGGTGGCTTTAAGTGCGACAATGCGTCGCACTTAAGAAAAAGAGTAAAAAACAATAAATTGTCGAAAGTTCAAGGTAGAATCGCTCGCAAGTTAAGCAACTAATGGTCTATACTTGGCAGATGCGGTCTGCTTAATTCCCAGACATTTCAAACCACTACCCACTGTATGTAGGTCAGTATCCGAGAAGATTGTTAACCTCGTGAATAGATTTCGCAAAGCAGCCCTATTCATATTAATGTGCTCTATATCGAGCCACATATTCGCCAATCATCCGCTTACTTCTGAACAAATCGAATATTTAAAAACGTTTAGCAGTATTCGATTGTGCACAGGTCCCGACTCACTTCCCCTTGAGACCATAGAAAATGGTCAGCATATTGGCATGAATGCGGAGTACATGAAGCTGTTTCAAATGCAGTTACCCGTTCCCATTCGTCTGGTTGAAACCCGTACCTGGGAAGAATCAATGCTCAAGATAAAAACGGGCGACTGCGACATCATTTCTTTGATCGCAAAAACTCCGGAGCGAGAAGAGTTTTTATTTTTCACAGAAAACTATGTGCTCATTCCATTTGTGGTTGTCACGACTCAAGAAAAGTTCTTTATTTCCAAGCTGTCGCTTTTAGCAGATAAACCGCTTGGTGTGATCAAAGGCTACGCCTATGTGGACTTGTTAAGAGCCCGTTATCCAACAATGAACCTTGTGGAAGTTGAGTCTCGTAAAGAAGGCCTCGACAAAGTCGATAGTGGAGAACTTTATGGTTTTTTCAGTGGACTACACCTTGCAGGATACGCAATACAAGAATACGGCTACAGTACATTAAAAATTAACGGTCAGTTCGACGAGTTATCGCAGATCAAACTGGGAATCGGCGTCCGTAAACAACACAAACCATTAGTCGATATATTTAATGCACTTATTGCAGAAATTTCAGCCGAAGAAAAAAAGCGCATTGAAAACTCTTGGCGACGGGTTCAATTTGATATTTCTGAAAGTTACCAAACATTGATCATTGTTTCTGTTTTTTCACTTCTGGTGCTCTTAGTCATTCTGGCTTGGCAAGTTCAACTGCGACGACACAATAAACAACTGGAAAAAAGCGAGCGCGCCGTTTGGAAGCAAGCGCATTTCGACTTTCTTACCGGACTACCGAATCGTCGATTATTTCAAGACCGTCTGGAACAGCTTATTGCATCCAATCAGCGCAAAACAGAATCGTTTGCTTTATTGCTCATCGACCTCGATGAGTTTAAAGATATTAACGACACGCTTGGCCATGATTATGGCGATCTGTTGCTTAAGCAAGCCGCCGAACGACTTGAATCTTGCATTCGTGAAAGTGATACCATTGCTCGACTCGGAGGCGATGAATTTGTCATCATTATTAAAAATATTGACGGTTCACAGTCCATAGAAATTGTCGTTAATCATATACTCGATAAGATCACGCAACCTTTTTTATTACAAGACCACCCGTCTTATATTTCCGCCAGCATTGGTATAACCGTTTACCCTCAAGACTATCACCAACAAACCGACAGCTTAACACTGCTCAAGAATGCCGATCAGGCCATGTATGCCGCGAAACGAGAAGGGCGAAATACTTTTCATTACTTCACACCTCAAATGCACCAACAAGCCATGACTCGCATGTCACTGACGAACGATTTACGATCGGCTATCGAACAAAATGAGTTCATGTTGTTTTATCAACCCATCGTTGATATTCAACGCATGACCATTCCAAAAGCCGAGGCACTCATTCGGTGGAACTCTTCAAAGCGCGGAATGGTTGCTCCAGGTGGTTTCATTCCCTTATTAGAAGAATCGCGATTGATTACACAAGTCGGCGAGATAATATTTCAACAGGCGCTGGCAGCGGTTCAAAAGTGGCGTATGCATTTTGATACTCATTTACAACTCAGCGTTAATGTTTCTCCGATTCAATTTCGCTCAAATGTGTTAGACCACTGGCCACAAGAGTTACAGCACCACAATATGCATGCCAGTTGTTTGATTTTGGAAATCACCGAAACCATGTTAATGGAGAGCGATATCAGTAAAGACTTGGAAAAGTTTCGAAATAATGGTTTTAAAGTCGCACTTGATGATTTTGGCGTCGGCTACTCCTCCTTGTCTTATTTACGAAAATTTCCCATCGACTTTTTGAAAATCGACCGCTCTTTCGTACGCCACTTGGAACAGAACAACGACGATCACGCACTTTGCGAAGCTATCATTACGATGGCACATAAACTCAATATACAGGTTATTGCCGAAGGTGTAGAAACGGAACAACAACTGCACTTACTTCAGCAAATGCAATGTGATTTTGTACAGGGGTTTTTATTTTCACCACCCGTACCTGACAGTGATTTCGAAAAGTTACTAAGGAACTCAGACGCGGTATTAAAAAAAGTTAAAACACTTTAAGAGAGTAAATCCATAATTCGTACTCATCGGATTAAAGTCGTCTAAAAAGTTCGGCCAACGCTAAAGTGAGAACGGGGTGTTGGCCGAACAGTGCTTACATTAAAAACTATTTCAAACTGATTGAATCAGCAAAAGGTTTAACACCTAACGCTTTATAGATTTTTTCCGGTTGATACATTTTATCGCCTTGAATGACCAGGCTGGCTTTACGTAAATCCGCGATATTGTCTATGGGATTGCCATCAATCAATACCAGATCGGCGTATTTGCCTTCTGCAATAGAGCCAGTATGTTTGTCCTGCCCAACGACACGAGCAGAGTTTAAAGTTGCAATGCGTAATACGTCAATATTGGGAATACCCGCTTTGGAGTAAAGTTCTAATTCACGCAATAACGTAAACCCAGTAAACATATCAGTGCCTGGAATAATTGGCACACCCTTATCAAACAGAAGTTTCGTCATTTTTAACATAGCATCTCCTGCCGCCTTGTAAGAGGCATCCATTTCCGGTGTTTCTATATTCATGGTCGATGTTTTTAAACCACGTTGAAACAAGGGAGGTAAATGATCGGCGATCGCTACGTACTCTGGATCCAGTTGCTTGTCCCGTGTTAACAGCAAACTGTTAAAGGTCGAAATCGTTAAATCCACCTCAATACCTTTATCAGCAAGTTTTTGCACAAAATCTTGAACTTCTTTGCTGTTCAGATCCACATCTTTGGCTTTTTCACCAATCAGAGTAAAACGTAACTGCTGACGCGTATCGATTTGATCGCCACCCAAAAAATTCAGAAATAGCATATTGATATGTTGAATTTCATCAAATCCGGCATCTACCGCCTGCTCAGCCGACATAAAAGCAGGTATGTGACCACTTAAACGCAATCCGCGTTTATGGATGTGATCGGCCAACTCCTTCATCCACTTGGGATCCATCGAAGAATACGTTTTAATCTGTATATAGCCCCGATCGGCATACCAATCGACTGCGTCTTTCGCTTCTTGCAACGTACTCACCGTTTTACCGTTACCCGCAGAGTATTCGCTTTGTTTATCAATAAAGCCCGCTTTATAAATATGTGTACCCAGGTAATCTTTTCGGTACAAACCTTCTATTTCTTCCAGGTTCGACGGGCTATTTCCAATATCACGTACACTGGTTACACCTGCAGCGAGATAATTAAACCCATGATTTTTGCTTAGGTGTCCGTGCATGTCCCATAATCCAGGAATCAAGGTTTTTCCCTTAGCGTTAATCACTTTAGCGTTTTTTAATGGCTTAATATTTTTGCTAACATTCACGATGCGCGCGTTATTAATCAGCACGTCATAACCTTCAAGCAACTTTTTATTATCCACATCAACCACATTTGCATTCTTAACCAACAGTGGCTGTTGAATTTCGTGCGTTAACTGCGAAGACAGATCCGCATAATATTCATGCTCTGCTTTTCGCAACAACCCTTTTAACGTCTCAAAGGTATCCAGCCCCCAACCTTCGCGAATACCCTTTATCCAACCGCCACCATCAAAAGCAAAAACTTGCCCATCGCCATCAAACCATGAAAACTGAGGAGTCATGTTCAGTCCGGAAATGGCGTATAAATGCACCTTTACTTTTTTGCCGTCTTTTTCGAGCTCGGTAGTAGTGACTTCATGCAGTTGCGCACGACCCGATGGAAAAAGTTGCAACTGCTTAAACGGCGATTTCAATAAGGCACGCACCATGGCGGCGTTACTCATACCATCGACAGGAATGTAAAACTCTTTGTCTGAAATTTTGGCAGAACCTTCATCGGCACGACTGTACCAAGTAGCCATTCCGTCCTTAATGATGAAATGTTCATCAACCGGAGCACCAAAGGCCGATATTCCCTTAATCGTGATTTCAACCGGAAACCCTTTGTCATTCAATCGATAATTTTCATCCATGGAAACGCGTCGATTATTCCAGCTCAGTTCTGTGGTGCTGGAGAGTGAATGAGAATCTTCAACTTTGGTGATTTGCTTACCCATTAAGCCTTTATCGTTATACAGCTCAAGTACTAGAGTTTGAGTAGCATGAACGCCGGCAGACAAGGCCAGCAGACACCCCAATAGCGGTTGTTTCCACATGGTTGGCTCCTGATTTTAGTTTTAATAATGAAACGAAACGAAATAAAGCAATATAAAGGACAGAAATAATAAGACCAATACGAAAACTGTAACTAAGAATGACGCAGAAAATGAAATAGCAAGGAATGTTGAGATAAGGCGTCTGTTGAAGACATCTTATCTCGAACAATAAAAAGTTGGATTCTAACTACAACACTACGTCCCAAACATCATCGTTACTCATCCAGTCGCGGTATTTTTCCTGACCGCCACGAGCGCCCCAATCCGAATCAATGGTCAATCGAGAGCTGATCCCACCACGAGGATTACAGATCATGACCACGCGCAGGCGATCCGGCTCATAAACTTCGATTAAATGATCATAAATCACGTTAATTAATCGCTCGTAAGACACCACAATATTGCGCAACTGATACACATACTGTTTGAGTGCTTTCAACTCGATAATTTTATTGGTTGGGTAAAAGGTTAAGTAAACGGTCGCAAAATCAGGCTGCTCCTGCACACCCAGAAAGGTAAACTCAGGAATCTTCACTTTAATCTCGTAAGCCCCATTCGATGGATTTGGCAACGCCTTCATCAAGGATCGATCAATAGCTTCCCAGGTTTTTATTGAATCACTCATGGCTTCCACTCTTAAATGTTTGTGTCGAACGCGTTTTACGCTCTCGTTATTAGGATGTAACAGTCAGTGAGTTAAAACATTGTTCCTCGTTAGCCGAATACTGTACCTTCTGACAGCCAGAAATTTGTACGGAATAAGCCTAAACTGAATAAAACGCTTTAACTTTAGCACAATGTCGGCAATAATAAACTTCTTTACGTCTAGACGTCCACATTAATTTTATACCAATTATGAATCAAAGCCGTATCAATGCCTTTTACCAGGCCTTACAAACTCGCATTTTGGTGCTCGATGGCGCCATGGGAACCATGATCCAGCGCTTTAAGCTGCAAGAAAACGACTATCGAGGGCAGCGATTTGCGGATTGGCCAAGTGATCTTAAGGGCAACAATGACTTACTCTCTTTGACCCAGCCGGAAATTATTGCTGATATTCATCGCCAATATTTGCAGGCCGGTGCAGATATTATTGAAACCAACACGTTTAATGGCAACGCGGCATCATTGTCGGATTACGGTATGGAATCGCTGGTTGAAGAACTCAACTATGAATCCGCTCGACTGGCTCGAAACGTGGCTGACGAATTTACTGATAAGCCCCGTTTCGTTGCCGGTGTTTTAGGTCCAACGAACAAAACCGCCAGCATTTCACCCGATGTGAATAACCCGGCCTTTCGGAATATCAGCTTCGATGAGCTCGTCGCGGACTATTTGATGGGTGCTCGCGCCTTGGTTAAAGGCGGTGTCGATATTTTATTAATCGAAACGATTTTCGATACATTGAATGCCAAAGCTTGCGCTTACGCTGTCGCCGATCTATTCGATGAACTGGGTTACAAGTTACCCGTAATGATATCGGGCACCATTACCGATGCATCTGGTCGTACTCTTACCGGTCAAACGACCGCAGCCTTCTATCATTCCTTACGCCACATTGAACCTGTTTCTTTTGGTTTAAATTGCGCTTTAGGCGCGAAACAGTTGCGAGCCTATGTTGAAGAACTGGCGAATATTTGCGAGTGTCATGTCAGCGCTCATCCTAACGCTGGCTTGCCCAATGAATTTGGTGAGTACGATGAAACGCCGCAAGATATGGCTGAAGACATCGCCGAATGGGCACAAAGCGGCTTTCTGAATATTGTGGGTGGTTGTTGTGGTACAACGCCAGAACATATCAAAGCCATTGCAAGTGTTGTACAACATAAAAAGCCTCGAACACTTCCAAAACTGAAACCCGCTATGCGCCTGTCGGGACTGGAACCTTTATCCATCACGGAAGAATCCTTGTTCGTTAATATTGGTGAGCGCACCAATGTTACCGGTTCTGCCAAGTTTTTACGCCTGATCAAAGAAGATGATTTCGAAGCTGCGTTAGAAGTAGCACAGCAACAGGTTGATAATGGCGCGCAAATGATCGACATCAATATGGATGAAGGCATGCTCGATTCGATAGAAGCGATGGAGCGATTTCTGAAACTCATTGCTGGCGAACCCGATATCAGCCGGGTGCCTATTGTGCTCGATTCGTCCAAATGGGAAGTAATAGAAGCCGGATTAAAGTGCATTCAAGGCAAAGGGGTTGTTAATTCCATTTCGATGAAAGAAGGCGAAGCGGCGTTTATCGAACACGCGAAGAAAGTAAGGCGCTACGGCGCTGCGGTGATCGTGATGGCTTTCGACGAGCAAGGCCAGGCTGATACCTTTGCACGGAAAACTGAAATTTGCGCACGCGCTTATAAGGTATTAACTGAACAAGTTGGGTTTCCCGCGGAAGACATTATTTTTGATCCCAACATATTCGCAGTTGCTACCGGAATAGAAGAACACAATCGTTATGGGCTTGATTTTATCGAAACCTGCCAATGGATAAAGGAAAACTTACCTTACGCATTAATCAGCGGTGGTGTTTCCAATTTGTCATTTTCTTTTCGCGGCAACAACCCGGTTCGCGAAGCCATGCACGCGGTATTTCTTTACCATGCCATTCAAAATGGTATGGATATGGGCATTGTTAATGCGGGTCAGTTGGCCGTTTACTCTGACATTCCCCAAGAACTGCGCGATGCTTGCGAAGATGTGATCTTAAATCGTCATCCCGAAGCGACCGATAATTTGATTGCTCTGGCAGAAAGCTTTAGAGGTGACAATCAGGAGCAGCAAAAGCAACAACAAGCGTGGCGCGACTGGTCTGTAAACAAACGGCTGGAGCACGCATTAGTTAAAGGCATTACCGAGTTTATCGAGCAAGACGTTGAAGAAGCTCGACAACAAGCCGAAAAACCCTTACACGTGATTGAAGGGCCACTCATGGACGGTATGAACGTGGTAGGTGATTTATTCGGTTCTGGAAAAATGTTCTTACCTCAGGTAGTCAAGTCGGCCCGGGTTATGAAAAAAGCCGTGGCGTATTTGTTGCCGTTTATGGAGAAAGACAAACAACAATCGAAAAGCGCCGGTAAAGTATTAATGGCAACCGTAAAAGGCGATGTACACGATATCGGAAAAAACATTGTTGGTGTTGTATTACAATGTAACGGCTACGAAGTGATTGATCTCGGTGTGATGGTTCCCGCGGAAAAAATATTGTCGACTGCCAAAGAAAAAAGTTGCGACATCATCGGGCTCTCCGGGTTAATTACCCCATCACTGGACGAAATGGTGCATATGGCGTCTGAAATGCAACGCCTAGGAATGGATAAGCCCTTGTTAATTGGCGGTGCGACGACCTCAAGCATTCACACGGCAGTAAAAATTGATCCACAATATCAACATGCGGTGATCCATGTGCAAGATGCCTCGCGTGTAGTGAATGTCGCTTCCAAATTAATGAACAAAAAAGAACGCATCACATTTATTGATGGATACAAATCCACATATCAGCAAAAACGCGAACAACGAGCAAAACGGGATGAATCGCGAAACCTAGTGGATTATTCACAAGCATTAAACAATGCGTTTAAAACCGACTGGGCAAAACAAACGATCACTCATCCAAGCTTTCTGGGCACTAAAGTGTTCGAAGACTATCCACTGGAAGACTTGCTGGAACGCATTGACTGGACGCCTTTCTTTCGCTCCTGGGAGTTAGCGGGTCGTTATCCGCAAATTCTAGACGATGAAATTGTGGGCGAATCCGCACGTAAGTTGTTTGACGACGCGCAATCGATGTTGCAAAAGATCGTCGACGAAAAATGGCTAACAGCACGAGCGGTGATCGGATTTTTCCCCGCATCTGGCCATGGTGACAGTGTCATTTTGTACGACGAAGTTAAGCCAGAGCAAGAAAAATTAACACTGGAATTTATTCGCCAACAAATACCACGACGAGACGATGCAGCCAACCTAAGTTTGGCCGATTACATTGCACCAAAATTATCGAATCGTACCGACTATATGGGAGCTTTTGCGGTTACCGCAGGCATCGGGATCGAAAAACACATTGCTCGTTTCGAAGCGGATCACGACGACTACAGTTCCATCCTTTTAAAAGCGCTGGCCGATCGATTAGCCGAAGCTTTCGCTGAGCGCATGCACGAAAAAGTACGTAAAGACTATTGGGGCTATGCCAAGGAGGAAGACTTAACCAACGATGCGCTCATTGCCGAAAAATATCGAGGTATTCGACCGGCACCCGGTTACCCGGCCTGTCCCGATCACACCGAAAAAGGAAAGCTCTGGCAATTATTGAATGTTTCCAAAAACATCGACTTGCACTTAACCGAAAGTTTTGCCATGACGCCTACCGCTGCGGTGTCAGGTTGGTACTTTGCGCATCCACAAGCGCGTTATTTCGGTACGGGTAAAATCAAAAAAGATCAGGTAGAGGATTATGCTCAGCGTAAAAATATGGATATTAAAGCCATCGAGCGTTGGCTATCACCAATATTAGCCTACTAACTTCCATCAAAGCGAAGTCGCCCAAAAGGCAATGTGTTTCCCATTGCCTATTTCACTTGTTTCCGTCTATGATTTAATGAAATAAAAATATCGGAATACCAACATGTTCGAGTGGATTTACCTACCTGAAGCCTGGATTGCATTGGGTACATTAATCGTTCTGGAAATTATTCTGGGTATCGATAATATTGTTTTTATTTCGGTTCTTGTTGGTCGACTACCCAAACACCTTCGAGCTAGAGCTCGCCGTATCGGTGTTTCTATTGCGCTTATTGCTCGAATTTTATTGTTACTCACCATCGTTTGGATAATGGGACTGACAGAGCCATTGTTTTCGATTTTTGAGCAAGAAATATCTGGGCGTGACATCATTTTAATTCTTGGTGGATTATTTTTACTGGCCAAAGCCACTCACGAAATACATAACAGTTTTGAAGTTGACGAAGAAAATAGCGAAGTAAAAGTAAAAGCAACTTTCTTTTCCATTCTCTTTCAAATTGCCATTATTGATGTTGTCTTTTCTATTGACTCGGTGATTACAGCGGTCGGTTTGGTCGAACACTTAAGTATCATGATCATCGCTATCATCGTTTCCGTAATTGTCATGTTGATCTCTGCAAACTCGATTGGAGAGTTTGTTGACCGTAACCCAACGATAAAAATGCTCGCGCTGGCTTTTCTAATGCTCATCGGCGTTACGCTCATTGGGGAAGGTCTCGATTTCCATGTGCCCAAAGGTTATATTTATTTCTCTATGGCATTTGCAATTAGTGTCGAAATGCTGAATATCCGATTACGGCGCAAAAAAGCCTCTCAGGCTATTCGATTAAAGAAAAAAATTAAGGTTCAACCCAAAATGTAATCTCCAGGGGTTTCGTTTAGAATCGTAATTTTTAAGAAAAGAAAAAACCAATGCTTTCGAAAGCACACATCATCATCAACTTTGGAAACCACGTTTTAAAGTGTCTTGTGGCTGATGAGCGACGATCGCATAATGTCGGCGAGAATCCTCGGTTAAAAAGCAACAAGCGCGTTCAACTGTTTTTCTGAACCTGATTTGATAGTTTTGCCACCGCCACTTCAACGCGTTTAATTTCCCGTAATAATGAACCGCGATTCATTTCCATCCACACCCATTGCTTCATCGCAATTTGTGCCATAGCCGACAACACCAAGCACACCCCCCAAAATACATAATCACCGGTATTGCTAGACGTAAAAAACTCGTAGCCCGTCCAGATCATAACCCCGGTAACCGCCAGAATAACCACATTAATAAGAATCACCCAACGACCCAGCCCGGCGTTGAATGATCCCATGACCATATCAAACAGACCTTGTTTGTCCTGCAAAATCGCTTCAATTTCTGAAGATTCACCTTCAAGCTCTGATTTAATTCGTTCATCAATTTTCATAATCACCTCTCACCTTTCTATTGACTTAAATTTTAAATTTTTGCTGCAATAATTTTCGCGCTCGATTAAGTCTCGACTTTACCGTACCGGCAGCTATATCCAATACAGATGCAATTTCAACAACACTTAACTCGTCGAGATAAAACAAATGGATCATCTGTTTTTCTACTGTTGGCAATCGTTGTATCGCACTGTTTAAATCGCGGCTCTGTGCGATCTCCTGCTCAATGTCTTGTGTTGATATTAATTCATCACCAATGTCCTCAATGCGCGACTCTCGCTTTTGATTGCGTACTGCATCGAGTATTTGCCAACGCACACCTTTATAAATCCAACTACGGAACGCGCGTGGATCTTTCAGTCGACGAATTCGATGCGTCATTTTAAGCCAAGCGCTTTGCACCGAGTCTTGTGACAAAGCATGATCGCCACAAATTTTATAAGCGAATCGCAGCAGCTTCGAATGGTAGTGCCGATAAATCATCGCAAATGCTTTACGATTCCCCTGTTGCGCAGCCAATACCAACAGATCTTTTTCGGCTTGATTCATTGAATGCCTGTTTTTTCTGCCTTTAACATAAAGACGATGTTGTGGTGAATGAGGTTCATTTAATTTAGACTAGAGCACACTTAATATTAAGCCTTACTATCAGATAATGCGATTCATAATTCGAACAATATTTAGCCTAGCCTTTTTGCTCACTTCACAAACGTTATTCGCACAAGAGGTGTTTGTGGTACGCCACGCAGAGAAATTGACCGATGATTCAAACGATCCGTCTTTAACAGTTATTGGTGAAGCACGCGCTAACTGGCTCTCAGAGTATCTCAAGCCTTTCAATATCACTGTCGTTTATTCGACTCACTACCAACGCACACGTTATACAGCATTACCGACCGCCGAAAGTCAAAATATTGAAGTAACCACTTATGACCCGCACGATCCAAATACACTTGCAGAAAAGGTTCGACACACTCAAGGAAATGTTTTGATTGTCGGCCATAGCAACACGGTTCCAAAAATTGTTCATTTATTAGGTGGCGATGCCCAAAATGATATCCAAGAAGCTGAGTACAACCGGCTCTACCATTTAACCTTAAAGAATGACAAAGTGACTACCCGGTTGCTTAAGTCGAAACCCTAATATGCGTTTCCATTGAAAATTAATTTCTCCTTTTTGCGTGCATTTCTTTACAGATTTCTGGACTATACAAGTTAATAAATGCACGCTTATATTTCAAATATTAATAAATCTGAAATTTTTTCCAACAATTCAACTTTTGGTTCTCCGCCTTTCTTGTATATTGCCCAATGCTATCCATACTTAGTCGTCAGATCAGTCATGATCTAGCAACGAAAATCAAAGATAAATTGGAGCAGATAATGTTTAAGACCAATCACTCAAAATCAAAACGAGTTACGCATTGGTTAACGATGGCTGCAGTAGGATCCTCGTTAATGCTGTCCGGTGTTAATGCAGAAGACAATGATTTTTCTTCTATACAATTCGAAAATAATTACGAACTGATCATCAAATTCAAATCGTCCGATCGAAACGCGAAACGTGCAGAAATCAGTTCAAAAATTTCAACATTAAGTTCACGGTTAGACCGCCCTCTGACACTGCAAAGAACGCTGGGTTCCGGTGCTCAGCTGGTAAAATTTCGCTCACAAACTCCAGGTTTTACAAGACAACAGCTGTTACAGCAACTGAGTCTTGAACAAGACATTGAATACGCGGTTCCCAACTATCGACTCTATCCTTTAGCGACACCCAGTGATCCACGTTACAACGAACAATGGCACTACTTTGAATCAAGCGGTGGTATCAATATGCCAGCGGCGTGGGATATTAACGAAGGCAACGGCGCCGTCGTCGCCGTCATAGATACTGGATATCGACCACATACCGATTTAGCCGCCAATATTGTCGGTGGTTACGATTTTATATCCAATTCCGGCACGGCTCGTGACGGCGATGGTCGCGATCCTGACGCCAGTGACGAAGGTGACTGGTTCGGCTTTTTCGAATGCCCAGGCGCACCCTTTTACTCAATGAACAGCAGCTGGCATGGCACTCATGTTGCGGGAACCATCGCTGCTATCAACAATAACGGTGAGGGTGTTGCCGGTATAGCACCAAAAGCGAAAATTGTTCCCGTTCGTGTATTGGGAAAATGCGGTGGAACCTTGGCGGATATTCAAGACGGGATGTTATGGGCAGCAGGAATCAGCGTTTCCGGAATTCCGGATAACCCTAATCCAGCTAAAGTGCTCAACTTATCGTTAGGAGGCGGTGCTGCTTGCGACGCAGCGATGCAAGATACCGTGAATCAAATCACTGCAGCAGGCGCATTAGTCGTTGCAGCAGCAGGTAACAGCAATGCTGATGCTTCCGGGTTTACACCCGCCAGTTGTGACAACGTGCTGACGGTTGCCTCGACTAACCGAAGTGGCAGTCGAGCCAGTTACTCAAATTACGGTAGCGTCGTTGAAGTAGCTGCACCAGGTGGTGAAACTTCCGGTAACAGTGCCAACGGTGTACTTTCCACTTTAAATACGGGAACCACCACGCCAGAAAACGATTCGTACGCGTTTTATCAAGGTACTTCGATGGCCGCTCCACACGTTGCAGGTGTCGCAACATTACTGTACGCACAAAAACCCAACACGACACCAGCCGAGGTGACTCAAGTAATGATGGATACAGCGCGTGCTTTTCCTGGTACTTGTAACCAATGTGGCGCAGGCATCATCGATGCGCACGCCGCGCTGGTTGCGATTGGTGGCGGTGGAAACCTGCCCCCCGATGCAAACTTCACTTATTCTGCATCCGCGCTCAACGTTAACTTTACCGACACCAGTAATGACAACGATGGTAGTGTCGTCAGCTGGAACTGGGACTTTGGTGACGGTAACTCATCGTCGAATCAAAACCCAATGCATACTTATGCCAGCAGTGGAAGTTATAACGTAACGCTAACCGTTACCGATAACGAAGGTGCCAGCGACTCCATTACCCAAACCGTATCGGTAAACGATGGTGCCAACGAACCGCCAAAAGCCGACTTCAGTTTTGCAGTGACTGATCTGAGTGTTGCCTTTACCGATCTCTCCAGCGACGCCGATGGCAGTATCAGCGGTTGGCAATGGGACTTTGGCGATGGTAACTCATCGAGTTCGCAAAATCCGAGCCATACCTATACTGCCGCAGGAAGCTACAATGTTACGTTAACCGTAACCGATGATCAGGGTGCGACACATTCGGCCACTCAATCGGTTACCGTGACGGAGCCACCAGGAAGTGAAATTACTTTAAGTGCTTCGGTATCCTCTTTCTGGTTTATTCACAACATTACACTAACCTGGGACGGAGCAAACGGTGCCAATGTCGATATCTATCGTAATGGCGGACTGTTAACGACCACCGCCAACGATGGTAGCTGGTCCGAAACGCGTTATTTCTCTGGCAGTGGCACTTATCAAGTGTGTGAAGTAGGCACAGACACTTGTTCCGATGAGGTAACGGTAAACTACTAATGTGTTTGTAACTGTAGAAGCCCGATTACGGGCTTCTACTTTTCTCGATCTTCAAAGTCCTTACTGACTTCCAATTCATTTGATCCATTTTCCGGTTCTTCTTTTGGCTTCGATTCGCTTAAGTTTTTCACACTATCAAACTGCTTTTTAAAATTGATCGACGCGCTCATTTCCTGCCCACTGATCGCTTCAAACGATAGATTTTGAGTCAGTTTGTACTCGATTATCCAACCGGCTTGCATTTCATTACTTGAGTCAATCGTTGTTCCATAACCAACACTGAGCTTTTCATTAATTTGTGTCGCTATATCAACACGTGAGCTGTCAGCTTTGGTTTTGCTAGTGATTTGAACGTTTTTAATTCCCAATGCATCGCCAATTTTTTGCGCCAATTTATTTGCGCCTTCAACACCTAAACTCAAGGCTGCATTCGCCAGTGCATTACCTTCTGATTGAGACAATGAATCTATCGAACGTCCGGTCAGTAATAACGCTAATATGTTTTCTTCAGCCATTGCTGGCTCAGAATAGAGTGTTAAACGCGGATTGGCTAATGAGCCATTAGCAATAACACCTACTTTTATATCATCAATTTCACGTGTTGCTTTAAACTGAATACCAGGGTTTTCAGCTGACCCTAAAAATAACAACTGCCCTTCGTCAATGGTTAAGACTTGTTTGTAGGCTTCAAATTTTCCATGACGTAACACGAGTTGACCATTGATTTTTACAGACTGTCCTTCTTGCGCGAATAGCTGCAACTGACCTTGTAAATCGCTGCTTAAGCCAAAGCCATCAAAGCTGACATTTTTTCCCGTTATCAACTGTAAATCTACGGTATACCGCATTGGTGGCTCACCAATTTTGCTTTGGCCTGAAACAACTTGATCATCCGATACCGAAACTTTTCGTATTGGCAATCGTTTCATTTTAATTCGAGCTTCATCGAATACAATTTTCCCATTCAAACGCAAATGATTTTGCTTGAACTGCGCATCTAAATTAGGCGAAACAATGACTTTACCGGTATCTGAATCAAGCACCAACACTTTATCACCATTAACCTTTGCCTCAACATCCAATTCCGGCAACAAGTTTGCGGCACCATTAACCACTAACTCACCTTGCTTATTTTTTAAATTACCCGTGAAGTCAATTCGACTTTGGTTTGACAACAATGCCAATTTCGAATTTTCGATATCAAGCCCAACTTCTTCTATCACGAGTCGATTCACCTTAACTTCGCCCTTGCCGGCAATCCGAAAATCGTCCAACGTTCCAGTTACACTCATTCGATGTTGCCAACTGGCATTAAGCTCATCAATTCGTGTTTGCCATTCTTTAAGCCATGCAAATTCGTTCAGTTCAATATCAATACTCGAACGAAACTTCGAATCATGATTCAGCGGCCAGTCGCTCGAAAAATTCATAACCAGTTTGTCCGATTGAGGTAACAATAATTCTAAATGAGCGTTCAACTGTTTATTCAAAACACTCCCTTTAACCGACAAGCGATCCAGATTTAACCTTGGAAGGCTATCACTACTTTGAATCGATAATTCTTCCGGCTCACTCCCAGTATTTTGAGCGTGAGGCAACTGCCAGAAAAACTCGTTTTGCTCCAAAGTAAACTGCCACTCGTCAAGCGTTCGAAACTGGAAGCGAATATTACCTTTTGGAGTGAACCATTCACTCATCCACTGTGGCGTAATCAGTTGGTGATGCTGTTGTTCCCAATCTACCGACACTTGAAAATCTTTTTCTTTTAATGCACTGTACACATCTATTTGTTGCCAATTACCCTTCCAACTCTCCTCACTCAAAGATAATCGTTCAGATGCCAAGTTAATATCCAGCTGATTGAGTTCGAGTCCTTTTCCAGCCACATTAAATTGCCCTGCAAGTTGTCCTTGAATGGCAATCGGCAACTGAAAAGCAAACTGTTCAGAAAACTCAATTAATTGCTGTAAATCCATTTGTTTTAAATCGCCTTTAATCGACCAAATGGGATCTTGCCAGCGCGCATTGATACACATGCTGCCCAAACCACTCAAGCACAGCTGTTCAATCGACACACCTTGCTCTGCCCAATGAAGGTTTCTTCCTGCCAGATTAACGTGTTGTTTTTCCGCTGATATATCCAAATTCATATGTGGAATCAACCAGGAAGATGCCGCATTGAGTTCTAGCTCTTCAGGAAACCACTTTCCATGCAAGTTGAATGAAAATGGATAGTGCTGAATTTTCCCCGTAGCCTGAAGTTTGTGATTTTCAATATGACCGGACAAAGTCAGTTTACTGTTTTCAACCGTAATATCATTAGACCGAATTTTAGCCGCGCTTATTTTTGCGTTTATCGTTTGATTATAATCAATACTCCAATTCGCTTGCCGAATTTCAAGTTGTTCCATTGCCAATAACGCTACCACACCGGATGATTGTAATTGCCAATTTTGCTGATGGTAATTCAGTTTTGCTTTACCACGGATGTCTTTACTTTTTATCGGTAGCAGTCCACTGACATCGTTCAGTTGAAATGCCAAATCGGCAGAAAGCGATTGCAGCTGACGATCGAGAAATACTCCATCGGCACTCACTTCCACTTTATGTTGATCGAGGACGATCGATGGAGCGCGCAATTGAAATACGCCTTTTTTAAATGAAGTGATCAAATTGATTTGTATTGGAATTTCTTTTTGCAATGAGCCTTTTATTCGGTCATTATCGTTTTTCGAGGCTTGAACATTTTGTACAGGCTCAACTTTCGACAACCACTGCTGCAATTGTTGATGCGTTAGCGTACTCATTATTTCAAGTTGCGCATTGCTTTGACGGTCCCATTCGAGCATATCTTCAATCTGAAAATGACTGTTTATGTGAGCTTCTCGTACTCGTTGATGCGTTAGCGTGCTTTGCCATTGTCCAGATAAAGCCGGCCAGTGCAATTCAAATGATACGTCGCTGTGTTGCAACTGAAGTGACTCCAAGTGATTTGACAGCGATTGAGAAGGAACCAACCAGCGACCACTCGTTATCTTGAGTTCCGGCTCCAGTTGTAAATAACCACTTAAAGTAGACTTGACAGGCCGCTCGGTTGTAATTTTAAATTCTGCTTGTCTTTTTAACTCACCCTTACTTTTTAAAACCAAACGAACCTCGCTGTGCTCAATAGCGACTTCAAGCTGATGTGCCCAAGTCGTAAGCGGATCAAGTTGAGCTTTCATTCGAAAATGACCATCGAGAAATTCAAACGCGCCGTCATTCAGTGCTATTTGATTATCAAAGAGGCTGGCCTTTCGAAGTTGAATACTATCAAACGACTGCAACAAGATTGCCTTTTCACCACCGATAGGCCAACTGAGTATTTCCAATTTCGATAACGAAAAGTGGTTTAATACCGCAGTAAACGGGAGTTCCAATTCAGGCAGTTCAATAACCAGTTCGGGTACAGGTTCGCTTTCATGAGTCGTAATAGCGGCTTTATCCATAACAATGGAGTCGCAATTAAAATGAGCGACAATAAAGTCGGGCCAGAAGCATTGCAGTTCAATGTTTTCAGCGACCACCAAAACATCCTCGTCGTACCATTGAGCCGACTGGATACGAAGTTTGTCACTCAACTTTCCACTTACTGGACCAATCGTTAAAGCACCTGGTAAATAAGGTCGAGCTGTTTCTAAAGCCCATTGCAGACCACTTGTTGAAAAATAAATCCAGCTTAACAAACCACAAAGTAGCAACGTGAAAAGGGAAAACAGCACGCTGAAAAATTTGAAAAAGCGTTTCATAGATCCGGTCCAATGGTAATATGCCAACGCCACGCTTCAGGCTCATCCAATGCTTTAGCATAATCAAGCCGAATCGATCCAACCGGAGTTACCCAGCGAATACCGGTACCGACTGAACGCTTCAATGTAAAATCGTCACGATGATTAAACGCATTGCCGGCATCGGTAAATATTGCCCAGCGCCAATCGTCACTAAAACGCCAGTCGATTTCAGTCGAGTGTGTGAGCAGGTATCGACCGCCCAGAATGTTATTGTTCTCATCAACCGGAGCCAATGCTTGATAACGATAACCACGTACCGAGGTATCACCACCGGCAAAATATCGATAGGTTGTGGGCATACCGGTAATAAAATTATCCAGATCCATATTGGTTAGTCCAAGGTGTAAACGTCCTAACAATCGCCAGTTTTCACTAAAGCTCCACACAGCTTTTACACGTTGCTCCAGTTGAACAAAGGGCAAGTCCGGATCACTCAATGCTTCATCACTCACTCGAACAATAGCTTGCCAATGCCAACCGTTTTTTACCTGAAAAGGGTCGGGCAAACTGTAATAGTCGATTTGCCAGGAAGGGATCAGATATTCCAAAATATTCTCGATAACATCGCTTGAACTCACTTCTTCCGTCGCCACCGTACCTGCCCATTGTGTTGACCAATACTCATCGTGCTTTATTAGCCATCGTGAGTCGTAGGCGGTAATTTTACTGCGTGCGATGTTTTCTTCTTTCACTCGATAACTGACGCGATTGATCCATTCATCACCCAAATTTTCTAACGGCATGCGGTATTGAACATCGATACCCGATGATATTTCACTGGTGTCAAAACTGATCAAATAGTTGTGTCCTCGACGATTGACGCGACGATCCAACCAGCTGATACCAAAACGCCCACCTGAATCGGTACCATAACCTAAACTGGTTTTTAACTGGTACTTTTCTTTATCCTTAAGTTGAAACAATAGATTAACACTTTGTGCGTCTTCATCCTGAGTTTGTTCTAGATTAACCTGCTCAAAAAATTCCGATCGGTTTAATGCTTGTTGCGACTTCACAATGTCTTGTTGACGATAAAATTGCATGGGACCTATTGCTAAATAACGTTGAAGAAAGTCTTTCGATAACTCGCTTCCTGAAAGCTCAATCTTTCCTAATCGAAAACGTCTGCCAGTATCCATCTGCCATTGTACTTGAGCTTGTTTTGACTTGGTATCCACCTGAAGCAACGCATTCGTCATACGCACATTTAGAAAGCCATTTTCTAATGCGCTATTTAACAGTTGCGTTTTGAACGACTCATACTCTCCATGATCAAGTCGTTTTCCAACATGAAACGGATGTGAGCGCCAGAGTTCAAGAATCGGTTCAAATTGTTCACCTTCACCATCAATGTCAAGACTTGCCGTCTGCCAAACGATAGGGTCGCCTGGCTTCACTTGTAAATACCATTTTTGGTGACTTCCAGTTAATGTTAGCTCTGGGTGATAATAGCCTAGCGCTTGCATCGCCAACTTTGCTTTTCTTAGTATAAACTCATTCGAACGAGGAAAACCTAAAGTAGAAAGTGGAATGACACCATCGACAACATCGAGATGAGCATTGATATTATCAATGACAGTAGAACTTACCCCTTCAATTTCAAATGGAGTGCCAGACTTTTCTGACTGTTGAGCTAACGCAGTGCCCGAAAACATCAGCCACAGGTACACTGCAATTAAAAGCCTCACGCGCGTTCCTTTTTATTTCTATTATTTCAATATTTATAATTAAACAACATACCATCAAATCACGTAGAGTGGTCTGACGATTCAACTTTTATGGATAACGGTTGCGAATGCTTACCCGCATAAAAACTCATGTGAGGATAGGGAATTTCAATACCTTCGCGATCGAGTAACTCTTTTACTTTTTCTGCCATTCGACTTCGAAATTTTATAAACTCCTCACTTTTGGCCCAAACTGCAAGTCGCAACTGAATACCGGAATCAGCGAGACTTTCCACGATCAATAATGGCTCAGGCTCATCAAGACATTGAGTATCTTCACTTACCGCAGCAAGTAAAAGCTGTCGCACTCGAGAAAGATTTTCTTCATAAGCGACTGAAAAATTAAAGTCAAAGCGTCTAATTTTGAAACGCGTTAAATTCGTCATTTCCGTTTTGATTAAAGTTTCGTTTGGTAATCTTACAAACATGTTTTCAGGTGTACGTAACTTAACCGATAACCAATCGATACTGATCACTTCGCCTGTCGTATTGCCAACTTTTATCGTATCACCCACGGCAAAAGCTCGCTCACCGAGTAAAAACATACCACTGATAACATTCGACATTGACGTTTGCGAAGCAAAACCAACAGCAACAGAAAAAATACCTGCTGCGCCTAATAATACATTTAATTTCACACCCAGTTGGTGCAATGCCATGACTAGAAACAACCCCAACAAAAAGTAAAACAATAATCGTTTAATGACGAGTCCATTTTTAATTTTGAATTGAGCTTCTAAAAAAACAGTCAGTCGAGTTGAAATCAATCGAGCAACGATCAATCCTAATAGGAATATAATGATGGAATATACATAATTGGGAAAATTCATTGCACTTCCTTTTAGCTGAAAAACATTTCTAATGTGCGATTTAAAAGTCCTGAGGGATCTTTAGTACGCGGCGCACTTAACTGAATAAAATTCGCTGAACTGGTTTCCGCTTGCTTTTCAATATTGACCTGAATAGCTCCCGCATCTTCATCTCGAGTCACAGACAATCCTGGCGTCCACAACTCCCCTTCTGAATTACTGTATACCGATAAAAATTCTATCGGTATTGCTATTTTTTCAAGCTTCAATCGTTCTTTTGCCAAATTGGTAATTGTAAGAGGTGTAATGATCCGACTGGTACGTTTCGGTAAACTTTCTAATTGAGTTCGACCACTAAAACGGCTCGCATAGCAGAGCTCACCAATGTGAGGTTTTGGGCCAAACCAAGTATCGGACAGCTGAAAACTCGGAATTTCGGCAATGGGCTGCTCCTGACCATTGACATAAATGGCCAACCACACTGGCGTACTGATAAAAATCGTTACTTTTTGCTGCGAAGGTAAAAATAAAGGCATGTGAGGCCTTGCAACAATATTTCGATTAGCCAGCACCGGTCTAAATGTTAGCTTTTGACTTGCATCACTGTGAATTACACGCATTAATTCGGTACTTTCTTCAACCACTTTGGCTATCGAAGTCAATTGTATTTTTTGCTCCCTATCGTCTTCCTGCTGAGAGAGATAGCGGTGTCGAAACTGCCATTCGTGCCCTAAATTCGTTATATAGAGCTCTAACGCGCCAAGTCGTAGACGATAGTTTTTGCCCGACTCTACCTCGACTGGCTGCTGCCACAAATTTGTCACGTGCGACATAATTTATTCTCTTTAATTTCGATAAGAACGCAACTACACCTTACTGCACTGCAATATCACCAATAAACCTTTGATATTTCTGACTTATTAAGTTCTCCCCATAGCATAGCTGATCTGCTGATTGACTACCAAGGTGTTTGATCATCATCACTCAATTTACTTATTTGATACACCCTTGACTTGACATTATTTACTGTACGACATACAGTACCCAACGCATACCATGCATCACACAGTATGTGGCGCAAAGTATAGTACTTCTCACAACTAGGAAATCCGCTATGACAGAACAGGATAATTTTGAAAAACTGCGGCTCGAACTCAGACGCGGAGTTTTGGTACTTGCGGTTTTGTCGCAATTACAAAAGGAACATTATGGTTATTCGTTACGTAAAGCGCTAAATGACAAAGGCATTGATATCGATGAAGGCACACTTTACCCCTTGGTCCGTCGGTTGGAAAACCAAGGGTTATTAAAAAGTGAATGGCGTGAAGAAAACAAACGAAAAAAACGATTTTACTCCATGTCGGAAATGGGTGAAAAGGTCTTCAACCGATTAATTAACGAATGGGAACAACTCAACAACAGTATCAGTACTTTACTCAAAGGAGAAGCTTGATGACATTTGTGCAAAACTATCTTAACGAAGTGGCTGCGTATTTACCAAAAAAAAATCGTGATGACATTTTGGATGAGTTACGTAGCAACATTGAAGAGCGCCAAGAAGATTTAATTGAGCAAACGGGTAGAGACCTAACCGATCAAGAGCAGGCTGAATTACTCAGAGCATTAGGCCATCCGATGAAAGTCGCAGCGAGTTTTCAATCGCAGCAATACCTGATAGGTCCAGCTTTATTTCCCATATTTAAACAGGTTCTAAAGTTTTGTTTAATCGGCGTATTTGTGCTTCAAGTTGCCATAGCGGTATTTACCGGCATTGCCAATACAACTTGGTCGCTCAGTTTCGGACAAGTGTTGTTTAATGTGTTCGATACTTTTTTAATTGTTGCCGCTATTGTTATTAGCGCTTTTATTGCCTTGGAATACTCTGGTGAAAAACTGAACTGGTTTGAAAAATGGCAACCCGAAAAACTTCTCAGCAACCGACGTTATAAAGTCGACCGTCAAGATCTTCTCAGCAATATTATTACTGAAGGCTTTTTACTGCTGCTGTGGAACGGTTGGTTGAATATCGGAGAACTATCACATGATATTGCTGGCAATCAATTTGTTTTCGGAGAAATATGGAGCACTGTATTCTGGCCGGTCAACATCATTGTTGGTTTATCCTTTTTACAGCATATCTGGTTGGCTATCATCAATCGTTGGCATTCGACAACCATTGTTCTCGAACTTTTGTTGGATATTGCAACAATTTCAGTCTTGATACTACTGCTTAGTACTGACCAACGGGTAATAATGAGTGACCTAAATTCAGACGGAGCCGAACGACTTGTGCAAATAGTGGAAACCGGAATGATTTCAATTTTGGCCTTTATTCTTGCCGTGGTACTGTATGAAACCTGGCAACATTCTCGCATCGCGATCAAAATGTTTCGATAATTTTTAACTCGCTGCATCAAAAACGCCAAAAAATATGAAATTAAACCGTTACTCTCTGAATCAACACGTCAGTTGGAAACTCTGGATCGCCACACTGATTTTTGTATGTGGATTACTCGGCTTCCTTTTTGGCGTGGAAGTTTCTGAACGTCCAGGTATACCTGAAACCAGTTTGTTGACAAAAGCTTACTATACACTCGGGTTATTTGTACTGGGAGGTATGGACTTAGGAACACCGGTATCCGGACCGAAAATTGGGCAAGTCTTTTTGTGGCTTGCCTATTTCGCCGCCCCTGTGCTTACGGTTTCTGCTATCATCGATACGTTAATTCACGCGCTTGCCCCGGACTCCTGGGGATTGCTCGGTTTAAAAAATCATATCATCGTAATCGGCCGTTCTCCGTTAGCGACTATCTATCTGGAAAAGCTCCGAGAAAAACAACCCAATGTTCCCGTTGTACTTCTCATGCAACACGCAGAAGCATCGGAAAAGGAAGAACTGAAAGCTTTGTACGGTGCCAAAGTACTCATCGGCGATGCGACACATCCCTTTATTTTAAGTCGATTACGATTACCCTATATTAAGAAGATCGTATTGTTGGACGATCAGGATTTTTACAACCTAGAAACAGTCAGTCAAATCGTTTCACAGTACCCATCAATTGCAGACAAAGTCATACTTCATGTTTCCGACTTACGTTTTATGCGAGGAATTGGCGATGCAGGAATTTCAAAACAAGTTGAAATATTTAATAGCTATCATTTAGCTGCGAAAAAGTTAGTTAACGCAACATTACTTTCTCATTTTCAGCGTACCAAACCTAAAGATATTGTCGTGTTCGCTGGTTTTGGTCGCTTCGGACAAAGCATACTGGAAGAATTGCAGCATCACGCAAAAGACGCTTTCGATACCGTCGCAGTGATCGATACCGACGCCCACCGTAGGGTAATGGTGGTTGATGAGCAAACATCTGAACATCATCATTACCAACGTGAAACTATCGAAGGCAATATCCAGCATCCGGAAGTGTGGCACAGAATGTTTCAACTCGTTGACTTTTCCACTGTCGATCCGGTTTTTATACTGGGCACCGGTGATGATGCACAAAATATCCGAACCGCAATCTGGTTACGGAAGCAGTTTTCTAATGCGCTGATCATTAGCCGCTCACAAGCGCCTTCATTATTTGCCAAAAAGGCTTGCGCAGATCATGAAATAATCAGCGTTTGTCTTACTGATCTTGCAAAAGAAAGCATGCCAGATGAATGGTATCAATGATGGCAAACGTAATCATCATGTCACGAAATGGGTATCTTAAATCTACGATAATAATAATTGCGCGAGCCAAACATGGCTCGCACTTTATTACGATGAATGGCGTCTTCGCACTATAAAGGTACAGAGCGCTATAAACAGGACAATACCGCTCGCTCCACCATTCGAAGAAACACTTTGAACCTGATACCTGGGGCTATCGAGAGTGAAAGCATTAAAGGAGATATTTGAAAATTCAGAGTAATATCTGCCCGAGTCAGCTAAGCCAACTCGGGATGTTAATTCAATCTTCTGTGATTAAACTTTATTAAGCGGCTTTGCTATCGGTACTTTCAAAGATTTTATCCGCTGAAGAAGCAATAAAACCTTTAAACAACTCGCCATTTGCCATTGGGTGACGAAGCGCAAACTCATAAAAGCAGCTGGGTATGTTTCGAGTGCTGTCAGAAAAAGCAACATTTATACTGTTCGCCATAGTGGATGATTGCTCCAGAAAAGTCTCTGGCGAGCCTTTCACTTCTCCACCCGAAGTATTCAGTTCAAATCCGTGATCTTTAACAAATTGATTGACCTGCTCAATGGTTTCAAACTGCTCAAGCTCATTAATCGAGACGGTAAAATGATTTGGACGAAAACCAAATGCAGCAACCCAGGCTGCGTATTCACTTTCTTCCAATAAACGATCATACACATCAGACACCAATGTCCAAGGACGACCGGAATAAAGGAAGTCTTGCGATTTAACTTGATTGAGGTCGACTTGTGAAACCAATTGCTTGATTAATATTTGAACTTCTCGAGAAAACTCTTCAATTTTAAGCTCGCTGATAAACACCAATGGCATGGTCGGGTGTGCATAATGTTTAGCTCGCAGTTTCTTTTGTTCAAAGTCATAAGACTCTACTTCTTGATAGCCCGCTTCAACCAAAGGCTGAGCAATGTCTTCCACTCGAAGGCCTGGTAATCCAAAGGTACGAAAAGCCACATGGTCATTAACGACTTTGTCTTTTTGACTAAACAACTCAAAAATCTTGAGTGCATCCGGGTTTAATGCCAAATAATCCTGCCACATGTTTTCAAAAACTTGTTCGATAGACTGCTTGCTATTGCTCATATACTGCTCAAAATTAAATCAATTACTGGAAAATGGGATGAGACTATAGCGCTTCTTGAGATAGAGGAATAATATTGTTTATGTATAATAGGTATAGGTACTTCCTATACCTCAATGCATTATTGAAGTTAGTATTTACTTACGGGCAATCCTGTGGATCTGAGAGAACTGCGTTATTTTGAATCAACCTACGAGCTGGAAAGCATCAGCGCAGCGGCGAAGCATTGCTTCGTTTCACAGCCTTCTATTTCTGCGGCAATACAAAACCTCGAGAGTTATCTGGAGGAAGAGTTGTTTTTGCGACATGCGCGAGGTGTCACACCTACCGAATCCGCACACCGCCTATACCCATTGTCAAAACAGCTGACAGGACAGGCACGGTCTATTAAACAACTGTTTCAAAAGAAAGCCGCCATTCAGCCATTCCGGTTGGGCGTGGTTCCAGCATTGGGTGCTTCTCGCATGAGTCACCTAATTAAGGAAATCATCGACTCGGTGGATGGCTTAGAATTGACATTGGTCGATGCAGAAAAACGCAGTTGTGAGGCGCGCATTGTGTCATCCAACATGGTCAAACCGGACGAAATATTCACCCCTTTCTGGCATGACGAATTTTTAATGGCATTGCCCCCGGGACATGCGCTCAGTTATAAAACCGAGTTGTTGTTCGAAGACTTACACGGCCTGAACTTTATTTTACGCTCCCCAAGCCTGGTAACCCGAACATTAATGAGGGCCATGGAGCCACTGAATATTAAAATGAACATTCGAGCACGCATTCGCACTGTTGAGTACGCAGTAGAACTGGTCGCTGCGGGAGTAGGTGCGGCTCTGGTGCCGAATCATCCCAGTTTTTACAATACACAACAGCTTCCTTTGCTGAAAATAAAGGGTATGCAGTTTGATCGTATTATTGGGTTGGCCTATTCTCGAGATGAAAAAATTGACTCGGTGTTACAGTCCGTTATCAACGTGTGTAAAGTAAATAGTACGATTAAAGAGTAAGCGTATTAGAGCGTGTTTATCGCCACTTGATAAACGAGTAAATCCTGCAAAGAGCCGTTAATCAACATAAAGTTTGCTAACGTATCAACATGAACCGCTCCCAATTTTTTTGCCACATTGATACTGGCGACATTATCCGATAAACATCGAAACTCAACGATCTTCGCGAGGTTGCTACTCGATAAGTATAGAATAACCGCTTTTATAACATTATGCATAATTCCTTGCCCATGAAACGCTGTTGCTAACCAGTATCCGAGCTCCGCTACTTTTGTGTTCTGGTTGATTTCCTTTATAGCAAACACTCCCGCTGGATTATTTTTATACATAATCTTAAACCAGGCAGCTGAATTAAGTTGACTTTCAATACGATGTTTCAAGTAATGTTTCATGGTTGGAATATCTACGGTTTCACTTGCCCAGTATAAATACTTTTCCAAGCTTTCTCGTGACTGATTCACCAGAAACAGCAGAGCTTCAGCATCATCGAGCGTTAATAATTCAAGGCAAATATCCGAATTAATATCCAATCGAGCGCTCATTCATTCACTCCGTAATAATTCTCTACTTCAAATTTTGGAGAGCAAATGGCCATAAACACCAAATCCATTTGACCAATATTAGTGATTCTTTGTTTTACTTTTGGTGGAATGATCACCACATCACCGTAGGAAACTTTACTCGGTTCCAGTCCTTCTATTTCAACTAACCCTTGTCCTTCAAGAATTAAATACCTTTCACCGGTATTGTCTAATCGATGCCACTGCGTCGTAACGCCGGGTTCAACACGCGCTCTCGCGATGGATATTATGGGATCGTCTGTTGAGTTAGATAATTCGTTAATATGACACCCTTCTTTAAAGTAATATTCATTTTCAGCATTGTAGGTTTTAATGGTTGCTTTCATATTAACCGTTTCACTCGTAAAAGTTTGTTGTTCGGGTGTCATTCGAAGTATTAATGCTCACCAAAAACTACCTGCCAATACCCAACATCGATCCAGTTTTCAAATTTATAACCGACCTGCTCAAAGTGAGCCACTTTTTTCATATCAAATTTTTCATGTAGCGCAATACTGGCATCATTAGGCAAAGAAATTCCGGCAATGGCCGAGCGATAAGACAAGGTTCGGAGTTGTTTGAATAATTTTTGATAGAGTTGACTGCCCCATCCTTTGCCGGTTGCATCGGGTTTTAAATAAACACTGACTTCAACCGTAAACCGATATGCGCATCGTCCTTTCCACGGATTGGAATGAGCATATCCAACAACTTGACCAGACGCATCTTCCGCAACCAACCATGGGAGTTTGGCCATCAAAATATCATTTACGCGACTGGCCGACTCTTGCATCGAAATGGTTTGCGTTTCAAAAGTCACCACCGTATTTTCAACATAAAAATTATAAATATCGGCTATCGCTCTGGCATCGTCATGGTTAACGGAACGGATCATAAGCCTTTCTCTTAAGTTTTGTCACTTGGAATTCTAAGGTTTCTGCTGCCAAAATAACACGAGCTTCCGCTGTAAGTCATCGACTTTATCGAAACGATTAATGCGCCAGTTTGTTGGCAAATACTGCAAGTAATCGCGATTTAAGAAGCGCTTATCGAGCAATACTATTACACCTTTGTCCTTTTCCGAACGAATGACTCGGCCGGCTGTTTGTAAAACCCTTTGCAACCCAGGAAATCGAAAGGCAATATCAAAGCCGTTAACTCCCTGCTGATCAAAGTCCTGCTTTATCGCATCCTGAAAATCATTCACCTGAGGCAAACCGGTACCCACAATAATAACACCATGCAGCGCATCTCCATAATAGTCGATACCTTCGGTATAACTTCCTCCCATAATCACAAAACCAAGCAACTCATTGTGCTCAAAAAAACGCTTTACGAATGCCTCTCTTTGCGCCGTAGTGTCTTCAGGTGATTGAACGCATAAAAAATCGCCACTAAATTTTAGCCGATAGACTTCGAGCACCTGATTCATAAATCGATAACTGGAAAAACAGGCCAGGTAATTGCCTTTTTTTGCCCGCCAAGTAGCATGAATTGCGTCTGCAATGACTTCTAAATATCGTTCACGATATTTAAAGCGCGTATCCATCACAGATGAAACCAGTACTTGCGATTGCTCAGGTGAAAAACAGGAAGGCAGTTGCAAAAAGCGAACGTTCGAGTCAATTCCAAGACAAGTTCGAGTAAAGTTTTCTGGTGATAAGGTTCCGGAAAAATAAACAATACTTCGAAACTTTTTGTAAATTTCATTCAAATAATTGGCAGCGTTAAGAGACTGAAGCTGTAACAAAAAACTGGTAAGCAACTTGTTTTTTACACTGCGTAGAAATACAGCATGGTGTTGATCCGCCAATTCGACTATCACATTAAACCGAACCAGCTGTTTTAACCACTGCTGCTCGATACCAGTCAACGCGTGCTCTTTTGCGCGTTCTGTCATCAAACCGACCAAACGCCGACTGTCGAGTACAATACGCTCCAAATAAGCGTGATAATCGATAATTCTGGCCTCACTGGGCTTTTGCATTTGCTCTAATGCCATTAGCTGTTCAATTATTCGATTAACCGCTTGCTTGATTGCACCCTGCTGATGATAAGAGGCGGTTACTTCCAGAGCTTGAGATTCAATTAAGTCCGCAGAATACATGGCTCGTGAACGGTCAATCAAATTGTGAGCTTCATCAATTAACACCACGGCGTTCTGACCATGTTGATTGAAATGGGCCAACTTCACTAATGGATCAAACACATAATTATAATCTGCAATGATCACGTCAACCCACGGCACTAGCTTAAGTGATAAACTGAAAGGGCAAATTTCAAATTTTTTCGCAATTGACAAAAGAGTCGAATGATCAAGTTGTGAATGTTGAAAACATTCATGGATCGCTTTAGGCAGTTTTAGGTAGAAATCCTTACGGTATTGGCATTGTTTTACTTCTTTGTTACTGCAAAAACAGGTTTTATCACGCGCATTAATCACCAATACCTTAGCACAATAATTTTCTTGCGCTAAAACTTGACAGGTATTGTGAGCGGCCATTCGTCCGGATGTTTTCGCCGTAAGAAAGATTATCTGCCGAATGAATTCTTCACCTAACGCTTTATAAGTGGGAAATAATGTACTGATGCTTTTTCCAATTCCGGTTGGCGCCTCAACAACCAATGATTGTTGCTCTCGAATGCAACGATAAATTTCAACACAAAGATCACGTTGCAAAGGCCGAAATTCTGAAAACGGAAACGTGAGTTGTTGACAAGTCTTTTGTAATGCCTGTCGGTGTTGCTCAACAGCCAATAGCCAGCTACAATATCGATCAATCGCGCTTTCAACAAAAGATTGAAGCGTAATTTTGTCAAACAGGAATGTTTCGACAAACTCTTGGTAATCGGGTAAGAGTACCCAACTGAGTTGGCATTGTATTGATCGCTTTGCGTTTATCTGACTGACCATCCAAGCATATATTTTTAATTGCGCAAGATGAACTGATCGACTGGACAACGGTAAACTATCAGGCTCTAGATAAGTTGTTTTAATTTCTTCAATCCATATTGTTTCATATTGTTCGGACCCACTTCCCAAAACTTGTCCAATATAACCATCGATTCGACCACGTAGCGTTACCGGATAGTGTTGCCATTGTGTATCGAATAAAACATGAAACTCCGACTGATAGTTATCATTTTCTTTTAGCCTTTTCTTTTGTAGCCATTGATGACCTCGAATGCCTTCTTCAGCCGATGGGCCGACATCACCGAATTCTTCCAAATCGCCTTCTCGGCAAGCAAATTCGACCAACTCAGTCACAGAAAAGGAAAACTGAAAATGACTCACCGGTACTCCACACGGACAACACGATGCGGGATGTGATGTTGATGGTAAAAACCCATCCAGATCTTTTGATTATTTTGAAGCCGATCGCCAGGACCTTTCACTTCTACCAATTGATACCCCCTATCTTTTGGGAAATACAGCAAATCGGGCATACCCGCGCGATATTCTTTTGGGTCCTGCAAGATTCGTTGTGTAATGAGTCGAATATGCGACAAAGAAATTCGACTTAGTGTAAGGTTTAATAGCTGTTCATCCAATAATTGCCAATCAGAAAAATAGCAGGCTTTACCACGCTTGCTATTAAAGGTTTGCCATATATGTGACGTTAATTTTTCATCATCGTCAATAATGGATTGAAGATCATTATAAATAGACTGCCGACGCTGCAAAAATTCTGGTTCATACAAATCAACGGGAAGCATTTGAAAAGGGTTATAAAATGCACCTTTAACGTCAGCAAACAACAGTGGCCAATAAATTAAAGAAAATAGTGTATTGAACAAAGCGTTTTCGCACCAAATCGCCAGGCCCTCTTTATTCATCAGTTCATTCGCTACATCTAACTCAACGCTTTCAAACTGCTTATCGAGCGTCACCACTTCTTCTTGAGGCAAGTAGGCATTTCGTTCAACAAGATTAATTCCTAGTTTTTTCGCCAGCTTGGTTTCAAATACTCGAACAAACTGCAACGCCTGCTGTGACTGTGTGCACCTTTTTAATTTTCCAAGCTCCGCCCATGCAAGTTGGTATTGCCCCAGCTTTTCAAGGCAGCGAATGTGTCGTTCGTTTGCAGGAGGTAGATTTACGTTTTGATAAACATCCGCCGCTTGTTGATATTCGGCGAATCGTTCCAGTCGTTTTGCCAGCTGAAGCAAGATTTTTTCGCGACGACGAACCAAGAGCTTTGACTCTTCAATTGGAGCAGGCACCGAGTGTAACGTCTGTTGTACGAGCGGCAGAGTCCATTCATTTTGTTCATAAATAAGGTCCGCTATAAGATGGCATTGAGTAAGCGCTTCGATTTCCTCACGCGACTGTATCGGTAAATGAGAGTCGGAAATTAAATAGTTTTCGTAATCCATCAATCCCAAATCTTGCAATACGAACTCTGTAAGATCTTGACGCAGGTTTCCAAAAAACAGCAGTCGGTAAATATCAAACACCTGCTGTGATACGTGCAATATCGTTTGCTTTTGAAAATATTCAGGAACGTTACGTTCTTTCAACGCAGCGTTTACATGCTGCATCAATTGGTCGCGTTTGAACACTTTCCACTTCGGCTCTTCGAACGCCTGGACCATTTCTGACTTGCTATAGAGCGACAAAAATTTTCCATCGCTGCATGGAACAAATCGAGCAGCAAAACCAGCGCTAATGAGTTGCTCACTAGCCAAATGCGAGTTTTCAATTTCATTATAATTTAATTTATCCAACCGGAATAACTCGCCTTTTCGCATATAGCAACGAGTCAGCAATTTCTGCGCATCTTCATGCAGCTCATAAAAGCGCTGATAAAACGCAACTTCTACTTCTTTTAATAAAAAGCGATAACGATGGAAAACAAAATCTAGCATTATTTTAAAATTGATTAAGTAATAATCTGCGGCAAGAGTCGGCTTCTGCATTTGTCCACTACAACTACTTATTTGACTAGTATCATAATGGCCGAATGGAAATTAAACAAGTGAAATAACATTCACGTTTAGGCCAAACTCTTATATTCTGCAAAATCAATAAAACTCAAAGTAAATCAATCCATAAAAAACGAAAATGACTTTAAGACAAAAAGCCGCGCTACAACTGGTCGCTACCATTTTTTTGGCAACGCTACTTACCGTGCTATCGAAACTATCACTGGCGCGCTTATCGCCTTTTACCTTTAACTGGCTTCAGATTGCGGTTTGTATTCTGTTTCTTACCGGCTATACCTTTCTTTGGCGTCGTGAACAATGGCCATCTCACTTAAGCTGGCAACAATGGGGCTACGCTGCGGCAATTGGTATTGCTAATTTCACATTGGTTCGGTATCTGTTTTTGGCGGGACTGGAGCGACTGCCAATGACCACTCATGCCTATCTGGTAAATTTTGTTGGCCTGGTCACCATGTTTATGAGCGTTCTTATTCTTGCAGAAAAGCCTTTTTTGATACAAGTTTTCGGCGCTTTGGTCGCGCTATCAGGTATCACGATCTTTTTCGATTCAATCCCTCAACCCGAAGAGATAAGTGGAATAATATATCTGGCCATTGGTATTTTCTTTCTTGCGCTCACTAATAATCTCATTCGTCGCTTTATGATTTTTCATGGACAGTCCATATCGCCGGTTATGTTATCGACGTTAGCGATCTGGATAGGCGGTTCACCACTTGTCGCTCTGGGATTGGCTTTGGATGAGTCGACTGTAGCGCTTTCCTTTGAAGACAGCATCATCATTATCGGAAACGGTATTTTTGCTTTGGCATTAACATTAATTGTATTCAATAAAGTGCTTCGTATTTTGCGCTCTTACGAAGCCAGCATACTCGCATCGTCCGGTTTAATTTTCGCCGCACTGTTATCCATTCCCATTCATGAAGAAGTGCTCAGCAAGCATAAAATTATTGGCATATCGATTTTAATTATCGGTATACTTTTGTCTCAAATACAACTACCACTCAATCAGATTGTGAAAAAACCATGAATGAAGCACTCAAAGAGTTTGAAGCCACTTATCCCGTCATCATCGATATTCCCATTCACTGGGGAGATATGGACGCTTTTCAACATGTTAATAATGTGATGTACTTTCGATACTTTGAAAGTGCTCGAATAGCCTATATGGCTTCAACCAATATTATGCAAGAAATGAAAGACAAACTTATTGGTCCAATTTTAGCCTCTACAGAGTGCCGCTATAAACGCCCGGTAACTTATCCTGATACGTTAAAAGTGGGTGCTCGAACGTTGAGTTTGGGAGAACAAGATTATACTCAAGAATATGCGATTTACAGCACTCAACAACAAGCGATCACGACCATCGGAAAAGCGCGAATTGTTATGGTGGACTATAAAACACAACAAAAAACCGAGGTAAGCGATACCATTCGTAAAGCCATTTTAAAGGTGGAGCCTGAATTAACCAATTAACAGGTATTAGCCGACGTGAAGCTGACTTTGTAATGCATTAAAACGTTGATGAAAGGAGTCTACTTCCTTAATGAATTGCGTACTCGGCATGGGCTTACCAATATAGTAACCTTGAACTTCATCACACCCTTGGTTGACTAAAAAATCGATTTGCTCACTGTTTTCAACCCCTTCAGCTAAAACTTCGAACCCCAACGTTTTAGCTAGAGCGACCAGTGAGCGAGCCATGGCTCGAGAAGACGCCTCGCTTTGAATATCATTTACAAAAGTACGATCGAGTTTTATTTTATTAAACGGTAATCGAGTTAAATAACTCAACGAAGAGTAGCCCGTTCCAAAGTCATCGAGCGCTAAGTAAAATCCTTCTCGATGTAAGCTTTCCAACACTTTTGGTATCACCTTATTGTCAACAAAAACCGACTCAGTAATCTCAATTTCTAAATCCTTAGCCTGCATTCCGGTGTCATCAAGAAGCTCCAATAGATAATCAAGAAATTGATCTTTCATGAGCTGAATCGCCGAAACATTAATAGCAACACGCGGTAGGTTTAACCCCAGCTCTCGCCAGTACTGTAATTCCATAAGCGCTTGGCGAGCAACCCAACGTCCAACAGGTACGATTAAACCAGTATTTTCAATGATCGGTACAAATTCCGCGGGTGAAATAAATTCGCCTTTTGGGTGATTCCATCGTAATAGTGCTTCGGCTCCATTGATATAACCATCCCTTAAGTTTAATTGCGGTTGAAAATATAACTCAAAGGAATTTTGAACTAACGCATTTCGCAAATCGTATTCGAGCTGCGAACGGCGACTCAGTTTTTCTGAAATTTCCGATTTATAAAACTCGTAACTGTTTCGCCCTAAATTTTTAGAAGCATACATAGCGGCATCAGAGTTTTTCAACAAATCATCAAACGTTAATCCGTGATCGGGGTACATCGCTATGCCGATACTGGCACCAATAAAGCGCTTCTGCTCTCCCAATTCGAAGGGATACTCTAACGAGCGCAACACTTTTTCTGCAACGCTAGCCGCCTGCTCTTCGGAATCAATGTCTTCAAGAATAATTAAAAACTCATCACCGCCGAGTCGAGCAACCGTATCTTGTTTACGAATGAGTTCTTGCAGTCTTACCGATAACTGCTTTAGTAGATAATCGCCTTTGCTGTGTCCAAGCGAGTCATTGATGGTTTTAAAATCATCCAGGTCGATAAATAACATCGCAACACGCCGATCTTCTCGACTCGCTCTTTCAACACTGTGTTGATAACGCAACTGGCACATACTGCGGTTAGGTAAATACGTCAGCTGATCATGGTATGCGAGAAAATCCAGTCGTTCACGAGCTAACTTTAATTCGGTAATATCTGAAAACACGATAACAAAATGTTCTACCGAAGACTCTTCTTTTCCAAACTTGGAAACGGTTAATAAAATTGGATAACGCTCTCCGTCTTTACGAATATTCCATACTTCACCTTGCCAATATCCATAACGAGCAATCTGTTTTTTTAAGTTTTGATAAATTTTCTGATCTTGCTTAATGATTTCAATTAAGTTGACTCGCTTATTAAGAACTTCTTCTTTACGAAAACCAGTAATGCGTTCGTAAGCCTGATTAACATCCATGACATTCAAATCTTTATCGCTAATGATCATCGCTTCACCGGCCGCAGAAAAAACTTCTGCTTGCAACGATAATTGTTGGCGACCATGCGTTGTGGAAAGATCCGAAAAAAAATAAGTGACGCAAATCAAGCGCTGACTATTCGTCCAATACCCTTTAACATTTAAGCGAATCCATTGAGGTTCAGGACTGTGCTGACTGTTCAGCATCACACACTGATAACTGATACTCTGTTTCTTTAGCAACAACTGATGGAAATCTTCGTCAAAGGTAGAAAGCACCAGCTCATTATCATCACAGAGGTAAGCATCCAAAAACGAGATGTTTTTATCAAGTACCTGCTCCTTGGTGACACTCAATATTCTCTCCGCTTCAGTATTGAAAACCACGATATTGCCTTGGCGGTCGACGACTACCACAGCCGATGTCAAACCTTCAAACAAGTCGACATCTGTGATTAAAGAATCAGCAATTGCAGTGTCCTTCACTTTACGTACCTGGGAGAAATCCATTTAGAAATTATAGACTCTGATATTCAATTTATAGCTCAAAAAACAGATTAATCTTGAGCTTAACGATTAAATGGACAATCTCTTACAAACACAATCGACTTGTGCGATTTTTAAATAATCCACCGAATATTACAATTCACATTAATAGGATGATAATGCATAAGGAAGTAGAAAGTGTTTATTAACTCGCGATTAGAATACAAGGTTGAAGAAAGCTCAATGGAAGAGTTTATGCTGGCTATACAACAGCAAAAATCGAAACGCTCATTAACCGATTGTTCACGTTACAAATCTTTAGAAAAAAAGTTTTGTGATACATTCGAGATTAAAAATTTAAACGAAAATTAATGTTACGAAAACCGTAAACAGGTCCCTTAATTCCAACTTGGCTTGGTGACCAATAAAAAAGCCGGTAATATAACCGGCTTTTTTATTGGGTGTTTGTCAGTCATTTATTCTTGAAAAGGATCATGCACGATAATGGTTTCGTTTCGATCCGGTCCAGTAGAAACGATATCAACAGGTACCCCAACCACTTCTTCGATCTTCTTGATAAAGTCTTTCGCTGCTTGAGGCAATTCATCCAGTGACTTAACACCCACGGTGTTTTCAGTCCATCCTGACATTTCTATGTACTTAGGTTGAACTTTCGCAAAACCTTCAGCGCCTACAGGTGTAACATTTAACTCACCGTGATCCGGACAAGTATAGCTGGTGCAAATTTTCACCGTTTGTAATCCGTCAAGCACGTCAAGCTTCGTCAAACACAACCCTGACACACTGTTAATTTGTACCGCACGGCGTAAAGCAACCGCATCGAGCCAACCGCAGCGACGAGGTCGTCCTGTCGTTGCACCAAACTCGTGTCCACGCTCAGCTAGGCGTTTTCCAACTTCATCGTTCAGCTCTGTAGGGAAGGGTCCGCCACCGACACGCGTAGTATACGCTTTGGTGATACCTAAAACATAATCTAAATACAGTGGTCCAAATCCACTTCCGGTTGCAGTGCCCCCCGCAGTGGTATTTGACGAGGTCACAAAAGGAAAAGTACCGTGATCGATATCCAATAAAGTACCTTGCGCACCTTCAAACAATAGCGATTGGTTTTGCGCACGCGCTTGATGTAATAATTCTGGCACATCCGCGACAAGCGGCTTTATTTCTTTAGCCCACTCCAAGCATTGGCGATAAAGCGAATCGAATTCGATCGGATCCGTTTTAAAATAAGATTGCAGTACGAAGTTATGGTATTCCAGAACTTCCGAAAGCTTTTCTTTTAACCTTTCAGGATAAAATAAGTCATCCACTCGCAAACCACGACGAGCGACTTTATCTTCATAAGCAGGACCAATACCACGACCGGTGGTTCCAATTTTTTTGTCTCCACTTTTTGCGGCTTCTCGCGCCTGGTCAAGTTTAATGTGGTAAGGAAGAATGAGGGTACAGGCTGCACTGATACGCAAGCGCTCACGAACCGGTACGCTGCGCTCCTCCAGCATGTGAATTTCTTCCATCAAAGCCTCTGGCGAGAGCACCACACCGTTACCGATGTAACACATCACACCGTCACGCAACACGCCCGAAGGGATCAGATGCAGAACCGTTTTTTCACCGTCAATCACCAAGGTGTGGCCGGCGTTATGGCCACCCTGATAGCGGACAACCGCAGAAACACGATCGGTTAATAAATCGACGACTTTACCTTTACCTTCGTCACCCCATTGGGTGCCTAACACTACAACGTTTTTAGCCATAATCGGAATGTCTTAATCCATACCGGAAAACGAAACCGCAAATTTTAACGCTTCCAGCCAGGAATTGCTTTAGTTTTTACAGAAAATTCGGTGGATATGGGTAAAAAATAGAGGGGATCCAATGAAAACGCCAAGTTCTCAACGACTCATAAACCGTTCTATTTAGCCGTCACGTAATAGTACAAGCAATAACAATCCCAGCATCATACTGATAAACCCGATAATTCTCAAAGACTTATCCGATTGTTGAGCCATCAATAACATCATTTCACGCCACTTTCTCGGACTCAAAAACGGCATTATCCCTTCGAGGATCATAACCAACGCCACTGCGACCCAAAAATCTTGCATAGTAAAACCTTACCCATAAAAAACCCGACGATTAACGTCGGGTATCTAATACATGCTTTTATTACTTTTTACCTTTAGAGTCTTTCAGGAAGCGGAAAAATTCACTGTCTGGCTTAATGACCAACACATCATCTTTGCTGTTGAAAGAGCTTTTGTAAGCATCGAGACTACGCAAGAATGCATAGAACTCAGGTGCTTTGTTATAAGTGTCCGCATAAACTTTGGCAACCTGAGCATCCGCATTACCACGAGTAGTTCGAGCATACTCGTCAGCTTCAGCTAAAATGCGTTGTACATCAGCATCGGTTTTTGCTCGCAATATATTGCCTTCTTTTTTGCCTTGTGAGCGAATATCAGTCGCCGTTGCTGCCCGCTCAGACTTAATCTGTTCGTACACTTTATTGACGACTTCCGAAGTGTAGTTCACCTTTTTCACGCGAATATCAACGACTTCAATACCATACTCAGGAACTCGGCTGTTGACGTCTTCTCGGATTTTGTTCATGAGTTCTTCGCGCTGTTCCGATATGGCTTCTTGCAACGTCCGCTGACCAAACTGATCGCGCAAACCGTTATCGACCAAGCGCTCTAAAAAAGACTCAGCCCTTCGAATTTCACCATTAGTTCGTAAATAAAACTTAGAAAAGTCGTTAACCTTCCACTGCACATAGGTATCAACATCCAAGAACTGCTTGTTCGACGTAGTGAATACATCAGGATCGCCATCCATCGTCTGAATGCGCGCATCCAAATAAATCACTTTGTCGATCATGGTAAGCGGCCAACGAAAGTGCAACCCTGGTTCGTAAACCTCGGGTAGTTCATCTTTCTGTATTACCTTTCCAAAACGAAGCTTCAGCGCACGTTTAGTTTCGTCAACAACAAAAATTGAATTTAACCCTAACAGTACTGTTAAGATTGCGACCACACCAACCCAAAAACTTTTACCTTGCATCAGTTGGCCTCCTTCTTCTTTTTCATCAGCTGATCAAGCGGGATGTACATCATGTTATTCCCGCCTTCAACATCGACCATTACCTTTGTTGAGTTACTTAGGATTTGTTCTATCGTCTCAATATAAAGCCGATCTCTGGTCACTTGCGGTGCAGCTTGATACTGGGGCAACAGCTGCTGAAACCTTGCAACTTCACCATTGGCTTGCGCCGTTACTTTTGCTTTATAACCATCGGCTTGTTGCCGCAGCTCTTCTGCTCTTGCTGAAGCCAATGGAATTTCTTGATTACGATAAGCTTCCGCGTTTTGAATTTCACGCTTCGCATCTTGCTCGGCTCGGTTGACGTCTTCGAAAGCATCATTCAAAGCTCGAGGAGGCGCTGCTTTTTCCAGTGTCACCTGCTCCACTTTTAATCCGGTATTGTATAAATCTATCGTACGCACCAGTTCTCGGTGTAGCTCATTACGTATACGTTCTTTTTCTGTCGTTAATAGCGCATCCACTTTGCTGTCTCCCACGACTTGCCGTAATGCAGATTCAGCAGCTTGTTGCAATGTTTCATCGGGCATAGCCAGATTGAACAAATAGTTTTGCGGGTCATCGATACGGTATTGAATACCAATTTCCACATCAATAATGTTAAGGTCTTTAGTGAGCATAACGCCTTGTACACGACGCTCCAGCAGTTTGTTGACATTCACTTTGCGAATTTCTTCGATCCCATAAGGCACCCATTGCAACCCGGCACCAACGATTTCTTTAAATTCTCCAAAATGAAGAACAACCCCACGCTCCTGTTCATTGATGGTGTATAAACCTTTAAAGAACCAGAAGGCCACTAACACCACAATACCAATAATGAAAAAAGGTTTACTGCTGCCAGTAGTACCACTACCACCGCCGTTGCTTCCGGAAACTTTCTTCCAGAGGTTTTTCACCATCTCATCGATGTCTGGTGGTCCATCCTGCTTTTTACGATTACCCCAAGGGTCTTTATTATTACCGCCCGGTGAATTCCAGGTCATAGCATTCTCCAGCTTGTTAATTTAATTAAAATTTTTCGGGTAAATTATACCCAAGACAATTGAATTTGCATGCGATATCGACTGTGGATGCATTATTTCGAATGCCAAACCAGTGCTTGCAGGTCGAGTTGATTTTTTCGTTCCAAACGTTTCCAGTCGTCCTGTGGCAGTCGCACTTTCAACAAAAAGTCGCCATCTTCTGTTATTTGTTCAAATTCGATGCATTTCAAGTCGTACATTTGACCGCGTAATGCCATTTGTGCCGAACTCAGTTTCAAGGTTTCTTCGATCCACTCTTCTTCAAGCAATTCGGAAATGGTATTCAATAACTCAGTTAAGCCATCACCTGTCACCGCAGAACAGTACACACGAAAACGACCTGTTTCCGGATCTTTCTCAGCGCGAGGGGCGATCCCTTCCACTTTGTCAGACTTATTATACACCTCGACTATTGGATTGCTTGTCGCTTCAATTTCATTCAATACGAGATACACTTGTTCCTTATTATCTTCGCGTCTATCATCCGATGCATCGATAACATGTAACAAAATGTCCGCTTCTCGGCTTTCCTGAAGCGTCGCTTTAAATGCAGCCACCAGATCGTGCGGCAAGTGACGAATAAAACCTACGGTATCTGCCAGAATAACCGATTGATGATCGTTAAGAGCAATTCGTCGATGCGTTGGGTCAAGCGTTGCGAATAATTGATCCGCCGCCAATACATCCGCTTCGGTTAACCGATTGAATAACGTAGATTTACCGGCATTGGTGTAACCCACCAAAGACACAGTCGCAATGTTGGCGCGCTTACGCGATCGTCGACCTTGCTCACGTTGCTTTTCAACTTTTTCGAGGCGTTTTTGAATGGTTTTAATGCGTTCACGCAATAATCGGCGGTCCGTTTCAAGTTGCGTTTCACCCGGCCCACGTAATCCGATACCACCTTTTTGTCGCTCGAGATGCGTCCAGCCTCTAATCAATCGGGTTGAAATGTGATGCAGCTGCGCCAATTCAACCTGCAGTTTACCTTCATGGGTCTGCGCGCGCTGAGCGAATATATCGAGAATTAATCCTATGCGATCCACTACCCGACACTTGGCCAGGCTCTCAATATTCCGCTCCTGCGATGGCGATAAAGCATGATTAAACAACACGACGTCAGCGTTGTGATCGGCCACTAGTTGTGCAATTTCTTCAATTTTACCGGTACCAACAAAATACTTAGGTTGCGGTGAAGCGCGACTGGTTGTAACAATATTCAGGATCTCAAGCCCAGCTGAGGTGGTTAGATCTACAAACTCGTCGAGATCTTCTTTGCTGTTTTGATCGGGAAAATCGACGTGCACAAGAACTGCGCGCTCACCACCTTGATAACGTTCAAACACGAATATAAATTACCTGCGAAACAGAAGAGATATGAATTGTGACATGAACAAGCATGGTAATGCCACGATCACCATGCTCGCGTCATAAAAAAATTATCAGGTGTTATTTCCGAAGTCTTCGTCGCCGTTGCCAGTTCCTTCACCCGTATGAGGTAAACGCACATTGCGCGCGGGCACAATGGTCGAAATAGCATGTTTATAAACCATTTGGCTGACCGTATTTTTCAGTAGCACCACAAATTGGTCGAAAGATTCAACCTGCCCCTGTAATTTAATGCCATTAACGAGATAAATAGCAACCGGAACGCGTTCTCGACGTAAAGCATTTAAGAAAGGGTCTTGTAGAGATTGCCCTTTTGGCATGTTTGTTCTCCTTATAAGTTTTTATATGTTTGTTATTCAATCCCCAACGGGTATCAGGGATAACTTGCAGACTATTGGCCCAAATTTTTCGGGCAAATGCACCTAAAATAAAGTGCGAAACAATCATCCAAAGAGCAACTTCCGAGCTTTCACAAAAACAAATTTGAGTTCTCACCGGAACAAATTTTGAACTCTGAGATGACTCCCCTACTAGTGTAGCACGCTACTAGGAATCTGCTATATGGAGATATGACCTATTTTTTTCAAGACCTTGATGCAGTTATCTTTTGCTAGCGAATCCAGCCAATGTAAATTAGGCCAACTGCGTAACCAGGTGAATTGTCGTTTCGCTAATTGCCGTGTTGCGACGATTCCGCGATAGCGCGCTTCCTCTTTCGAAAGTTCACCATCCAAATATGCCCACATTTGACGATAACCCACACAACGAATCGAAGGCATCTCAACATTGAGGTCGCCTCGTTGATAAAGTGCATGCACTTCCTCTTCAAAACCCCGCTCAAGCATCTGATCAAACCGTTGCTCAATTCTTTGATGTAAGAGGGCACGATCTTCCGGAGCGATAGCAAAAGCAACGCTAGGCACCGATAAGGGCTGCAACTCTTGTTCGCTATGCCATTGCGACAGAGGTTTGCCGCTTATTAAATAAACTTCGATGGCCCGTGAAATACGCTGCGAATCGGTTACATGTAAACGTTCTGCTGTCCGCTCATCGAAACGGGCTAACCATTGATGTAGCGCTTCCGGCCCTTCCCGCTTGAGCTTTTCATTCACCTCTTGTCGAACAGCGTCATTCGTCGCCGGTAGCTGCGCCATTCCTTGAAACAAAGTTTTAAAATACAGCATAGTGCCGCCGGCCAGAATCGGCCATTTTCCGCGCCGAAGAATATCATCAATCAAACGCGTCGCGTCACGACCAAACTCAGCAGCCGAATAACTTTGTGAAGGGTCGCAAATGTCAATCAAGTGATGTTTCGCTTGAGCTTGCTCTTCGGCACTGGGTTTAGCGGTTCCTATGTCCATCCCTTTATAGATTAGCGCAGAGTCGACACTGATCACTTCACCATCAAGGCGTCGGCATAACTCTATCGCTAAAGATGTTTTTCCGGACGCCGTTGGCCCCATTATCGCGATTACCGGCTTAGGGTTCATGAGGGTGTCCGGCAATTTGTTTGAGCAGCATTTGCGACGTAAGACCAATGGCGTGATCTTGCCAATGGTCATTGAACATCAATTGATTTAGCGCCCACTTCTGTAGCCACTCCGGCTCAATGCTTGAATGTGGGTTGGCGTTGAGCTGAATGAGCTCTGACTTAACGTTTTTCAGCAACCGATGTTTTAATTGAACCGGTTCTATTTCATTGAGCGATGTTTGCAAACAGACCGTTACACTTTTAACCCAAAGTTCTTGAGGTAACCGCGGAGTCATTTGAGGTAATTTTCTTAGCATGAGTTGATGCGGCCCACCCGGTGTTAGTTCAAACCCAAGCGCCGCAAAGCATTCGAACAGCTCCGGGTTTTCAAACTCGGCCGGATTAGCAACAGGCAATAACTTAGGAAGCAGCAGCGGCCGCATCGCAACCTGAGTCACCTCCCAGGCATCATCGAGTTCCGCGAGCAGCCATTGCCAACAATCGATTAACCAAAGCTTTTGATCGCAGTGTGCAAGAAATCGCTGCTCGAAAAAAACTACTGCGCCTGAATTGTTTATAATGGGTTGTCGATTCTCAGGCAAAGAAGTTGATGCATGAATATCGCTTGATTCAGTATTCGATACAGACAATGCTTGATAGGCAAAAAGTTGCTCGGCAACGGCGTGCTGGTTCGGTGAATCACTTTTCCAGGATGCAGCAGCATTGGATCGATTGACTGAACCACTTGCCGCAGAAAATGTTCGCGACCCTTCGTTAAATTTTGGTAATGAACTTTTCGCCGCGCTTTGTTCTGATTGAACCTCATTCTGCGGCCAAAGAGTTTCATCGGGTGTCAGGCAGTCATGGATCAGCTTGACAAGAAAGTCGTGAATTTGACGCGGCTGGCGAAAACGCACTTCGTGCTTGGTTGGATGCACATTCACATCCACTTCACTCGCCGGACATTGAATATAAATAACATAAGAAGCAAAACGCCCAGCAGGCAGTTTACCTTGATAACTTTGACGGATCGCATGACTGAGCAAACGATCTTTTACCGGACGCCCATTAACAAAAATAAACTGCGTGTCCGATTCGCTTCGGTGATAATCGGGAGCTCCCAACCAGCCACCAATGGCAACGGTATCCAGCTCACTATGAAACGTTAAGGCATTGTCAATAAATCCTTTTCCACAGGCTGCTTTGACTTTTTCCTGCATTTGCTCAAAGCTAGCGGCAGGATATCGTTTGATAACCTTCCCATTATGTTTAAGCACAAAGGCGACCGAAGGCGTTGCCAACGCTTCTCGACGTACTACGTCTTCAATATGCGTGAGTTCTGTTTTTTCGGTGCGTAAAAATTTACGTCGCGCGGGTGTATTAAAAAATAAATCCCTTACTTCAATGCAAGTGCCAGCAACTGCCGCCGCAGGTGTCACTTTAACGGCCATGTCACGCCCTTCAGCTATGGCTTGCCAACCTTGCTCAGCATCTTTTAACCGACTACGCAGTAGCAATCGAGATACTGACGCAATACTGGCCAGCGCTTCGCCACGAAACCCCAAACTACGTACCGCGCAAAGATCGTCAAAGTTCCGAATTTTACTGGTGGCATGACGAGACAATGCCAGCGGCAAATCGTCTTGATGAATCCCTGAGCCATCATCAATGATTCGAATCAAACGTGCACCACCGCGTTCAATTTCCACTTCAATTCTGGAAGCGCCGGCATCAACACTGTTTTCGATCAGTTCTTTGACCACAGAAGCTGGGCGCTCAACCACTTCACCGGCGGCAATTTGATTGGCCAGTTGGTTGTCGAGCTGTTGAATTCGATTCATTAGCGGATTAAAAGTGTTATTGCGGGATCGTCAAACGTTGACCGACACGAATTTGATCACTACTTAGTTGGTTTGCTTTTCGCAATTGCGTTAATGAAACATTGAAGCGTGAAGCGATCCCAGACAAGGTATCACCACCTTTAATGGTGTAGTGTGTTGGATTAACAGACGCGTATAAACTGCCATCGGGTGGGTTTTGTCGAAAGTAATCTTTCAGTCCGTAAAATACCGATTGCGCGATCTTTTTTCGATAGTTGTGAGTATTCAGCAGTTTTTCTTCTTTCGGATTGGTAATAAACCCCATTTCAACCAACATGCCTGGAATATCCGGCATTTTCAAAACCACAAAAGATGCGCGTTGTACAAAGTTTTGATGCATTTTCGGAACACTGCCAGACAAGCGTTTACGCACTTGGTCAGCCGCGTCAAGGCTGGCACCAACGGAATAGGTGGTCGATAAATCGAGTAACACTTGCGCCAATAAAGGATCTTTATTTTTCAGAGTTTCCACGCCACCCAAAAGATTAGACTCGTTTTCACGTTGCTCTAACCAGCGTCCCATCTCAGACTTAGCGCCCTTGGGCGAGACCACCCAAACCGAAGCACCTTTCGCTCTTTTATCATGAAAACCGTCGGCGTGAAAAGAAACAAAAATATCAGCCTGATGCTGCCTGGCAATTTGTGGGCGCTTTTCCAAATCAATAAAGTAATCGCCCTTACGCACCAATACAGCTTTCATACCGTGCTCAGCATTCACCATGTCGGCCAACTCTTTAGCAACTTTTAGCGCAATGTCTTTTTCGCGAGTTCCTTTAGTGCCTACCGCTCCAGGATCTTCACCACCGTGTCCAGCATCTATGGCAACGACAATATCACGTTTACCGGAACTGAAATCGACTTTCGGCTTCGGCGGCTCTTCCTGTTCGTTTTCATCAAACAAATCGACGACCAAGCGATGGCCGTAATTTTGATACGGACTCAAACTAAATGACTTAAACTGTGTTTTCTTTTTTAAATCCAGAACAACGCGAACTGAATTGTCCTTTTCGCTGGTACGCACATGGTTCACAATGGTGGACTTAATTTCGAGGTCGGCTGGATCAAAATTCAACTTGGCATCTGTTAAATCGATCACCATTCGATGCGGGTTTTCTAACGTGAATATGGTGTACTTACCAGGCGCAGTCAGATCGAGCACTACGCGTGTACTGTCTGGTGACTGCCAAAAGCGCATGCCTTTAATACTGGCGGCTTGTGCGGTCACACTGCTTACGAGCACAACCCATACTAAAATTCTGATTAACTGATTTCCCATAACCGACTGCATATTATTTTGTTAATAAGACCCGTTGCTTATAAAACACAACGCTCTCGACTTCGACCCACGCACTTAAAGTTCATTCCAGATTTTATAGTTTATTTTCTTCAATCTGAACTCAAGATTAAAATCCCCGAAAGACGCTACGCTTTACCCAGGCTAAGACGTTTAGACAAAATAGTCGAAGCCTCATAAAAAAGTACGCCAACTAAAATCGTACAACCTCGGCTCGTCGCCGGTCGTAATCATAACTCAAATTGACTCGAATGTGGGGCTCCGGCAACCACCCTTTACCTTTATCTGGCCACTCCACCACACACAAGGCATCGGGTTGCGATAAATACTCATCAATTCCGATGTACTCCAGTTCTTCCGGATCCGCTAAGCGGTAAAGATCGAAGTGATACACTTTGTACTCATCAAACTCGTAAGGCTCAACAAGGGTGTAAGTCGGGCTTTTGGTGCTTCCGGTAAAACCAAGGTGACGTAATAAGCCACGCACCAACGTTGTTTTTCCTGCCCCTAATTCACCAATTAAGAACACCAGCCCTCGCCCACCTAACCATTCGGCAATTTGACCACCGAGCTTTTCGGTTGCTTCGGCATCCGCCAATTGAAAAACCTGTTTATTCGTATTCATTAAAACCTGAAACCTAGAGCGTGTTTATCTTTCATTTATCGTCACTGTTGTGTCTAAAATTTCGTCAATCCAGGCGTGAGGAGTGCGGTTTGGTCGTTCCAAATAATCGACGAACAAAGCTTCCGCATCCTGCTCACGCCCCTCGCTTAAAGCGCCTACTTTTGGTACTGGACAAAAAAATAGCCGCCAGCAGTGCGATAAATGAAAGATAAACACGCTCTAATACATTACCGGATTGACCAGTCGGCGAATATACGGGAAAAGGTCACTGGCTAACAAGCCTCGCTCCAATCGTAGCCCCGACTCTGTCACCGCAAGCTCTGCAGCTTCGCCATGAATGGCGGCTCCCAAGCGTGTCGCTTCATAAGCCGGAACACCCTGAGCGACCAAGCCGGCAATAATACCGGTCAATACATCACCCATACCACCCGATGCCATCCCAGGATTGCCCGCTCGAATGACATTGAGCTTGCCACTCTCAGTGACCAAAGTGCCTGGCCCCTTAAGCAAACAGACGCCCCCATACTTTTGCTCCAGTCGCTCAACTGCAGCAAATCGGTCCTGCTGCACCTGGGCAACGCTGGTTTCCAAAAGTCGCGCCGCTTCTCCCGGATGCGGTGTAATGATGCGATTATCCATTTTTACCGGGCGATCGGCCAATATATTCAGTGCGTCGGCATCCCATACCGTTACCAGCCCGGCACGTTTATTTTTGTTGGCGGTGATGTAATCTTCCAACATCGCCACTAAATTACGCCCCCATTTAAACCGTCCGAGCCCCGGACCAATGGCAATCACATTAGCCGCTTCGAGTAAATAATGCAGTCCTTCTTTCGATGCATGATCGGAAGCAACATGACACATAATTTCCGGCCGCTGGGTACACAGCGTATCGGCATGTTGAGGATGTGTAAGTAGAGAAACCAGGCCTGAACCGGCGCGCGCGGCCGATTCCGCACACATTCGCGCAGCACCCGCATAACCGGGACATCCACCAATCACCAAAGTATGTCCATTAAAACCTTTATGGGTGGTTTGGCGACGCGGCTTTAAAAAACGGATGCCGTCCTGATAAAAGTATTGAAAAGATTGCGGTCGCACCAGAGAAAAAACGCCTTGACCGCATTTCAGATCATTGAGCAGCAACTCACCGCAGTAATCTGCAGCCAATCCTGTAGTTAACCCACGCTTAATCCCAAGAAAGGTCACTGTTACATCGGCATGTACGGCGCAACCACCGATGGAACCGGTATCAGCGATTAAACCGCTGGGAATGTCAACCGCAATCACAGGTTTATGCGCTCGATTGATATCTCGAATGATACTGGCAACCGGCTCACGTATCTGTCCCTTAATTCCGGTTCCAAGAATAGCATCAACAATGACTTCGTACTCTTCAATAAGGGTAGGTGCCCAGCGAGTGATACGTGCATTGGAAGCTTTTAAGCGTAAAAAGGCGCGCTCAGCATCACCGGTGGGCTGATCGGTATCGGAAATCAATGCCACCGTTGTTGGAAGGCCCGCCATTGCTGCCAAACGCCCTAAAACAAAACCATCGCCACCATTATTACCTTTGCCGCACACCACCAAAATCTTTTTCAATTCCGGCCAATGTTCCCGCATTTCCGAGTAAACAGCAGCTCCGGCACGTTCCATTAGGGGATAAGTGGAGCCTTCGTGAAAACGCGCATAAAACTGCTCAATCTGACGAACCTGTTCGGCAGTGTAGAGCCCTTTGAGATCCCCCATTCGAATTATCCTATCCGCGTATTTTTACTGTTAATAAGACTAAATTTTAAACACTTTTTCGCGATAATATTTCAGTTCAGCGATGGATTCACGAATATCGTCCAGTGCCAAATGCGCACCTTGTTTAGCGAAACCATCAAGCAGTTCCGGTTGCCAGCGCCGTGTCAACTCCTTTACGGTACTGACATCAATGTGACGATAATGAAAGTAGGCTTCCAGAGTTGGCATATATCGCCATAAAAAGCGTCGGTCTTGACTTACCGAATTACCACACATAGGCGATACTCCTTTAGGTACCCACTGCTGAAGAAAGGTCAGCGTTTTTGTTTCTGCCTCGGCTTCGCTGGTAGTGCTGTCTTTTACTCGCTGGGTTAATCCGGAGCCACCGTGGTGAGTTGTGTTCCATTCGTCCATAGCATCAAGCAGCGGATCGACTTGATGAATTGCTAATACCGGCCCTTCTGCCAATATATTGAGATTTTTATCGGTTACAATGGTGGCAATTTCAATGATCCTGTTGGTATCGGGTTCTAGCCCGGTCATTTCTAAGTCGATCCAAATCAGGTTTTGCTCATCTACCATTGTCACACCATTGTTGTATTAATACGGATATCCGTTATGATCACTAAAATTCCGAATAATTACCAGCAGTTACTGGCTATATAAAAGCATAACCGAAAAAGGCAGAATAACAATGACCGAACTGACCCAGATGCAATGCAGTTACGACGAAGCCGGAAAAACACCGCTCGCTGTTGAGCGCATTGAAGAGCTGTCTGCACAGTTACCCGAATGGCATGTGAATCGAGACGGCACCGAAATCCGCCGCGAATTTCGCTTTAAAAACTACTACCACACAATGAACTTTGTGAATGCCATCGCCTGGATTGCCAATAAAGAGGCGCATCACCCCGATATGGAAGTGAATTATGGTCGCTGCTTGGTGGTATTTACTACGCATGACTCTGGCAATCGATTAACCATTAACGACTTTATCTGTGCCGCCAAGGTCGAAGCATTATTATCCGTCGGCAGTTTTGGTCCTAAACTGGCCGACAGCGAATAAACCGAGATTTTTTGAGTGGCAAAACGACAAAAACTCTCGCTACAACAAAAGCGGCGTGTCGCAAAAAGCAAACAGCAAAAATTAAATCAGAGTCACCTCTCGGATGTCGATGATACCGCGTTAGGCGCCATTGAGTCAGGCATCGTGATCAGTCGTTATGGTGAACAAGCCGATGTCGCTGACAAAGAACATCGCATTCACCGGTTGTACTTGCGACAAAATTTGGGGAGTTGTGTGAGTGGTGATCGCGTTCGATTTCGACTCGACGAACAACAAGCCAATGGTGTTATTGAAGCCATTGAAACAAGAACATCAGAGCTCACTCGACCAACACCTCACGCAGGCGTTAAAACCATTGTTGCAAATGTTGATCAGATCTTTATCGTCGTTGCGCCCTTTCCGGATTATTCATCGTTAATTCTCGATCGCTATCTGGTTGCCTGCGAACTCGCCAATATTCAAACACATATTCTGTTAAACAAAACGGACTTACTCGAAGAAGAGCAGCAACTCTTTTTTCAACAACAAATGGATATTTATCGCACCATTGGCTACTCCGTATTTTCCTGCAGTTGCAAACAATCACAAGGGCTCGATGCCTTGTTACGACAAATGTCGGGGAAAGAAAATATCCTGGTAGGTCAATCAGGGGTTGGTAAGTCATCGTTGATTAACCAACTGCTACCGGAGGTAGAAGCGTTAACAGGTGCAGTGTCTGAAAATTCGCGATTGGGAACTCATACGACCACGGCTTCCCGACTTTACTTTTTACCCGACGATGGCTGCATCATTGACTCACCTGGTGTGCGCGAATTTGGCTTATCGCATATAGAGCCAGAACAATTAATCGACGGGTTTGTTGACCTCAAACCATTGCAATTTGAATGTAAATTTCGAAACTGTCGGCATGTCAATGAAAAAGGATGCGCGCTCATCGATGCGGCAAAGAAAAAGGTCATTTCGCCACAACGCCTTGATAACTTTCAAAAAATTTCTCAGGCATTGCTTTGCTAAAGCACAATCAAAAAGTTAATAACCGGATGTGTTTTCATCGGTTATTCATCTAAAGAATTGTGAGTGATTTCTAAATTATACAACGCCCTTCACGCTATAATTTTAATACCGAGGGCCTTGCGCTCTCATACAATTAAAATTAATCCTTGGTTTCAAGGGGGAGCACAATGAAATTTTTTACGTTAACTTTTGCTTTGGTTGCCGCAGCGTTACTCATCGCCTGTGACAGCTCAAGTAACAATTCCAGCCGCTTATCCATTGCGGTAACCGACGCACCAATCGACAATGCCGTTGCAGTTATTGTCGAGTTTGAAGGCATCGAACTGAAACCCAAAGAGGGTTCCAGTTTTCATATTAACCTTAACGAAACTCGACAAATTAACCTGTTAGATCTTCAAGGTACTGATGCAGCGCAATTGTTTGAAGACGTATCAATTCCCGCTGGCGAATACAACTGGATGCGATTAAAAGTGAATGCACTTCGCCAAACCATGGATTCTTACATCGAGTTCGAAGGCGGCGAAACGTTTTCCCTTTATGTTCCCAGCGGTGCACAAACAGGATTGCATTGGAACCAGGGTTTTACTGCGCCAGCCAATAGCAGCGCTGACTTTACAATCGATTTCGATTTAAGAAAGTCAATTCATATGCCAGGTAACAACAGCGACGATTACTTTTTACGTCCTGTCATTCGAGTGGTGGATAATACTCAAGTGGGTCATATAGAAGGCAATATCAGCAACGCTTTATTTGAAGGCGAAACCTGTGATGAAACTAAAGCCGTTTATTTATTTGCCAGTGGTGACGAAGCGCTTGATGATATTGGTAGTAACAACCCTCCACAAACAACGGCTAATGTAGTAACCGACAACGAAAATAATATGAGTTATACATTAGGGTTTATTTTACCAGGTGAGTATCGGCTGGGACTCACTTGTCAGTCATCAAGTGACGACCCCGAAACCGATGATGCAATAAATTTTGTTGCCGAAATTAATGCAACTGTCATTGCAAATGAAACCACTACAGCGCATTTTGAATAACGGTTGGTAAACGATACAGCAGCCTATGTTTCAGGCTGCTGTAATTTTTTAAACTCAGCTAGAACTCGTAACGAAAATTAATACCGGTGCGTTCCACATCGTCAATCGACTCCAAACTCAAACCCACACTGAACTGGGGCAACAATCGATATCGCACCGCTGTGGCAACACCTAATTCATCGTAATTAAACTCACTAACAGTTTCTCTAACTAGAAAAGCATCCCATTCCAGCTTTTCAAAAACCGCCCCCCGCAATCCAACTTGGGTCGTATCGCCACGATAGTTATTCTGAAAAGCCGAGCGGTTTGCATTTATCCATTCAACTTCACGATCACGAATGTGTTGCTTGGTGTACTCAGCGACAAAGTCAATGTTGTTACTGATCTTATTGTGAAAACCAATACCAAACGTTTTACTCTTCACCTGGTTTTCATAAAGATAATCCCAGTAGCCTATTTCATTACTGATGTTTTCAAAACCCAGTTTCAAATAAAAATGATTGCCTATTGAAAAAGAAAAGTCCACGTTGTAGCCATCATAATCCGGTGCGTATTGATCCAGTTGATATTCGACCATAGAAATATCGAGCGAATCGTAATTCGGTCCACCGGCATATACGGTTAAACCCATTGATGAACACAATAAGGCCAGTGAGAGTTGTTTGGTGAGTTTCATTGTTTTTCTCCATTAAAAAAGCGTGTGATGCCTGAGCTAATTTAAAGAATCACAGATGAACGTTATCTGAACATGAGACAAGCTTTAAAACGTTTAAAGCTTGACCAGGAATTGAGTTGGATCTACATTTATATGTAACCTTTTAGTTACATATAAACACTTCACCGATGGCGCAAGATCCGGTCGATATTTCCTTTCACGCTCTGGCACACCCTATACGTCGCCAAATCATTGACTATGTGGCTGAACATCCAGGTTGCACCAATGGAGCGATCTGCCAGCAGTTTAAACTCAGCCGCATCAATACCAGCAAACACATAAAAGTTTTGGAGTCGGCCAAACTGTTGGTGATCGAAGTAAATGGACGTCAACGGTTGCATTACTTTAATGTGCTGCCGATCCAGAGCATCTACGATCGCTGGACCAACGAGTACAGCCGGTTTTTCGCCCGTAAAGTAAGCGCCTTTAAATCAGACATCGAAAACCAGAGCGAGGACATCCATGAAAAGACTGCCTAAAAGTATTTACCAAGTGGTAATCAACGCCCCTATCGATAAAGTGTGGCAGGAGCTCACCAAAACCAATGGCTTGTGTACGCACTTTTTTAATGCTCAGCTCGACACGCCCGGGCTGGAAGTGAATGCGGCAGTTCGGATGCGCTCTAAAAATGGAAAATACACGTCGGTCGTTGGCGAAGTACTGGCGTGGGATCCACCCTATCTTTATTCTCACAGTTTCAAATTTACCAATCTCGATGATCCCTATTGCAAAGTCACCTATAAGTTACGCGAAGTGGAAGGCGGCACCGAATTTACTTTAATCAATGAAAATGTTCCTGCTGACACCAAAACAGCCGATTACATGGCGCAAGGCGGTTCCTTTATTACCGAAACCCTTAAAGCCGTGGTGGAAACCGGTCGTCCTACCTTGAAACAACGTTTGCTACTCGCCGTTATCGGTGCAACCGCCTTTATGACGCCCAGTATTTGCCGCAGTGAAAACTGGCCATTCGATAAAAAAGGCGATTACAACGACAGTGACTTCGCTGACACAGCAAAACCTGAGTCCGCTGTAAGTTCTGACTCTACCGACGATAAGGAGATAACGAAATGACACCGTCCATTCCTAAATACTTCTGGTTTATTGCTGTACTGGCCTTGTTATGGAATTTGCTCGGTGTCATGGCTTTTGTAGCGGACATAACCACACCCGCAGAAATCATTGCTCAATTACCCGATGCCGAGCGCCAACTGTATTTAAGTACACCTCATTGGATTTACTGGACTTATGCCGTTGCCGTTATTGCCGGAACACTTGGCTCTCTTGGCTTGCTGCTCCGAAAAAGTTTTGCGGTGCACTTATTCGGTGTTTCTTTATTGGCGGTTTTGGTTCAAATGATTTACTCGTTGGCGTTTTCTAACCTACTGCAAGTATTAGGCGTGCAAGCTGCCGTTATGCCGGTAACCATTATAGTAATCGCACTGGCTCTGTTATGGTTTGCGGTTCGAGTTAAATCTCGCGCCTGGCTGGCGTAAAAAAAAGTTAAAACGAACTGCCCGGCTGTTTTAAAAATTCAATTTCTTCGGGTGTTGATGCGCGTTGTAAAACGAGATTACGATGCGGGTAACGCCCGAAACGATCAATAATCGCTTTGTGTTTCAGTTCAAACTCCAGGTTGGACTCAATACCCAAATCAGTAAACAGACGTACTGCTTGTTCGTGGATGAGTTTTGACTCACTGTGCATAAACGGCATATAAAGAAAGACGCGTTGATGTGCTTCCAGCTTTTTATCCTCATTACATCGAATAGCTTCCTGCGCCAAAACTAATGCCACGGTATCAAACGCAAACGCTTGAGCCGAATCTCGAAACAAATTACGCGAAAATTGATCGAGAATAATCACTTCGGCTAACCTCCCTTGCGGGTGATTTCGCCACTCGTACAACTCTCCCAACGTCGCCGCACGATGCCAATCGCTAAATTGTTGGTGTAATTGTCGATCAAACTCTGCGTCTTTACGCCACCATAACGCGCTATCGATTTCTTCAAACCAGAAACGAATAATGGATTCCCAATTCATATTTTTCTCTTAGTGCTTAGTGTTTAGTGTTTAGTGTTTAGTGTTTAGTGTTTAAAAAGTTTTACACTCATAAATCAATACCCTTTTATTTTTTCTCTCCTCGACCTTTTTAATGCCCTGTCGCTTCGTCTTCAATTGCGTCCGATACGTTCTGTTTTAACACAATGATCGCAATTCGTCGATTAATCGGATTCGTTGGGTTATCGGTATCGAACAAAACTGAATCGGCGAAACCTTCTACACGCGCAAACTTGGCATTGCTAATTCCACCTCGTACCAATGCTCGACGTGCTGAGTTGGCGCGATCCGCCGATAATTCCCAGTTTCCATAATTCCCCAAGTCAAAAGGCGTTGCATCGGTATGCCCGGTAACACTGAGTTTATTAGGAACTTGCCGAAGCACATTGGCCAAGCTGTAAAGAATGCGTCGCGAATACATTTTTAATTCGTGGCTGCCACTATCAAACATCGGTCGCTTGTCCTTATCAACAATCTGAATACGCAATCCGGAAGGTGTAATATCGATTAGAATTTGATCTTTAAATTGCGCAAAAGCTTCCGAAAGTTTCACCATATTTTCCAGTTGCAATTTCAATTGCTCAAGCCGTCGTCGCTCGCTGTCCTCGGCAAGTTCTTCGATGGTTTTTTCATCCACGGTTTCTGGCTTTCCAATTTCCGGCGTTGGCATTTCGATAATTGATTGATTGGTTCCACCTTCACCGATAGGAATATTATGCGCACCTGGTGTGGCGGTAGTGCCAGTGGGGTCCATAAAATAGCCTGAAATGGCCTGTTTTTGCTCTTGAGTGGAATTCCCCATTAACCAAAGTAAAAGAAAAAACGCCATCATTGCGGTCGCAAAATCAGCAAAGGCAACTTTCCAGCTACCTCCGTGAAAATCATGCCCGCCTTTTTTCACTTTCTTAATGATGATGGGGCGCTTGCCTCCGTCTAAATCATCCATCATAATTTAGCGACCTCTCACTCGTGCTTCGAGTTCGGAAAACCCCGGTCGTACTTTGCTCTCTAAAATTTTTCGCCCAAATTCCACCGCAACTTGTGGAGGCACACCGTTTAACGAAGCCAATAAACAAGACTTAATACACTGATAAAACTTTCCTTCTTCATGCGCTCGATGCTCCAGCGCTTGTGCCATAGGGCCAACAAATCCATAAGCTAATAAAATACCCAAAAAAGTTCCTACTAATGCCGCAGCGACATGCACGCCCAATTCTTCTGGAGGACCACCCAGGGCTTGCATGGTGATCACAATACCTAAAACCGCTGCAACAATACCAAAACCCGGTAATGCATCGGCGACCTTTCCTAACGCCACACTTGGAAGCACATGCTCATGGTGATGGGTTTCAAGTTCCGCATCCATTAAGTTTTCCAGCTCGTACGCTGTCATATCACCAATAATCATGAGGCGTAAGTAATCGCAAATAAATTCAATTGCTTCATGGTTTTTACGGATCAATGGGTATTTTGTGAATATTTTGCTGTCCTTAGGCTCTTCAATATGCGACTCGATCGCTATTAACCCTTCCTTACGCATTACGCTAAATAAATCGTAAAGCATGGCTAATAATTCGAGATATAAAAATTTAGTGTAGGGAGAGCTTCCAAATAATTTCGGCAACTTTTTCATCACATCTTTAGTGACTTTGAGGGGGTTAGCAATGACAAAGGCGCCTAAAGCCGCCCCACCAATGATCAATAGCTCAAAAGGTTGCCACAGTGCAATCAAATCACCATGCGATAAAACATAGCCGCCCAAAACCGCTCCCAGAACAATCAGGGCACCGATCAAAACGGGCATATGGGTTCTCCTGCTTTATTCTTTGTAGCCAAAGCCGCCAATTCGAGCAGCCACTTGGTTACTGTTCTCATCAAGTCACTGAATTAACTATAGATTAGCAGACGCTGTCTGCCAGTGGATTCGAGGCAAATAATTGGTCAAAAGGTTGCGGCTAAGGTAGAATTCCGCCCTTTGCAAGCGACAGTCAGCTGTTATGAGCTTTATTGATCATCTTAAAACCTTACCGCAATACCTGATCCCACAGCACGGTCTCTCCATTCTCGCCGGAAAACTGGCCGATAAAGAAGACGCACCGTTTAAGCAATGGGTGATCCGAAAATTTGCCGAGCACTACAACGTGGATATGTCGCTAGCCATTGAGTCGGATCTTGATAGTTACGCGACCTTCAACGACTTTTTCACTCGCGCAATCCGTCCGGAAGTCCGTCCCATTTGTGACGACGCCAACACTTTGGCTTGTCCGGTCGATGGCGCTGTCAGCCAGTTTGGCCCCATTACCCATGGTCGAATTATTCAAGCTAAAGGCCATCACTTTACAGCGGCAGAATTATTGGGTGGTGACGAGGCACTGGCAGCACCTTTCCACGATGGGGAGTTTATTACGATTTATTTATCCCCTCGCGATTACCATCGTTATCACATGCCGATCAAAGGCGAGCTAACGCAAATGATCCACGTGCCTGGTAAATTGTTCAGTGTAAACCCACTCACCGCTCGCACCGTACCACGCCTATTTGCGCGTAATGAGCGCGTAGTCGCCATGTTTGATACTGAAATCGGTCCGATTGCCTATGTGGCCGTTGGCGCTACCATTGTGGGTAGCATGGAGATGGTGTGGTCGGGCGTAGTAACGCCACCTAGCCGAAAAGATGTGGCTGTCACCAATTATGAAAAAGGTGAAGTGACCTTGGAAAAAGGCGATGAGGTGGGTCGCTTCCGATTAGGCTCGACGGTGGTGATGTTGTTACCGAAAGGCAATTATGAGTGGGATGCTTCCATTAAAAATGAAGCACCTACGGTTATGGGACAGCCATTGATTAAGCACCGCCCTTAAAAGGACAGTTAGATCGATTGTTTAGGGAGCCTGCTATTAAGCTCTGAAAGAGCCCATAGTGACTTTTAAGCTTCGCGATAAATAATTTTGCTATTAAATAATAATGCTTTGAAATGATATGTTAAAAAGTACAATTTATTCTGTTTGTTTTACAAGCTTCCTAATGTTATTGACTGCATGCAGTAATCAAAAACTCACTGTTTTTTATGACGAAACCTACAAAGCTGAAGCAGTAGCAATTAAGCATCACTTAGACAAACAACAAGAAACGTCGATAAATGTAGAACTTAAGCCTGTCGACTTTTATCACGATTTTAAAGCTTTCGTTCTCATTCATGGGGCCGAAAGCAATTGGCAAAACATTGCAAAAATGGTAAAGGAAATATCGGGACGCTACCCGATTGTGCTTCCAGCGGCAATGAGCAAACATTACTACAACAATGGCCAACTGGGTTTGTATTTAGTTGACGCGTTTCGAACGGAAGATCTTTACAGTTGTATAACAGGTCATGCATTTTACGAATTAAAAGGGAAATTAGGACACTCTCCACTTGATGTTACTTACTACGGAGAAACCGAAGAGGAGGACACTCACCTGCAATTTGCTTTTGAACGACTTGAAAGTAATGGACGTTATGTATTTACGCACCCAAACAAAGAGTCCGTCTATGTGGTTCAACGTGGTAACGCTTACGAGTTAAACCATGAAAAGTTCCGTTGTCACTTCATGTTTCGAACACATGAACCTTATTACAGCTTACGGTAGAACCACTTCATTTACTTTCTTAAAAAAGAAATGCCAAGTACCACCAGAACCATCCCACTTAATTGCAAAAAAGAAAAAGCCTCACTTAAAATCCACCAACCCAGTGCAATCGTGATCATAGGCCCAAGAGTTGATACGTTCGCCGTTGTACTGGCTCCAATTCGAGCAATCGCTGCCGTCAGTAAAACGCTCGGCAACACGGTACACAAAATTGAAATAATAAACAGGTAACTCAAGGCGCGCGTTGAAATATTGGCTAGCTCATTAAAATGACCATCAACCAGAAAGTGCAAGGTAATCATTATCGTTGCAACCATCCCAGCCAGACCAATAAACCGAAACGACCCTAAAAGTTGAACCGCTCGCGCTGTACCTAAGTAATAAAAAGCAAATGCTAACCCACTCAGTAAAACCCAGCCCACTCCAATGCTCACATCTGCATAACTTTCGGCATGCAACAAATCGTGCGCAAAAGCAGCGCTTAACCCGCCGTAGCAAATGAATGCCCCTAGAACTAACCGACGAGACGGCCATTGACGTCGCCATACAGATTCCATTGCCATAACCAGTATCGGGTAACTGAATAACACCAGTCTTTCGAGCCCGGCAGATATATAACTCAGCCCAATAAAGTCTGTAATTCCGGCAAAATAATAACCACAAAATCCCAACCAAATAACTAACCCAGCAATTTTCCAGCGGCTGGTACGCTCATCACTCGTATCAACCCGTCGCGAAAAGTAAGCAAAAGCGATAAACACGGGTAATGCAATCCACAAACGAAGTGACATGGAAGTCAGCGGCGACAAGGTACCTTCAGCGTACACTAATTTGATCCAGATCGATTTGCTGGAAGCCAAAGCCGCAGCGAGCAACGCAAGCGAAAAGCCACTGTTTAATCCTCGAACTCTTTCCCACAATAAAAAAAAGGGGTGCTTTATCACTTCGCTATTTGCGAAAACCTGATTCATAATTCACTACTTTCTATCGACAAAACCTTCAACAAGCGGCTATTCTATCGCTATTCTTTCATTGTCACCTTACCGGAAAACTCAACAAGCCTTCGCCAATGACGAAATCAGTACCCTTGCCTCGCTTCGATCTGATCGATCTGCGACTTTACGTTGCAATTGTTGAATACGGCAGTCTCAGCAAAGCCGCTGCACACCTACCGTTAGCGCTTTCGGCTGCGAGCGCCCGGCTCAAAGCATTGGAAGAACGTCTAAACCTTTCGTTACTCAGTCGTAATGCACGCGGTATGGAAACGACCAATGCAGGGAGACTGTTTTACGATCACGCGTCGCGTTTGTTGCAAGTTGCGCAAGATGCACAAGAGGGAATGAATGCGTTGTCAGGTAAAGGCCGTATTCAACTTCGACTTTGCAGCAACACCACCGGCTTGAGTACTAACCTGTCGGCTTTGCTGGGTAGGTTTCTCATCGAACAGCCCGATATTGACGTTCAATTTGAGCAAATGGCGAGTCGGCATGTGATCCGCGAGGTTGCCAGTGGAAATGCGGATGTAGGCATTGTCGATGCCTATTACGATAAAGAAGATCTGCTCTACTTTCTGTTTAAAAGAAATGAGTTGGTTGTGGTGGCTAATAAAAACAACGATTTAGCTTCACAACCGAGCTGTAAGTTTACAGAGTGGTTGGAGCAACCTTTGGTTGGTTTTGAAACCAGCAGTTCTTTGCAACAGTTTATCGAACGAATGATGATACTGGCTCATAAAGCGCCTCGATTTCGCGTCAATGCACCAACATTTAACGCCGTTGCACAGTTAGTAGCTCAACAAGTTGGAGTCGCGATTATGCCTAAGTTAGCAGCGCATCGGTACGCTGCTACGTTGCCCTTATCGGTCATTCAACTGGATGAGCCTTGGGCAACACGTGAGCTCAATATATGCGTACGCTCAAATTTGCAAACCAGCATGCCTGCATTAAGGCTGGCGCGGTATTTGGCGGGATTGGAAAATCACTAAGTCTCAAATTGATTTGAATTGACCAATTGATAACAAATGAATTCCCTATCAATTACTTTCCATCGACCAAAGTACCTAATCCTCTTTAATGAATTCTTATTCAATACTTATCAATCTCGCTATAAATCAAAATAAAGCGCTCGCTGCCCATTCAAACATGGGCAGGAGAAGCAATGCTCTAAGGATATACTCGGTAATTACGATTTAAATTATTATCCCAAAAACGAGCTCCGCTACCATTCTCATACATTAATGCAAATTCAACTGGTAAATCAGGTTTCAAGGTTACGTAAAACGACCAGTACTCAATACCAAACTGATTTGGCGACTCTACATTTTCCAGTTCTTTGTACATAAACCCCTTACCAGGATACAGATAAGCTTCTTGATAATTTTTCCAATTGTCTTGGCTGTAACGAATTTTAACGACAGGATTAAATCCATCATTTGGTTTTAGTGAAGCCACACCATAAAATGTCGTATAACCATTTGAATAACGTTTGACTTGTGTCCGATTGAGTCGAATGCTTTGCTCGTCAAAAAATCGCATACCACTGTTTAACTCTACGGTGTAATTTTGATTTAGATTGTTGTCCCAATAGGTCTCGCCTTCAATTTCAGCTTTAACAACAAACTGCTCACCCCAATTCATGGAACCAGAATAGCGAAGGTTTGATACACACCCCCGCCAGAGCTCATAACGACTATTCGGAAGTGTTCCAATATAACTTAATGTCTGTCCGCCCAACTCCCCCCAATTTCCAGAATCTTTAATCAACTCTCCCCAAATACTAATACGTTTGCTGTACCCTATATTTTCTACTTCAACATCAAAGCATCGAACATCAATTGGGTACCCGTTATCGTAAGAAAAACTTTCAACGGACTTTAATTGAACAACTGAATCAGAAAATACAGGCGGCACCGTACAGAAAAACAATGTCAACCACCACCGGCTTAAAAATACTTTTTTTGAAACCATCATTAGACCCTCATTGATTAATCAAAACAAGCAGCTGAATTAAACTGCGTCAACAAGGTTACTAACCAATTTGAAGTATGACGAATTGCCTTAATACATTTCGAGTATTAAGTTTGTGAGGAGCGAGATATTTCTTTTTTGTCTATCGTAGAAACCCAAATACGTGTCATAAAAGTAAAATAACATACGTATTCAAAGTGCCATAATTATACTAAAAACACATTCAGCAAGGAAATAATAGTTCATCATACCTTTTATCAAGCAGTTTTAGTAAAGACTCTTTAATTCATCGCTACGTTTCATAGGGCAAGGGTATAAACAGGAGTTTTTCTAAAAAAGTTGGCGTTAATACTGAACGCCTTAATCAATCATCGTATCAGTTGTAGGTCAAATCGACTTTTGCTTTAATTTATTATTCAAAAGCATAAATGCTGCTACTCCAAACCATCCCATAGTCGGTATAGCCCATAGACGCTGAATGAGTCCGTTATACTCTTGTGGAACAAATCCCGCATAAATAATCCAAAACATGAACACATGTAAGAATGTAATTACTACACAACCATTTTCAAATCTTAATGAGTTAAATACATGCTTAAACTCTAAAGCAAATGCTATTGGTGCTATTATCATGAATATCGATAAGTTATACAGTAAGTGCAACGGCGTTTCGAGCGTCCAAATACCGGCACTTACCATGCTTAATCCCAATAAGAATATAGATAAACTCGCTGAGGAGTATCGAGTTGTTGAGCTGCGAAATACTGAAATTGCGAAGCAACACATCGACAAACCAATGACTATATCGGCAGTACGATGTGTATAGGCAAATACGGGGGCTTCCAGAGCAACGTGACTGATACTTTTTGAGAAAAAGTCGAACCCAGGAATAAACAACCCTATACCAATGTTGACTATTGAAACCATCCATATTAAATGTGCTTGCTTTATAAGCCAGTAGTCTAAATTTTTCACGATATTCCTTATTTAAGATTGCATTGATGACAAAAGCTCGTAGACATCCGAACTCGATGTTTCATTTGTAAATAACTCGCCAATGATTCAGTAATACATTACCACTAATAGTCGACATGAAAATTCTGTATGGAAATTTTAGCTTAATCATTTAAAATTGACCATTGAAAAACATAAAGTTATTTTACGCAAACATGTTAATTATTCGAAATATTTGCTATAAACAACGAGAAACTCATCAATCGATGTTTTAATATTTTCGTAATCTATATGTCGTTTACTCACATCAATATAGTTAAAATTACCCATCGGGTAGGGAACAAAAATCGAATTATCATCCCAAGATGTAAACGGTATATCGGTTTCTTTTAACCTGCTCAACCTATCAACAACTTCCGAATTAAAACAACCGCCTACATACAGATTATTTGGTAATTTTTCTTTAACGCCATAGTTCGCATGTCGAGGGGACGCTATAAACTGAGACTCCAGTCTAGGTGAGCAAAAAAAGTTGTTTAGCGGTCTAGTTTTGAGCGACGATTCAATATGAAGATAGGTAATATTCTTTTGTGGAAATCTTAACCCTTCGTATGAATGAAAAAGCGTCACATAGACATCGAAATCATCGAATCGACGGTGAAACCCTACTAACCCAGTTCTCGACTCCGACGATTTAAAGCCAAGCGTCTGCATCTTTTCAATGTCGCCAACTTTTTGCCCCAGCCTTAAGTACGAAAGAGAAGCTATTATAAATAGAAAAAATGAAGCCAACATCAGTAGTACATGGCTTGACTTCTTAGTTTTCCTGTATATTCTCAATTGCTTTTTAGCAAATAGAAAACATACTGTCAGTATTATCAATACGCCATAGCTCCAATATGGGCTTAGCTTTAACAAAATCGATTCCATTAATTAAACTCGGTTAAATTCTTGCGACTTAATTCAATCAACCGTTACTATAATGCTGTGAGCAAAGTTCCCCAGAGAGACTTAAAAACCCACTCGCCCAAGATCCAATAATAATTCTAAGTTAATATTTAGAGGCTTCATGCACCAATTCACTAATTGAATTATTTAATATAGAAACCGACACCTCAACGACATCATCTTTATCAAGGTGATTAAACGTATTTCTAAAAGCCGCCTCCGAATAGGAAATATACCCCGCATTTCTCAATATATTTAGATCATCTCTAATTCTTTCGAGTGTTCCTTCTCGGATAGCAGAGTGAAATTTCTGCTCTTTATTGCCCATTAAGTCATTCCATAAAAAAGTGGTGTTGTTCTTGATACTAATAAGAGCTCCCATAACTTTTCTTTCAATTTTCCTATCTATAGAGTCTTCCATCTTTGTAGAAAGCTCACCTCCTAAGTCTGACTTCAGCTCCACTAAATCACTAACCACCTCTGCGTTCTTTCTCAAAGTTATTTCGTTCTCTCCCACTTTAAGCTTTGATACTCTTGAGAACAACTCTCTTATTTCTTTACACAGAAAAACGATACAGAAAACAATTAAAACTTGCCAGAAACTAAAATTAAGCTTTTGTAGTGTTTCTATAATCTCCATTAAATTATCCTTCATACACTTACATTTTCAGTTGTATTAACCGATTTGCAAGCTTTGCTTTTTTAATCATGCTACGCCACCCATTTGAAAAATTGGAAAATACATTCCATAGATCACAAGTGCGAGTATTAATAGTGCCAATATCAAATTAAAGCTCAAAAAAACGACATGAAGCACCGAATTGTTCTTTGCATACCGATTAATGAATAACAAAACGCAGGAAATCAAGCCAAACAATGAGAATATGCCATAATATTGATATGTCGCTATTATAATCTCAGTAATCTTTGGTATTTCAGATCCGAACCCATCAAACACCTCAATAAACTTTGGAACCGAAATGACTATCCCTAAGTAAATCAATACTGAAATAATTGCCGAACATATCGCAAACACTTTAATTACTAAACTTACATGCATACTTTTATTATTTGATTCACTCATGGCTATTCCGATGTGTCCTTTGCTTTAATCAAAGACTGAAAAGGGCATTTTAAAATCGCGCAAAAACTAATGATTAATTAACTTTCTGATCTCATAGAGTCCAAAAACAAAAGCTAATATCATGACCGATGACAATATTAAACCATAGACATTAGAAAACGCTACAGTTACTAACATGACAAATGTAATTAGCATTCTTGGCTTCTCGCTTTGAAGCAGCAAGCATACCGCCATAGCAAAGTGAGAGATGCTTTGGGACATCCATAACCCAAAACCAATAATCACAGATTTCACCTTGACCAACAAGTGCAAATTGATTAAGTTACTTGCAGGACTTAAGTGAATTATACGGACATAACACCATGACACGCGCCAGAAATACGCTCATCGATTTAAATCAAACCACCTATTATCATTGCATCGCCCGCTGTGTTCGACGCGCTTTTCTATGTGGTGGCAGAAAATTGCGTCCTGCATTTTCTGCATACATTACTTCCATGTAAATAAAGACTCCGTTACCGGTAAGAGCTTTGAACACCGTAAAACCTGGGTGGTGGAACGGTTGGACTATCTGGCCAAAACCTTCGCCATTGAAGTGGCCAGTTATGCGGTTATGTCCAATCATTATCACGTTGTTCTACGTGTCGATGTTGAAAAGGCAAGGGTTTGGAGTGAAGCCAACGTTGTTCGCAGCTGGAAACGCGTTTGTAAAATTCCACTTCTCGTACAGCGGTATCTAAAAAAAGAAACCACACCCGCACTATCTAAAATGGCTCAGGACATCATCGAAAACTGGCGTCAAAGACTGATGGATATTTCCTGGTTTATGCGGTTATTAAATGAGCACTTGGCTCGCGAAGCCAATAAGGAAGACAACTGTACTGGCCGCTTTTATTCGCGCAGTCCATTGCGCTCACCCTTCGGGCCATCGTCGTTCCTTCGATGTTCAAATTCGGTTCCAGACCAATTTGTGGGAAGGACGTTTCAAGTCTCAAGCGTTACTTGACGAGGCCGCTATCTTAACCGCCATGGCTTATGTTGATTTAAATCCCATTCGTGCCGATATGGCAAGAACACCAGAAAAATCGGACTTCACTTCCATACAGCAACGCATCAAACAAAAGAAGAGCCTGCCGCTTGAAAACAAAGTGAAGCTTATGCCACTCACACAATCGAAGCACCCTGCGCATCAACATGGCTTTTCATTTTCAACTCAAGATTATTTTGATTTGGTCGATACCACCGGTCGTATTATCCGAGATAACAAACGCGGTTATATTCCAAACAACTTGCCTCCCATTTTAGAACGCCTCAACCAAGAGCCTGACGGTTTCTTAAAGCTGATGCGCCGTAAAGATGACATTGCCGGTTTAAATGTTGTGGGCTCGCCTTCTTCCTTAACGCACTACATCGAAAGCATTGAACAGAAGTTTATTAAAGGTATTGGGGTTAGCCGTAAGCATTATACCTGATCTGAAAATAATAAAACCACTCAAATAATCCTTCAGCTTAGGGCTGAGAATTCCTCACGCTCGTTTCCTTAAAAAATCGACTATTTTTCGAATAGTTCCAACTAAAATCTCCTGATGTTCACTCCGAAATAACCAACGCAAGCCAGCGTAGTAGAAAAACAAGTTTAGTCACTATTAAAATTTCCGATTTTGATTTATGGCTGTCCTTATTTTCTGTATTGAAAAATACTGCCAATGTTGTTTATTGTATGTGAGATCCACTAGTAAACCGCATGCCACTGCTTGCTGTGATTCGAAACTTGCTGAATCACTATAGCTCCAAGTTAAATATTTGAGAGTGCCCGCTATAAAATCTTCATCCTGTTCGTCAACTGCATTTCTAAATCGTAAAGATATGTCAATCCAAAGATCAGTAGCAGAGTCTGCTAGCTCAATCTCCTTTCGGAATTGCGGCAAAAACTCCAATGCTTCTCTTTTCCATGTACTCATTACTTACCTACATATAACGCTGCGCTCACCGGCTTGTCCGGTGAAGCGCTTTGTTATCTTTCAAAAACATAATTATTGATTTTTAATGATTTCAATAATCTGCTCCATCGCAGTATCTTCACCTGAAAAATAGTTCCTAGACGTCAGAGTTACAGGCAAATGCGGAGCAATCCAGATACGGTGATCTTCAGCCTTAGAAGCTTGATGATACTGGGAAGATATTATTCCCCAAACACCACTGTAAGGAAGCCTAAACCAACCGGCTTCGCCAAGATGATTCGGCCTGCTTCCACTAGGTTCGCCAACTATAATCGCATCCGTCAGCCGGTTGATATCAGCAAGTAACAAATGCGCTGCTGAGAACGTATTTCGGCCAACTATAACAAACAACTTGTTATCTGCATCTTGCTCTTCAAAGTGAATTAAAGCTCTTGTAAGGGGAGGAACGATTGAGCCATTTCCTCCACTGTTATGCCGCAAATCTAGTATTAGATTTGTAATCTTACTTTCCTTAACTTTTTGGCGAACCTCGTCACTAAACTGAGAAAGAGACTGTGATTTTTTCTGGGCAACCGCGTTTAGCTGTATGTAAAAATAGTTATCTTTTTTGTTTTCTAAATACCAGTAATTGTCACTTTTCCTTGTCAGATATTCTGGGTTATTTGCATTTTCAAGCTCAGGCAATGTTGGAAAACCGCTAAAATTGAATGTCTCTCCGGCTAACTTTACTTCATACTCTTTTCCGTTTTTATCAACTAAAGCAAGTACAATATCTTTACTGTCGTTAACTACAGCGAGCCCCTCCAGAATTTCAGGGAGAGCTAGATAGTATGGCCCCAGCCAATACTGTTGCATTTCATTGTCTCTAGCGTTAACCCTCTCAATTCTTTCAATTACTTGTTCAACAGGGATATTTGCCACTGAAATAACTTTACGACCAATTAAATGTTTGTAATGAGAGGTTGCACTCACAATATAAATACCATCATTAAACCAATAAAATTGGACTGGCAGGCGAGTAAAAGCACCTTTCAAGGAATTAGTCGGCACTATAAAGTTATGTCCATTTCCTAAACTGGCTAGTAGCTCCATAAACTGAAATACAACTTGTTGATCACTCAAGTTCGGAATATTCTCGGCGATTGATTTTATTTTTGATTCGAGCTCTTCTGCAGAAATACTATGGTGCGGGTCAACGTGAAGGCGTTTAATTTCACTTTGCAAGAATTGCAAATCGTAATTCCAGGCATCATTTCTTGATAAACCCGGTTCAAGGAATTCCCCGGAAAGTTTTTGATACTGCGGATCGCCTGATATTTTTTCAAATTTGGCATTGTTAATGAGAGACTTTCTGTCGTCCCACCGAAATTCAAGTGCTTTTTGAATCCAGGCTAGTGCTTCAGCCTTATTTCCAATAGCGGAATGACATTGAGCAATTTTAATCATTATATCGTTTGATGGAGATGAAGCTGACTTTATCCCTGACATGATAGTGCCAATTTCAAGCGTTCTCTCAAATGCAGGTATCGCCTTTTGATACCGCTCAGCTTGCAAGTACCCATGCCCCAATAAAAACCACGTATCTCCATCGTCTTTGTACTGCGTAGTTAATTTTTCAAGCAGCGGTATGGCTTTGTCCCACTCGTTGATTTTTGCGAGGTCTATTGCCTTGGCTCTCATTACCCAATACTCAGCACCATTATTAGGAAAATTGGTTGATACCAACTGACCTATTGCCTCGTTGGTCATGAGATTTGATTTAGATGCCGACAATACTGGCGCTGTTGCACATGCAAAGCTTAGGGAAGTCGCTATTAATATTTTTTTCATAAAGCCCATGTAATTAATCTGTAGAGGTGATAACGCCGCCTTAAGCGGTGAGTAATTGTTGGCTAAAATGTGTAGCGAAGCGGAACCGAGCCAACTGTTACGAATCCGACTTTAAGGCTTTGTTATATGCCATTAAATAATCAACAATCTTATTTGATATGTTATTTAGTTCTTCCTGAGTATCGCTAGTAGCGACGTTTGTGACGATGAATATGCCCATCTTTTTCTTCGGATAAATGGCAAGCCAACTTGACGTGCCCATTGAGCCTCCGCTGTGGTACAGCATTTGTTCACTTGAATCATATTTATATGTGTTCCAAGAGAATGCTCTACCATGACCCGTCCAACTCTCATCCAAAAGCTGATGAGAAAGAGCCACTTCTGGTGCTGAGGATAGCTGATATTGAATATAACGTGTGACAGACTCAACGTTTGAAGTTAACCCTCCATCAGCAAACCAATATGCACTAGCCAAAGGCATTTGATTGCCATTTCCATCTGTCCCTATTGTTATTTCACCCGGCTCAAAGTTAGTTCCTCTGAATTTCGTGTCTTGCTCTCCAGACTTGGTTGTTATGAATTCAGAAACTAATAATGCAAAAGGTTTTTGATAAACCGATTCCAGAATATATCCAGCTAAATTAGAACCTACGGGTGAATATTGATACTCATCGCCAGGTACGGAGTTAAGCTTCACTTTTTTAAGATCATCAAAGTAGTCATCTCTGGAATATTTTGACATTTTTTCAAAAGCAATGCCTTTTGCTCTTTCTTCACTGCTGTAGGCAAAAATTTGCGGTAGACCGCTGGTATGAGTCATAAGATGTCGTAAAGTTATATATTGATTGGACTGCTCCAAATTTTTGTATTCGTTATTTTTGAGGTATTGACGAATATCTTTATCAAGCTCAACTTTCCCGTCTAGAATGGCTTTAGCAACAACTAACCCAGTATACGTTTTGGTAATAGAGGCAATTTCGTATATTGTTTGGTTATTAGGAGTATCTCCATTACTTAACGCCCCTAAATGATATTGGTAAGTATTTTCAGCGTCTACAACAGAAATTGAGACCACTTGCCCAACATTTCCATCAATAAACTCAATGATTTCAGCTTTCGTATTTGACTCAAAATTAATTGCTTCATTACTTCTACAAGAAGCCAAAATTGTTATTAATGAAGTAACAAATATCAATGATATGGGTTGGCTTGTTAATCGATTCACAAAAACTCCTAAGTTTGAAACTCGACAGGCATATAACGCTTAAAGCCGCGGAGCGCGTTAGCGCGTCCAACCCATAGAGCGATGCTGCCTTTGCTTGTTATGTAGTTAATCATTTTTTAGTTACAGAGAGATAACCAAGCAAAACATCATCTATTTTTATTTGCTGGCTTTCAGTAAATGCAGCACCTTCAATAAGTCTTAGGCGGTACTTGCCAGAAGCTCTCTCTAAAGCAGCATATCGGTCCCCATCCGAGAGAAAAAGTACTAGACCAGCATTCAAAATCATATAATCATACATCGAAGGTATAATCGATGATCTTTTACAAGCCAGTGCAGTAGCCTTCATACCTTCGTCTAGCACAAAACCATGAAATTCATTGTCTTTATTATAATCTAAGGAGTTAAACATTTTAGGGTCTAACTCTTGTGTTTGGATTCCTTCGATGCCTTGCAATTCGTACATTAAAAAGCAGCCAGACTCCGTTAATTCATCATTAGCCTTAACTGAAAAAGTTACAAATAATGATAGAAAGATTAAAATTTTGCTCATATTTACCCCTATTACATAACGCATCGTTAAGGGGCGGCGGTACGCCGTCCTTACTTAAGCGCTTGGTTATGTTTATATTTGCCTTCGTCGTAGAGCCTGCACATAGCCCGACTGGTTATCAGTTAAAGTAAATATATCATGCTTCAAATTATTATCCGGCTTACAATCTAATGTATATGACTTCCCAGCTTCTACATTAAAATAAATATTTTGAGACGGTCCATGAATAAATGTAACTCTATTGTATTTTATTCGTTCACCATTGCTATGCTCTCTCTTACAATTAGCTATTACTCTATATGACCCGGGGCTCAAATAAAATTTCCCATGTGAATCATCTGCAAATAACAGCTTTTGATAGGTAAATAAACCTAAAGGTCTAATTGCACCCAGCCTAATTGAATATGGCTGTAGTTTGAACTCGTCTTTTCCTGTCATTTCCACAAGTATGATTTCGGAATTAATGCTCGATGTTGGTTTGCTTGAGGTATAAGCCATCGAGCACCCAGAAACCATAAACATTAGTGTTATTGAAATAAAGAGTCTAATTTTCATAGGCATTCTTAAGCATAACGCCCAAATAAGGGGCACTATAATCGGAGCGAAGCGACACAGCCGCATGTTTGTGTCCCAGCGAGCCCGCGAGCGACTTAATTTGTTTGTTAGTTCTCATGCTACCACGAAGAAAGAATAAACAAACAGCCACAGTATTTGAAAACCATAACTCAGGCGTTGGTAAACACCTGGCACGGTTTCGGCTTTAAAAGCTAGCTTAAGTCTGTAGGCAAAATAGAAACAACCAATGATACAAGCTAAAGAAACAAACCTAATCGAGATCGGGTAGTAGCTAGAAAAAATGACGATGGCCGGAGCAATGATGAACGAGAGGAGCATAAACATTCCCGACCATGAATGAATTATACAGCTACGGGAAGGACTCTTCGTATACGGGTCGGCGTCCATTGGAAAATAGCCGCAAACCCATGTACATATACCATGAACTATTACCATTATCCCGATTACTATCGTTGGCAAATGAGCTGAAAAGTTAGCTATTAGATAGCACCCAAAAAGAACAAACAGGGTTCCAAGTGGATAGTTGTTTATAAGAGGCGAAAGCTTTTGTGTGGGACTGCCGAAAGCGCCCAGTTCACTGCAAAATTGCTTAGAATGGCTGAATTTTGGGTAGAAAAGAGAAGCGACATAAATGCCGACAACGATCCAAATTGACGCAATTATTCCTGAGTACTGAAACAAACTATCCATGCTTGAATCCTAATTGAGAACTAACGCCAAATTGAGACGCGCGTTCTTCGCGTCGATTCCAATGAATGGTTAAGTATCATTTTGTATGCGCCTTGAAATAAACTCTTCCAAGACCGAACAGTAATGAATTCGCAACGAAGCAATAAATGCCGGGCATCAGAAGACTACATAAAAAAAGAAAGCCTGACCTATCACTTCCAAAACCATCATTTGCGGATGGAAAGTTTTCATTCATAAGTCCCCATCCTTGCTTGTAGCCGAGATACGCGGCTGCTAGTACCAGAATAATATGAACGATTGTCTGAGTCTTACTTCGAAAATACCGCGGAAACGATGATTTAACTCGTAAAACTAAAACCAATGCAGGTAAAAATCCTATTACGAAAATTCCGAACATTATTGGCAATAGTATAATTCCCACAAATTATTCCTTTCAGTACTTAACGTCGTGAGCATTGGAAATTAAGCGCGTTCAGCGGTTAATTTTCCAATGCCTTACCTTGTTACGTGACGCTAATTGCTCTTGCAGAAAGCACCACCGAAATAAATAACCCAAGATAGTATGCATTGCTCAACTTAAAACTATTATCTCGAAACTTCAAGACTAAGCCAAACAATACAAATAACCCTGGTATGAATAAAAAATTCTTACTTAGAGCAAAAGCAACACTTGCAAAGTACTTGTACTCAAAACCTTTTAACAGAGCTAGCGAACTCAAAATAGCTGCAACTACGATCAACGAAATTTTTAATATCGAAGGTATTTCAAATTCAGTTACCAGAGACTCTTTATTTTCCATTTTCTACACGTAACGCTATGCTAAGACGACCAAACTGAAACGAAGTGCGCAGTTTGAGGTCAGCTTAAGCAAATTGTTAACTCGCAACTATTTAGCCAACCCTATGAACTCTCACGTAGCCACCAATACACGCACCTTCTTTGTCATAACCAATATTTATGACTTCCTTAGTAGTGTATGCAGTTAATAAACGAGACAATAACATTTGTCTTCTTTCATATGGTACACCTGCATCAATAACCCATAATTTGTTATCACACGTCGAATGAGAAGGTGGATTTTCCAAGCTAAAATAAATGTAATCACCATCCACATAGACTGCGACATGCTTTATTTTACTGGAGTGATTTGCATTGTACGCAGCAGATAATGAACCAGATATAAATAAAATTAAAATACTTAAGACAATATTCTTAATCATCATATTTCCTTTAAAGTTAACGTTGCCATAACCAGTTTGAAAAAGTGGAGGCGTTTTTTAGCCGGAGCTTTTTCAAATCTGAGTTCATGGCCTTGTTATATATTACCTTTGCTTGATTCTAGTTTTCTCACATATTCCTCTAGTGAGTTTGAATGTAGTCTAAATTCCCTAGCTTCGTGGTCAAAGAAGCCGACTTGAACGACTTCTTCTTCATGCTTTATAACATAGTAGTCACCGCAACCGTTGGCCCCAATAACAAAGTATTTAGCAGGCCACTGTTCACCATAAAATTCACCCTCGCGGACACTATTGTTCTCGGCAATAATCTCGGCAGGGTCGTCAAACAAGGCATAATCTGGCGCCTCAGTTTCTTCCAGACTTTTCGGGTAGTTTGTGATTAGCTCCACATATTGCTTTGGTAACACAATACCTGTTGCTGACTCTACTATTTTTAGCTCATCTAAATTCACTGCACTGCCCTTTCTTCATATAACGTTTGAAGTTGCGGTTGAAAATCCGCTACCTTTGCTTGTTATATTCACTCCACTGCTAAGTATTTAAAGCCTCGAATGGTATTATATGTTTTCCCATCAAACTCAATGCAGCCATCTGAATACCCAGATATACTCTTACCAGACATATACGCTGACAACATCAGAGTATAAGCTTTATCAAAATTAGAATCTGTTTTCTGTAAAACAACCGCATTGGTAATTTCGCAAGAGTTAGGGTTAGGCCAACCACTGGCATAAAGGAAAAAGTGCCCAGATTGAAATGCTACTTTGGTAATTTTATTTTTCGTTAATGCTCCTCCGGCAGTAACGTTTAACGAAAATATAAATAAGAGGCTAAAAATAATACTTTTCATGTAAATATCTCTAAATTGTAAATATAACGCAAAGCTAACGGGCAATAACGCTGCGGTGAAATGCGTATCACCGCAGTGTTATTGTCCCAGTGAGGAGTGAACGTGTTTAGCACCTTGTTATGCCCTGCCATTATTCTGAATACTTCCGTATCACGGACACTTTGCCATCCTCGATTTCCAGTACTTCCATCGTATCGTAGGACTGCTTAACAAACTCTTTTGTTTGAGGATGAATGCCACTACTTTTGGTTGAATAAGTAATTGCAACAACATTGTACGCAGGAACAACGTTTAATAATTCTGCCGAATACTGAGTATGTGCGCCCAAATAATGTGACATGCCTTCTCGTATGTCTTGTTTGCCTGTAGGCAGGCGTGAATCATCGCTTGCATAAGGTAAGTGTTGATGCCCTACATCTTCTTTTAGAAAAGATAAGTAATGTTCGATGTCTTTTGGAGTTGCATCGGGTGCCTGAGTTGCTTTCCAAGCTGTAAAATAAGATTTAGCAAACTCAGTTAGATTAATTTCATTTGCGCTCGAAGCAAATGAAAGAGTTATCGAACACAAAAATAAACATATTCTTCTCATAACTACCTCCTGTGTTGAATTAGGGCATAACGTTTCAAGCTGCGTCGGACAAAAGCGATTGCAATGAGCGGTTGGACGTCTCGCAGCTTTGAGTTGTTATAAGCTTTATTCAAGTATAAAGTCATAAGTAATTATTCCACACCGGACTTCATCTTTGCTACTTTTCGAAAAAACTGACTTTTCTAAAGCCCTTAAAGCTGAGCGGTCAAAAAGCCTTGCAGGTATGGAAGACTTTATCGCCTTTTTTATTATTTTCCCATTTCTATCGACAAATAGCTGGATTATGACTTGCCCGTCACCGTTATAATAAGTGTCCGTTGGGTAACTAGGCATCGTGCTCTTTACCACTTCGATGCCTGAGCGCTCCTGCTCATAGCAAGGTTGTAATTCACTGGCGCTTGTTACAAGCGAGCTTAACATTAAAACGGTTAGCACAAATATTTTCATACTACTTATAACGCTCGGCACAACGGCTGGCTTGGAGCGCAGCGTAAAGCCAGTCCAGCGACTGAAAGGAGCGATGTTGCTGCCGCTTGTTAAGTACCATTACTCTAATCCCAATTCTTTATAGGTTATTTTATCATGCTCTGGGTATTCGGTTGAATACACACCCCAACCTCGGTATTTATAATATTTTGTCATTGCTTCAAAGTGTGACTCAGCTTCGCAAGTCCAAATTAACACAGAATCTGACTCCATTAATTTTCGAGCATCTTCACCATGCTCGCCTGCTAAGCAAAAAGTGTCTAGACCATTTTCATTAGACCAAAGTTCGTGCTTCATGATTAGCTACGGTACTTAACAGTTTCATAGAAGGAGTCCGTATTTTACGGTACTAGACGGATTCCTTCTAGTTCTATATCATATCTGAGATTTCAGTGGATGATATTTAAGGATCAAGGATATGACAATTCAGCATCAAGATCGAGAAAAGCACTTCTGGAACAAGTATTTAGCAACGCTTAAAGACTTTCAAATTAAACCAGCTCAGTTTCAATGGTACGTCCGTCATTGCGAAGCCTTTATCCGGGAAAACAGGAACATTCGGCTAAAAGATCGTGACAAACAAACCATCGAAACTTATTTCGAAAAAATATTAAAAACAGAACAACTGAAGCATTGGCAAAAAAAGCAAATTTTTCATGCCATACAATTGCTTTTTAAAACCATTTATTCACCTATTTACTCAGAAATCGATTGGGATTATTGGAAGCAGTCGGCAAATAATGTTTCGGCGGTTGCAGTAACTCATAACTCAATACCACCCCCTGAACCAATCGATTACTCCATACACCAACAAGAAAGTTCATTATCACAAAGCGTTCAACAAGAAGTTGATAACATGCGACTCAACATTCGACGTATGAATTACAGTATTCGAACCGAAAAATCCTATTGCGACTGGCTATTGCGCTTTCTTAAATTTCACCAGGGAACGGGGTTCGAAAATTTAGGCGAGCCGCAAATAGTGAACTTTTTAGAGTATCTGGCTGTTAAACGCGAAGTATCACCGTCTACTCAAGCCAGTGCGCTAAACGCCATCGTTTTTTATTTTAAGTCGGTGCGACAAATGGAACTGGGTGATTTCAGCAATTTTATAAAAGCGAAAAAACGCGACAAGTTACCCGTTGTTTTAACCAAAGCCGAAATAGCACAACTGCTTTCGCAATTTACCGGCGTTACCAAGCTCATCATATTTTTACTTTATGGCTGTGGACTACGCATCATGGAAGCGGTTCGACTTAGGGTACAAGATATCGATTTCGGTTATCAGCAAATTATCGTACGGGATGGAAAAGGCGGTAAGGAGCGTGTTGTACCATTACCGGCCAAACTAACCGAACCGTTACAAATACACCTCGCAGAAATTAAAACACAGCACGAATATGATTTACAAAAAGGTTTTGGCTCTGTGTTTATGCCCACCGGCCTGGCTTTAAAATATGGCCCTTCCAGCAAGCAATGGGTCTGGCAATACGTATTTCCCAGTGCGAAGCTATCGGTCGATCCCAAGTCCGGGGTCACGCGTCGCCACCACCTCAACGAAAGCAGCATTCAAAAACAAATGCGTAACAAATCGCGCGCGCTTGGTTTTCATAAACGCGTCACTTGCCATACTTTACGCCACAGTTACGCGACTCACCTTCTTGAACGCGGTATGGATATTCGAACCATTCAGGAGTTGCTTGGCCACAACGATGTTGCCACGACTATGATTTACACTCATTTAGCCAAATTTAGCGAAGGCAAAACATCCAGTCCTCTCGACTACCTTTAGAACGGCACCAAATCCATTGCAAATGCAACAAGTTTAGCTATACTGATGCATAGGCACATTAGTTAACCCATCAATTATGAACGCAAATCACAAAGTACAGCCCGACGCCTCAGTGGTGTTGGGCAAATCTTTACTAGCCTCCGCTGATTTTCTCGGACTTTCGTCAGAAACATTGGGGCATATCATCGGCCGCGATCGCACCTCCATATCTCGGCTTAAGAAAAACCCAACAATAGAGCCCGAAAGCAAAACTGGTGAACTGGCTTTATTGCTCATCCGTGTGTACCGAGGGTTATTTGCCATTTTAGGTGGAAATCAAGCCGCCATGCGCGAATGGCTCAACCAAAACAACCGAGAATTACAAGCTAAACCACTGAATTTAATGCAAAATGTGATGGGACTCACCATCACGGTGCAGTATATTGATGCGATGCGTGGCAAAATCTAGACATTAATTCACAAATGGTTTCTCTGTAGAAACAAACCTTTATCCGGAAGCACATTTTGTATGGAAAACGCCAACCTATGGCACCGCCTTAACGGTGAGCAATACATCACTTCGTTGAGCTTTAAATTGTTTCGTGTGGTCGAAAGTCAAGAACAGGTTGCAACCACTTTAATAACCGACAACCAAACGGAACAAAGCATTTTGGAACAACTCATTGAAGGCAGTAAACCGACTCAACCCGAGTCACTTGCCAGCCGACATTACTTGATAAAAACCCCTTTTCGATACCCTCCTTTAAAATACGGATCTCGCTTTGGTAGCGTTTGGGAGCCCAGCCTGTTTTACGGTTCAAAAACCGTTAAATGCGCATTGGCCGAAGTGGCTTATTATCGCTTTCGATTTCTTTATGATTTGGAAAACAGCGAAGCCATAACACGACACAATATTCAATCGTACCATTCGTCGTTTTACGTCAACTGTCACTCCGAACGAGCGATTCAACTCAACGAGACGCCGTTTCGTGATTTTCAACACGACCTGTGTTCCGTAACCAGCTATATTGGCACGCAACAACTTGGCAAAGATATGCGTAGCAATGGCGTTGAGTTATTTTCATTTACTTCAGCACGATGTGAGGAAGGCATTAATGGTGCCGCTTATGATCATCAGGTGATTAAATCCCGTGCACCAATGAAAATGGAAAACTGGCAGTGTTTAACACAAGAAGAACGTGTTGTTTTTCATAATACCAAAGCTCAAACTTCGCAAACGTTTAGCAAAGAGCAATTTTTGGTGAATGGCGAATTTCCAATTATTCGGTAATGCGCTCTAGGTTTCAAACAGAGCGCATTACCTCATTGATATTTATTGACTCACTAAAATAATATTAAACATTTGCGCATTATCGCCCGGAGACTGTCCCACGCAGCTGATAATAGCCGTTCCCGTGTTGAGCGCATCACTATCCGTCATGCAAGCCAGCGCTCCGTCGCTACCGCCCGTTGCAATATTACCCGTGATTAATCCGGTACCTAGAGCATTGGGTGTACCATCAAGTGTCGCCGTCGCACTTTCATTTGAAAGCGTTCCAGCGATCATATCGGTAATTAAATTTGCTGTGCACACGCCTTGTGAGCAACTTGCCGCTATCGGTGATATTTTTTCCCCGCTCGTCATGTTGTCGTCAAATAAAATACCCGCGTAATCGCCATCTAAATCACTGGTTGCCGATAATGATGCTTGACCTAAACCGAATATAAAGGACGCTTCGCTTGGATTCGCTTCATTCGTATTAATGAGTGCGCCTCCATTTTCCGTAAGGTACATGACACCGTCTTGTACCGTCATTATGCCATCCGAGCAACTCCCTTGCCCTAAAGCCATTTCACCTTGTGACTCAAAGTTATTCGCCAGCGCATATCGTGATGGCAATACCGCAGAAGAATCCGCTGCCATAAACTGAAACGTTCCGAAAAAGTCTCGGCCCACCTCATCAGCCGAAGTTGACGCAGGTTTTTTTACCATCACCCAATTTGCATCGTAATCGGAAGTGGGACAGCTGCCCGCAGTAACCATTGCAATGAGTTGATCATCACCAGGACTTATTGGCATTAAGAAAAAAGCGTAGCCAGGAATTTCTAAAGCGAACGCTTGATCGCCTGCAGTTGGCGCATCATTTCCCGTTGCCGAAGAAACCGTTAAGTGCAAAAAGCCTGTTGATAATGTGGTATAGGTGCCGTTTACGGTTAAGTCGACAGGCGAGTCTGATGTTGCGCGTCGCGTAATAACAAAATCGCCATCGTCTTCTAAAGTGACATCCCAACGCGAACCGGAACCGACATACTCGTCTGAACCGACGGTGTCTTGTGGAGGTGGTGGATCATCGTCATCACCATCAAGACAGCCTAACAATACACCACAACCTAATACACAACCGAAAAATTTAATCAAAAACGACTTCATAATCACACTCCTACTTTTAACTCGCAAGGTCAATTATAGAAGTTTCTCGGGTACTCACGCTCTAAACTATATTATTTCTAAACATAAAAAAGTCGTGTTATGACATAAAAAAAAATAAGAAATTTGAGTTACGCGATATGACTAGCCTCCCTCGCCTTTTCTGTACCGTCAAAATCATTCGCATTTGCAAAACCAAAATCTTCCAATATTGAATACAAACAAGGTATCACAAACAACACCAACAGCGTCGATGTTATTATTCCGAACACGATACTGGTTGCTAAAGGAATTAAAATTTGCGCTTGTAAACTGGTTTCAAACAGTAATGGCGTCATACCAGCAACCGTTGTAACCGAGGTTAATAAAACCGCACGAAATCGATCGTAACTTGCTTTAGCAGCTGCGTCGTGAACCGATAATCCTTCAGCCACACGACGCTTCACAAATTGCACCAACAAAATGGAATCGTTCACCACAATACCCGCCAGCGAAACAAACCCTAAAGCCGATGGCATGGTAAAATTCAAGCCCATCAGCATATGCCCCCAAATGACACCAATTAACGCTAATGGGATCGCTATCATCACCACCAAGGGTTCAATGTAACTTTTAAATTGAAACGACAACAATAAAAACACACCGATGATTCCAAGAATAAAGGATTGCCCCATCGATTGTTGCGTCACGGCGCCGTTTTTAATTTCACCTTCAAAGCTGATCGATAAGTCTGGAAATTGTTGTTCAAATTGCGGCTGCCAACGTTTTTGAACATCTGCAATTACTTTTGCCGTATTATTTTGCAACGGATCAATATCACCATATACTGTAACCGCCCTTTGATTATTGACTCGGCCTATGCGTGAGTAACCTCGAGTCGGTAAAATATGTACAAGGTTAGAAAGCGGGATTACCACACCACTTTGCGGATGCACAATACCAAATGTATCCAAGTCGGAAAAATCGTTACGTGAAGACTCCGACAACATTACGGTGACGTCGTAAGTTTCTAAACCACGATGAGTTTCCAAAACTTTTACCCCTTGAAACGCCGCACGCATTTGATTGGCAATGGTTTGTGCATCAATACCTAAGCTGTAAGCCCCCGGCTTTAAAGTTAAACTGAACTCTGGATTACCGGGCCGTAAATCATCGAGAACATTATTGACGCCCGGATACCCCGCTAACCACTGCTGCAATTGATAAGACGCCTCGCTGAGTTGTTCAAACGCATCACCGTATATTCGAACTTCAATGGCGCGACCGCTGGGCCCTAACCCCGGCTCTTTGATAGAAATAGTTTGCGCATCGGCAACCACCCCCATTCGTTTACGCCATTCATCAATAATGTATTGGAGCCGAGTGTTGCGCTGCTCAGCCGTAAGTAAATCCACACTGATAGTAGCCAAGTGTGGCCCAGACTCCTGCGCATCCGAGTTCACGCTGTACTCGACACTTACCGCTTTAACCAATGGTTCCGATTCATCGATTGAAAAATGTTCCGATGACTCTTGAAGGGCTTGTAAACTTTGCTGCACCACTTTCTCGGTTCGGGCAAGTGGTGTTCCTGCTGGCATAAGAATACGCATTTGAAGCATGTCGCCTTCGATAGCTGGGAAAGCAGAAAACTTTAATATTCCCGTTACCAACATGCTCATAGAAAAGATTAACAGCGCTATTACACCACCAATAAACGCGTATCGATATCGAATCAAAGTTTCAACCAAATTGAAAACCTTCAGACGCCATTGTTCGAAGCGAGTGTTAAATTGAGTCCGAAATGCCGATTCTTCTTTTTTGTGTGCGTGCGATAACGAATGATTTAAATGACTCGGTAAAATTAAAAACGCTTCAATCAGAGAGACGCTGATTACCGAGATCAAAACAATAGGGATCACTTTTAATATTTGGCCAAGATCCCCTTCAATAAAAATAAGACCAATGAAAATACACAGTGTTGTTAAAAAAGAAGAAAAGACACCGCTGGCCACCATTTTAGTACCGTCAACCGCGGCTTCTAAAGGTGATTTACCATGACGTATTTGGCTGGCAATGGATTCCGAAATAACAATTGCGTCGTCCATTAAAATGCCCAACGCCAGTAGCAATGCCACCATAGAAATCATATTAATCGTGATGCCGAAATAACTCAGTACAAAAAAACTCATTAAAAAGGAAACCGGCAATCCCATGACCACCCAAAAGGCGTAACGAATAGTAAAAAATAACCACATCACACCAAACACCAGCAACAAACCTTGCCAAGCATTGGTACCTAATAATTGAATGCGATCTTTGATGATGCTGGTCGCATCTTGTGTGAGCTGAAGCGTTACACCTTCGGGTAGTTTAGCGCTGGCTTTATCGATAAATCGCTCCACCGCAGATAAAACATCCAAACTATCGTCGATACTGTTTTTATTGATCTTTAACAATGCCGCCGGTTCGCTGTTAAATAAAATTTTATCTTCGGCCAACTCAAATGTATCGACCACTCGACCAATATCACCCATTTTAACTTCGCTTCCTAGTTCACCACGAAGTATTACCAGTTCACTGAGTGTTTGTGCACTTCGGCGTTCATCGTTGAAACGCAACTGTACCTCACGAGATGTCGTTTCTATTGCGCCTAATGGTAAGTCGATATTTTGCGAGTTAATGATATTAATCAATTGATGTAAGCTTAAACCGTAATTTCGCAAATTGGCTTGCGAAACTTCAATGCGAAGTTGGCGCTCAGAGAAACCATCAATTTCAACCAAAGGAATTTCTGGTTCACGCAATAACTGCTGTTTCAATTGTTCGGCTAAATTTTTAAGCTCACCGCGGGGTATATTGGCGGTCAATGCAATGGCAATAACATTTTGTGTTCGCCCACTTTCTTCGATTACTGGCGCTTCAGCTTGTTGTGGAAACTCCTTAATTGCGTCTACCGCTGATTTTACGTCGTCTTTAAATTGCTTAAAGTCGCCTTGTTCTAACATTTTAATGGTCATGATTCCAAGGCTGTGGCGCGCTTGACACACTTTTTCTTCCACGAAACTGATACCGTCCAAAGCGTCTTCCAGATTACGGCAAATCTCCAACTCTACATCTTGTGGAGCCGCTCCGGGATAAGCAACGGAAACTTCAACGCTCCAACGCTTGACCTCCGGAAACGTTTCTCGTTTGAGTTGTGGCAAAGTCATTATCCCTAACACTAAAAATAGGATCATAAGCAAATTAGCGGCTGTGGGATGGGCAGCAAAGTAGCGGATCATTGGGCTTGCTCCATCCAGCGTATCATTTGTTGCTGTAAGTGTTCATCGGGGTATGGAGCCACTGGCATATCATCAATCGCTGGAAAAACATCCGATGTGATCAACCAATCGCCTGCGCTCAATTCGCTTTTTACCAATGCCAATTCATTTTGCAGCTGCAAGTTGCGCAACGATTTTCGTAAAAGTTTTTGCTGATCGTTTACCAGATACACTTGTTGTTGATGTAACGCAGCGCGAGGAAAAGCAATATACATCTGAGGAGCCCCGCGTAGTTCCACTTCCATATACATACCTTCTAACAACGGTGGCCGCACGCCAGGCTTAATGTTTTGATAACTACCACTGACACTGACCACCACACCCAAAGTTCGACTTTGCGGATCCAGATTATCAACCAGACGCTCCACTTCGGCATCCCAATAGTCAAGTTGGGTACCTGCGACTTTCACTTTGGCGGTTAACCCAAGGCTTTGCATTAATTGTCGAGAAGTCGATGACCCACCACTGGCAAAAGGTTGTAGTTGCTGCTCCTGAAAACCAGTGGCTAGTTCTCTAAATTGCTCTAATGCAAATTGCGCATTGATCAACATTTTTTCCATACTGAATGCATTAAACAGTGTGGAGCCTGTTGCGACATATTGTTCCTGTTCAACGGCGACCAAACTAATGCGCGCATTAAAAGGTAATCGCACTTGAGTACGGTTCAAGTTGCGTTGGTTTTGCTCTACCTTAGCGCTGGCAATCGCGATTTGGGCTTTGATCACTTCGAGATCCGATGGCAACGTTGTTTTGGCATTTTCCAACTTTTGGACTTCTTGTTGTTGCTGAAGAACGTTTTGTCGCTCAGCATCAAGATTGGATTGTGAAACAGAGCCGCTGGCTCGCAACTTCTCCAGTCGCTTTAACTCTTTTTCGCGAACACTTAATTTTTGCTTCGCTAACTTTAATTCCAACTCATTATTTTTTATGGTCAGTTCCATTTCTTTTAGGTTAGCCTGATTTGCTAATAAATCGGCTTGTGCCTGTTTAAGCGCTAATTGATAGTCTTTGTCGTCTATTTGCACCAGCAAAGTATCTTTCGGTAACACCGCACCTTTTTTTAGTTCGGGATGAACATACACGACGCGTCCACTCACCTCCGCCTTAGCGTCGAGTTTGCGATCCGGCTCAACATTACCGTATCCAATGATGATGGGCCGTAACATTCGTTGTTCCAGTTTGATCACATGAACCGCCGGCGCTGGCTTTTGTTCTGGGTTGTGTTGCATATCCGGTTGTAGCGAAACAACCACCCATGTAAGGATAACGCCGAAAAATATAAAAGCTGGCAATGCCAACTTATGCTGAAACCATTGCTGCATTGCTCATATCTCCTTGTTGCAACCGGTGACAAATAATTGATAAATATGCTCTGCCCACTCAGGACTCTCGATGTAGCTGGCAGGAATTTTCCAAATTTCTTCACGAACCGGTGTTGCCACGACCGGCATCATGATCAAAGCCATTAAACTGAATGCGGCATCCCGCGCATTGAGGTTGGATCGAAAATGCCCCGCATCAATTTCGTTTTGGATCAACCGTGGTAAAAACTGGGCCATGCGTTTTGGCATGCGTTGTAAAAACGCATCTTTTAACTTGGAATGCCCATGCAACACTTCATCGTGAATGAAGCGCACCATTTCTTTTCGATGGCACACCATTGTAAGCATACGCTCGATAAACCCACGGATAGGATCCGGTTGACTGATTAACGACTGCAGTTGTGCAAAATGCTGTTGAGACATTTGATCAATCAACGCAATAAACAAACCTTCTTTGTTACCGAAGTAATATCGGACCATGGCGGAGTTGACACCAGCACGCTCGGCAAGTTCTCTTATCGTGACACTTTTAAACGATTTTTCACTCAGTAAATCACGCGCAGCGGCCAGTAGCCGCTGTTTTTGTTGTTGCTGTTTTTCGCTATCGACAGGACGACCACGAGATGCATTCATGACGTTCAGCACATTTAATTAATCAACTGTGTAATTAAATCGAAAAACACCGATGAACGCAACAAAAACTTGCTTAAAAACCATTCAACTTCACCACCCCAATTCAAAAAAACAGCACTTTGAGATAAACAGCAACAAAAATTTCCTTTTAAAATCAATGGGATTATTCACCTGTTCCTTCTGATCTCTTTGCTGTAGCATCCCGCGCCCTTTTTCAATTACAAGGAATAAAAAATGCGTTTAACCCTACTTTTCGTCTTCATTTTATCTTTTGCATCCTGGACTCAAGCTGCAGACTTTCAGATCCCATCTTTGTCTCGGTGTTTGGCCGATATGAGTCCCGCCAATACAGCCGACGATAAAACCTGGAACCTGTTTACCGACTTTTATTACGAACTGGAAGACAAACGAGATTATGCCGCGCGCGCAGTGAGTGAACTGGCGAAAACCTTTTCTGACAAAAATTCAGAATGCCAAACATTTAAACAACCGATGAACCGGTCTACCATTGTGTGTGAAACGATTGCAGGAAGTACGGTATGCCGTGTGCCCAGTGATGCAGGCGAATTTATCGTTGTTCGTGATTATGTGGACTCCACCAATATCGTGTTAACCGAATACGACGATTACTCCGCATTTCCACAGCTAACAACCGAAAATGACTACCAAAGCCTTTGGATGCCTCAACCCGAACTTTGCTACAGTGATCTATTAGGTAATTTAAACGACAGTTATGCTTTTAATCTGAATGTTGACCGCTATGTGGCCTTTCGCGATTTGCGTTATGTGATGGCACGTGCCGCTCGAGATCAGGTCGAAACCCTGGCTCAAACTTCATCGACTTGTACTTTTGCAACCGCGGATCACCCCGCCCATAAAATGCAATGTATGACTCGAATCAACAAGCCTAGCATTTGTGGTTTACCGACAACTGGCGGTGGTTATTTTATTTTCGTTACCGACGCTGACAATCAGCTTCATTTAATATTCAATCGCTGGGATTGATTTTTAAAATCACAATAACTAAGCTCGATCAGTGGTAAGCGATTAAAGCATTATTGCCTGGACCATAGGTGATGTTTTTAAGCTACCACGATCGTATGCCAACTAAGTTATTCCCTATGATACTAGAACAGACGCCACATCACATTCGATTGGATTTTTCCACACCGCGCCGTGTGCTCAGCTCGGCTGTATACAACGGTGGTTTATGTATCGCACAGCGTGTGTTCAATAAAAAAGTGAATGATTCCGACGCCTTCACGCAATCGCCACAACAATATTTACAAACCTATTGCGAGCAAAACGATTGGCAAGGTGTCAGCGTAGGCTTAATGACTTCTGCCCCCATAGAGTCTTTACAAGTTGTACAAGAATATCGACAGGGCGTTGAGCTGATGGTACTGGTTACTGTGGGATTATCGCATCCACGCCGCGCAGGTGACACCGCAGATGTTCAAACGTTTCACTCGCAAATGGTAGCAGGCACCATTAATACCATTATTTGCACCTCAGCAACGTTTAGTGAACCGGCAATGGTAGAAGCGATAATGATCGCCAGTGAAGCAAAAGCGGCAGCGATGCAGGAGTGCCAAGTCATGAGTCCGCTTTCGAACCAAATGGCGACAGGAACCGGAACGGATGCCACGGTATTTGTAAACGGATATGATACACCCACGCTCGATTACTGTGGAAAGCACCTATTAATGGGCGAATTGATAGGTGCCATGGTAAAAGACGCAACCATTCGCTCTATTCATTGGTCACAAGAGGAAATGGCAGAACCTCGTTGATATGATCTTTTTTAAGTGCCAACATCAATAATCGATCCACTCCCAACGCAACGCCACTGCATTCCGGTAGCCCCTGCTCTAGCGCAGCAAGAAAACACTCATCGATTTCGGGCTGATTGATACCCATCGCACTTCGCTTTTTATGATCGTCGATGAATCGTTGTCGCTGTTCTTTGGCATCACACAACTCCCAAAACCCATTCGCTAACTCAATGCCCCGACAGTAGACTTCAAAGCGACCAGCACAATCCGATTGATTGGGAAGTAATCGCGCTAATGCCGATTGACTGGCAGGAAAATCGTAGACAAAAGCGATTGAGTTTTTTCCTAACAGAGGTTCAATTTTTTCTGCAAACAATAACGTTAAATAGTCATCACGAAACAGTTCTTCCGTTAAAGGACCAAACGCCTGCTCAGCTCGATTTCGTAAATCCAAGTCAGATATGGTAAAAGGATCAAGCTGTAAATTGTTGATAAACACATCTCGATAGCTGAAATTTTCACGTTGTCGAATACCCGAAATGTGTGAAACCAAGTCGAAAACTTCATCCATCAATCGATGATGACCCCAGCCAACTCGGTACCACTCAAGCAAGGTAAATTCTGGTTGGTGCTTGCGTCCCACTTCATCGCTGCGATAGTTTTTCGACAGCTGATAAATATCACCAATACCAGCGGCCAACAGTCGTTTCATTGCGTATTCGGGTGAGGTTTGTAAATAGAGTTTTTGCTTTCCCATGGTCAGCGACAAAGCCGTCATATAAGGATCGGTGACGGTATGCGGCATTAACGCAGGGGTATCCACCTCCATCACATTTCGTGAGTAAAAAAACTCGCGAATTTCTCGCAATACGTTTGCTCGTTGCTGTAAATTTCCAATCGATGCGGATGGCTGCCAAGGTGTCATGATTTACTCCATTCACCGTTCCATTAAAAAAGGGCAGCGATGCTGCCCTTTTTTTAACGCTTGTTGTTTAGTTGGCTCGACTGACGTAATCACCAGTACGAGTATCTACTTTTATCTTATCGCCAATTTGAACAAACAGAGGAACACGCACCACGGCACCGGTATTAACTGTTGCCGGTTTATTTCCACCGCTTGAAGTATCGCCTTTTAATCCGGGATCGGTGTCGGTAACTTCCACCACAACCTGATTGGGTGGTGTGATCGAAATCGGTCGCCCATCCCATAAAGTCACCTGACACGAGTTTTGTTCAATCAACCACTTGGCATTATCACCTATAGCTTTCGCATCGGCAGCAATTTGCTCATAAGTATTGGGGTCCATAAAATGCCAAAACTCACCATCGGTATAAAGGTATTCCATATCGGTGTCCATAACATCGGCACCCTCAACACTCTCTGTTGATTTAAATGTACGCTCGACCACTCGGCCCGACAATAAGTAACGGAGTTTGGCACGCGCAAAAGCCTGGCCTTTTCCTGGACGAACAAATTCATTTTCCACAATCACGCAAGGCTCGCCATCTTGCATAATCTTTAGGCCATTTTTAAATTCATTGGTATTATACGTTGCCATCAAACACCTCAAACATGCGGGCCCATACACCTTAGTCGCATTGAACCGCCGAGTAATATCGTAGTGAATAAAACAGCAATTTTACCCTGTAACCCACCTCTTTGTCACAGCTCTGATTGGAAAAAACAACTGGCTACGGCTATCACCGAGCCCAAGCAGTTACTCAAACGTTTGAACCTGACCGAAAAAGAATGTGGTAACGGCGATGCAAACCAATTGTTCAAGTTGCGCGTTCCGGAAGCTTATGTGTCTCGCATGGAGGTCGGAAACCCTCAAGATCCGTTGTTTTTACAAGTGTGGCCTCGAAGTGAAGAGTTCGAACATCAGGAAGGATTTACGACCGACCCATTGGAAGAGTCCCGCCAGAATCCCGTTCCGGGAATGCTACACAAATACGGCGCGCGAGTGCTCACTATCACCGCCGCGAGCTGTGCCATTAATTGCCGGTATTGTTTTCGGCGTCATTTTGATTATCCGGATCAAGTACCTGGTGACAGAATTTGGGAACAGTGGCGAGACTATATTCAACAACATCCAGAAATCGATGAGGTGATTTTAAGTGGCGGGGAACCTTTATTGCTCAGTGATGAAAAGCTGAAACGCTTACATGATCTGCTGGCTTCTTTGCCCCAATTACAAAGGCTGCGCATACACTCGCGTTTGCCACTGGTGATTCCGGATCGGATCACAGACACCCTACTCGCTCTTGCCGAGCAATCACCTCTGACTTGGGTACTGGTGTGGCATATTAACCATGCCAATGAAATTGACACTGCCGTAGCTAATGCAGCAAAACGTTGCCAGCAAGCAGGTATTCGTCAACTGAATCAGTCGGTACTGCTTCGTCAAGTGAATAACACAAGCGATGCCCTGTGTGATTTGAGTGAACGGCTGTTTAAGGTGGGCATTCAACCTTATTACCTGCACTTGTTGGATCGCGTACTTGGTGTGCATCATTTTGAAGTAAGCGAAGTCGATGCCGTAAACCTGCACAATCAAATGCTGGCCCGACTTTCAGGCTATCTGGTTCCTAAACTGGTAAGAGAAGTGCCCGGTGAAGCCTCGAAAACACCGTTTCGTCTTTAAATATTGACCAGATATCAATCAATTAGCTCATTAACTTGATTTTAGGTTAATAATTAATCAGTGTTCATAGAGACACTTAGCATCAATTATGAATGTCTCAAAGAAGCGATTTTCAGCAGTTTTTCGTGACATTTGGCAAGCTTTGAACTATTCATTAAAGGTAGCACAGCTATTTCTTCTTGAGATTGAACTCAGAAAAAAGGCTGTAAAATAGGCAGTTTACGGCTAATATATATGTGTTTTAAAACCTCATCGATCAGTGCACAACATCAGGGACAAGTAGTATGATCCATGGAAAACTAGGGCTTAGCATTCGCGAACCAGAGGCCATGAAATCCAGTCTGGTGGGTAAACTTACGCCCAAGCACGTCAGTCGTTGGCTGGAAACTTTGCCCATTGCTAATATTTCCGACTCATCAAAACGACTGTATCAAATACTGCTCGAGTGTAATAAGTCGACATTGGATGACGACGATCGATTTAAAATTCTTTTGGCTTTACACACTCCGGTACAGTTGGTGTTGAAATCACTCTCTCGCCATTTTACCGGTCACACCTTGAATCTATCCGACAAACAAAAAAAGGTTGCCGCGCTGGTTCAGGCCATTCATACCGAAATGGCGATCGGCTTTAAATTTATCATTGAACATCAAGCCGAATCACCCAGTCTTTTAAAGAAAAGCATGCTGCACCAGTCTTTGTTTTTGGCGCTGGAATACCTGTCGTTGACCGTTGTTCGCTGCTATCAGGTGTATACCGACGTACCTTCGCGAATATGGAAAGAAATCAACACCATTTACCGCTTTGCTCTAGAGCAAAAGCTGCACACTAAAAACTGTCAGTTCGAAGGTTTTCAACACGAACACTCGATAGAAGAGATTTTCAAAAAAATTGCACTCTTATCGATTGCCAACCCTTATCAATTGCGACAGCAAGAAATTGAAGCCGTTTTTAACGGTTTACAACGCTATGTTGAACATTGCAAATTGGAAGTATCGAGCCGTTTCGATAACCGTTTTGTGATCGATCTTAACCAACCATTGCCACCGATTCATCAGGCTTTAAGTAAAATTCGTCCAAGCCGCTTCTGTTTTGCAATGAACCTCGATTTTGTTGTGCAAGAACTGCAAAAAAGTTTGAAAGAAAACAAAGAATCACTCCGTGAAGAAGTATCAATTGGCGGGCTTTCCGTTCGCCTGACGCGCCATTTGTTAAAAAACTGGGCACACCTGTCTTCACGAAATTTTGCTCGCACACCTTGCGATGGCCATCTTAAGGTTAGCGTTGGATTAACAGCCACGTTTCAAATTCTTTCTGGCTTCGGATTGGAAGAAGACGAAGTAGAGGAAGTCGAACCCGAAACCCTGGCACACTACGAAGGCAGTTTGCAAAACGCGACTCTGGTTGAAGATCAGGCAACTGTGAACATGCTTGAAAAATTCGGCAATCAAAGTTTTTATAACGAACCGACCGGTGAAGACGTTTGGGCCAAACTTTATCGCCCCAAACAAGCGGTTCCGGAAACCAATGAAATTGATTACGCCGCCGCCTTTGGCAAAAGCGATATCGGCCAGCTCAACCAAAATTACGATCTCATCGACGTTGACATCGTTAATATCAGCCCCGGGGGGTATTGCATAAGTTTCGGTGGACAACCACCGCAACACACTCAAACCGGTGAAGTCATCGGCCTAGTGGAAACTGAAGCCAATGGCGATGAGAGTTGGCACATTGGTGTGATCCGCTGGATAAAACGCTCCAAGCAAAATCCAGGTATCCAACTCGGCGTACAATTGATTGCCCCTGGTGCAAAACCCGTTCAGTCACAAATGCGCAGCGGTAAACCGAATGGTCAGGTTTTTCAAAATGCGTTACTCTTACCTGAGCTAAAAGGTATCGGCCAGCCAGCAACTCTAATCACCAACCCGGTCTTCTATGCACCGAAACAAAAAGTTACCGTGGTTGATGGCGATGAAGTCTATGAAGCACGCCTTACCAAGTTGGTATCCTCTTCGCAGGGCTACCGCCAGTTTTATTTTGAGCGCTTGAGTACGCTCAACGAAGGACCAGCAAAAAAATTAGCCAACGATATGAATGCACAAGATGATGGGTTTGAAAATGTATGGGATCTGATTTAAGTCACCTAATCTCAATGGAACTGGATCACATTTTTTCACAAAGGCTTAAAGTAATTTCTCGGTGGAGCGGTTCCTAAGCCGCCCGATCTCAGCTACAATCTCAATAGATCCCTGATAATTCGATACTTATTGTCGAACCGAGCTCCAACTGAGTCCAATAACATCAAAGGAAAGTCTGCGCTTCAATGGCCAATAACGAGATTAAGCCCGTTCACGTATTAATGTTGGAACCATCCTCTAACGATGCTGAAACCATGATCACCACATTGCGAAATCATGGATATCCGGTACGGGCCACTCAAGTGATCAAGGAGGACGATTTACAAGAACACTTGGCACGTCAATCTTGGGATCTGTGTTTGACGCGCGCCGAAGTAAAAGGCTTAAACGCAACACGAGTCATTGAGCTCATCGATGAGCACGGTCGTGATGTTCCCGTCATATTGGTCACCGATGAAGACAACGAGTCCGACTTAATTTCTGCTTTGAAAGTGGGCATCAAAGACGCCGTGCCATTTGCCAGCCAGGAACGCTTGTACCTGATCGTCAAACGAGAACTGGAAAACCTCGATCAACGAAAACTGCGCAAAAAAGCGGAGCTGCAATTGGCAGAAACGGAAAAACGCTGCAGCTTGTTACTCGATAGCTCACAAGATGCCATCGCTTATATTCATGATGGAATGCACATCTATGCCAACCAATCTTATGTCGAGCTCTTTGGCTTTGAAGATCCGGACGAGCTCCTCTGTATGCCCGTCATGGATATGATTGCATCGAACTGCCATGATGACTTTAAAAACTTTCTTCGGCAATACGCCAAAAACCCATCGAATAATCACTTTGCATGTCAGGGAATTAAAGGTGATATGTCTGAGTTCGATGCAATACTCACCTTGTCTAATGCGACCTACGATAACGAAGCTTGTACCCAAGTGTTAATAAAAACCACCAGCGACAGTGCAGAGCTGGAAGCTAAGGTGAAAGAGCTCAGTGCGCAGGATGTGCTAACGGGCCTTTACAATCAAACCTACTTTCAAGACAAACTTGACGAAATTATTAGTGTCAGTAGTGAGTCTGGCCAAAGAAGACACCTGTTATTTATTGAGCTGGATCAATACGAATCAATCGAAAAAGAATTCGGTATTACCGGTTCCGATGACATAATCACCGACTCTGCCAACTGGTTGCAGCAGCAAGCCGATGACAGTGCTATATTGGCGCGTTTTGGTAACGAATCGTTCATGGTCTTACTCGAAGAAGAATCGATCGAGCAAGCAAAAAGCTTTGCTGAAAACCTTTGCAAGCAGATTAAAAAGCACCTCTTCGAAATTGAAGGCAAAACCCTGAAACTTACATTGAGTATCGGTTTGGCTCCGGTAGGCGATCAGGCCTCGAATGCACGCGATGTGATTTCTTTCGCGCACTCTGCGTGTCAGCGAGTGGTCAAAAATAAAGGGGATGGCGTTAAAGTCTTTAACAAGATGGTGGATCAAGAACGCTCGGAACACAGCGAAATGATCGAGAAAATTCATGACGCGATTGAAACAGGTAAGTTATATCTTGTGTATCAACCCATCGTTAAATTACATGGCGATGAAAAGCCGCTGTATCAGGCTTTATTAAGAATGAAGACCGACAAAGGTGAAGTGTCCCCTGGCGAAATCTTCCCTATTGCCGAAGCTTCCGGCCTGGCGGCTAAATTGGATCGCTGGGTATTGATGCAGTCCATTAAGCAATTGCATGGCAGCAAAACCAAAGCCTCTGTTTTTATCCATCTCTCTTCTGCTGCATTAACCGATGAAGGTATCGTATCTTTTATTTCTGATTTGTTGAAAAGCAGCAAACAACCACCGACTTCATTGGTCATCACAGTAAAAGCAGACGATGCTATGACCTATTTAAAACGCGTAATACTAATGGCAAACGCATTACGTAAAATTAAAGTACAGGTTGCTATTAGCCACTTACGCAACAGTGCGGAACACTTTACATTATTGGATCAAATTATTCCTAACTACGCAATCAGTGAAGGTGAGATCACCTTGGGTCTTTCAGAAGGTGGTGACGCCATTTCCGACATCACTCAAATTTGTAACGAAGCGCATCAACGAGATATTGCCACGGTTACACCAAAAGTTGAAGACGCCGCCAGTTTGGCCGCATTATGGCCATTAGGTGTGGGTTATATTCAAGGATTTTACTTACAGGCCCCAATGAAAGAGCTGAATTTCGACTTTTCATCCACTGAGTTCTAAATTAATACTTAATGCCTACAGCGGCTACCACTCAACCGACCTGTTGCTTTAACAGTTGTAACAAATCCCCCATTTCGGGTTTAACAATAGCGGCTTTCGCTGCCGCTTTGACTTTCGGCTTGGCATCAAACGCGATGCCAAGACCAGCCACTTGCATCATCGGTAAATCATTTGCACCATCCCCGATAGCCCAAACTTCACTCGCTTCTAGGGCTAACACCTGCTTTAACCTTAAGAGTTCCGCACGCTTTGCATTTCCATCGACAATATTACCCACGACTTCACCGTTAAGACACTCATCATTAACGGCCAACTCGTTCGCCAACGCGTAATCAAATCCCAATTGCTTTTTTAAAGCTTCTACAAAAGGTATAAAACCACCGGATACCACGGCTAACTTAATGCCTTGTTGTTTTGCCCAGTCCACCAGCTCTCTTACGCCCGAAGTGAAGGGCAGCTCTTGAGTCATCGATTGAATTTCCAGTACCGACAACCCTTTTAACACCGCGACTCGCTTACGAAGACTTTGTGAAAAATCCAATTCTCCTCGCATAGCTGACTCCGTAATTTCAGAAACCTGCTGGTAAAATCCACAACGCCTGGCGAGCTCGTCAATACACTCCATTTGAATCAGCGTTGAGTCCATATCGAACACAAGCAACTTTGGTAATTGATGTCGGGCTTCTATAGGTTGAATCGCGTAATTGATTTCGGATTGCGCCAGTTTTACGACCAACGCATTCAGTAAATCCGGAGTGACCTCCGGAAAAAGCCACTCCGTAGTTTCGGTTCGCATAATGCGCCCAAAACAAGGCGTGTTATGTTCTGCAAGAACTTCGAGTAACGCAGTTGCAATCGCCTGATTTTCGGGCCACATACGCAATGACCAGCGGTAATCAGCGACGATGGCTGTTTCTTGCCACCGCGATGCTTGCCAAAGAAAATGTTCGATGATTGCTTTTTGCGGTTTATCCATCATGACAAAAGTTAAGCGTTTCTATAAATTTGCGACCAGTGTACCATCCCTTAGCAATGATTGCCCTCATCTTAAAAAGTCCTCATAATTCCTTTAGAGCATGTTTTTCAAATTAAAAAAAATCAGACATTATAACCATGACACAACCTACTCGAGCGGTAGCAACTTTTTGGCACGCAGCAATCTGGTTCCTGTTTTTCAGTGCTGTTATTTTCTTCGGCGCCTGGCTCTGGCTAAGCTGGCAAATGAGTCAATTACTGAACACTCGGGTTGCAGAACTTGGCCACCAAATGACTGAAGTTGCAGCCATTGCCAGTGCTGAAGCAGTTGTCTCCGAAGATAAAGTGTATCTCGCTCAGTTATTGGACGAGTTGACCGAGCACCTAGCGGTATTAGAAGCCGCGATTTATCGGTTAGATGGCACTTTAATTACCGAGAAAGCAACTTCAACACCCCAAACGGGTAAAGATAAAAATCAAAGTGTTAAAACGCTAATGACCAGCTACCTACCAGATTATCAATCGCCACTTGTACCTTTTATGGTCGAAATTCATTGGCAAAAAACACCGGTGGGCTGGCTCAAGATCACCCTCGATCGTGCTCAACTGGAATATCAGTTACGTAAGGATAGTTTTCAAATCACCTTGTTCACGCTTATTGGTTTTCTTTCGGTTTCTAGCCTCGGCTTAATCAGTCTTTGGCGACGTTCTCGGCCGTTGCCAAAAGCTTCGAACAAAAGTGTCTCGTCGCAAGCATTGGGTGACTCAGAAACTGCAACGTCTCCCTCTTTAGAGCAAGCTGCTAGTCAAATCAAGCAGAAAAAAAATCAGAGCGATGCATTGCATTTTCGTCCGGTTAAATTGCACGGTTTCCATACCAAGGCGCAAGCAACAATTCGACATAAAGGTTTTACAATTCTTTTATCACTAATATTAGACAGCAACAATGATGAATCTATTGAAGATCAGTTTGCTGAACAATTGAAGTGGCAAAATTGTTTGTTTGAAGCCTGTACTTTATTGGAGTTATCGATTTGTATGGTCGGCCAAAACCTATTCATTATTACAGGCGAAGAAAATCAGTTGAACGATCTGGTTAAACTGGGTTATTTGGTTTATTACTTGCAAAACGAAGATTCGCTAGCGGAATCGAACTCACGTTGCTCGTTGGTATTGGGAGAAATGGATCTTTACTTTAAACCCTTAACTCCGCAACTGTCTTTAGTTGCAGGAAAACAGTTTCAATATTGGGTAAATAAGCTGCATCATGTTGAACACTTTGCACTGGTCGATGCCGCTTTAGCTCCGCAATTATCGCAAGTTGAGCAAAGCAGTGATTTTCATCTCGCGGTTTTTAAAATTGAAAACTCGGCTAGTTCAACGATTGATCTGGATTCTGAAAGTCGCGCTTTACTCCATCGACAAGCCCAGGCGCTGGCACAAAAATATTGGTCTTAAGGAATGCCACCCAAGGTATATGAGACGGCGTCTTCTAAGTCTTCTTCGTCGTACTCACTCAACCCTAAAAAACCCAGCACCGATGTTTTATTATTTTCCCATTCGTGATCGTCCTCCACCCCGGCTAATCGTGAATGCAGTTTTACCATGTGTTCCGAAATTTTCAGTACCGACACCAATGATTTAAGCTTAGGATTTTCGATGGATGCATCATCAAGCAATCGCTCTACCGCATGATGATTACGAACGGCTTCTGAAATGAGTTTGGGTAATTTCCACACCCGTGTTAACCGATATCCCGCTGCCGCATGATGCATTCCTATGGTTTTAAACTCTTCGCGGGTAATGCCTCCATCAGAACGCGAATAGGCACTGGTGATGATCTCTGGATAATTTGGTACTTTTTGCGCAATGATTGGCATGCCGGAATTATGGAAAAGCCCTAGTGTGTAAGCTTCGTCAGTTAGCCCAAGATTAAGCTGCCGACATATTGCAGATGAAACCGTTGCCACAGCAAAACTCGACAGCCAGAACTTGTCCATATCAATGGACGTTTTTACCCCCTCCATGGAAGCTCTTAATAACATCGATTTTACGATGTTGATGACTCGCTCTAGTCCAAGCAATATGACGGCCTGGTTAATTGAAGCGATACGCGATTGCAAACCAAAATAGGGGGAGTTTACGGTTTTTAACACCGCGGCACTGACCCCAGGATCTGAGGAAATTTTGGCAGCGATATCTTCGAGATCGGTACCTGCCATTGTGATCTCATCGATCAATTTGGGTTGAGGGGGAATATACACCCCCTTCAAAATGTCATCGGCCACTGGCATTCCGGCAATTTTTAAAGGCTTATCAAAAGCATAGAACATATCGCCGGCAACGCGAATTGTGATGTTTTCTCGTATTTACATACCGTCGACTTCTAATTTATCCACTTTCTGGAAGCCGCGAGGCAGTTTGTTACCGCGACGACCACGCTCTCCTCGATAATGCTCTAGATCACGCATTTTCAAACGCAAATGGCGCTTACCACTGTGCACCAGAAGCTCATCTTTTTCCGAAACAACAGCAATATCCACCACAAATTCTTCTCGGCTGAGCACACGTGCCGAAGGTATGCTGATGATTTTATTGCCTTTACCTTTCCCTAAACAAGGCAAGTCACGAATTGGAAATACCAGTAACCTTCCTTCATTGCTCACTGCAACACAAAGCTGGTTTTCGTAATCCAACACCGCTTTCGGCGACACCACTTTGGCGCCTTTAGGTAAAGACAGCAGAGCTTTACCGTTTTTGTTACGCGTCACGATATCTTCAAACTTGGCGACAAAACCGTATCCAGCATCGGATGCAATGAGAAACAGCTCCTTATCCTGCCCCATCAAGGTCGCCATAAACAGCGAACCCGCAATAGGATTAAATCGCCCGGAAAGGGGCTCTCCCTGACCTCGTGCCGATGGTAAGCTGTGTGCAGGAGCTGCATAACTTCGACCGGTAGAGTCCAAAAATACCGCTTGCTGATTACTGCGACCAAGCGCATGTGACAGGTATTTATCACCCGCTTTATAGTTCAGGTTTTCGACATCCACTTCGTGACCTTTAGCACAGCGGACCCAGCCTTTTTCCGAAATGACCACCGTAACGGGTTCCGCCGGTATCAAATCGGTTTCATCCAGTGCTTTGGCTTCGCCACGCTCGACCAACGGCGACCGGCGTTCATCGCCGTATTCTTTGGCGGCTTGCTCGATTTCTTTTTTTACCAAGGTTTTCAGTCGACGAGCAGAACCAAGAATTTTTTCCAATTCGGCTTTCTCTTTGGCCAGCTCATCCTGCTCGCCACGAATTTTCATTTCTTCCAATCGAGCCAACTGGCGCAACTTGGTATCGAGTATGTAGTTGGCCTGTACTTCGGTTAAACCAAAGCGTTTCATTAATTCTTGTTTTGGCTCATCCTCGGTACGAATAATTCGGATCACTTCATCAATATTCAGAAAGGCGATTAACATCCCTTCCAATAAATGTAAGCGATCGTTCACTTTTCCTAAACGGTGTTCTAATCGACGACGTGTAGTCTCCGTTCGAAAAGTCAACCACTCACTGATAAAGCGATTCAACGGCTTCACCTGGGGCCGGTTATCGATGCCAATCACGTTCATATTAACGCGATAGTTTTTCTCCAGATCGGTGGTGGCAAATAGGTGCCCCATCAGCGCTTCCAGATCGACTCGATTGGAACGAGGCACGATGACAAACCGCGTTGGGGTTTCATGATCCGACTCATCGCGCAAGTCACTCACCATCGGTAGCTTTTTCGCTTGCATCTGTTGAGCGATTTGCTCAAGTACTTTACTGCCTGAAACTTGATGTGGCAGCGCCGAAATCACCACTTCTCCGTCTTCAATTTGATATCGCGCACGCATTTTGATGCTGCCTCGACCACTTTCATAAATTTTTTGAATGTCGACTTTGGCAGTAATAATTTCCGCTTCGGTTGGAAAGTCTGGCCCAGGAATAAATGCCATCAGCTCGTCAACCGTCGCTTTTGGGTTTTCCAACATGTGAATGCAAGCGCTGGCCACTTCACGCAAGTTATGCGGTGGGATATCGGTAGCCATACCCACAGCGATACCAGTAGTTCCATTTAATAACAAGTTAGGAAGTCGAGCCGGTAAAATTTTGGGCTCTTCCATGGTGCCGTCGAAGTTGGGTATCCAATCAACCGTGCCTTGCCCCAATTCGCTGAGTAACACTTCTGCGTATTTCGACAGTCGAGACTCGGTGTATCTCATAGCGGCGAAAGATTTGGGATCATCCGGAGAGCCCCAGTTGCCCTGGCCATCCACCAATGGATAACGATAGGAAAATGGCTGCGCCATCAATACCATGGCTTCATAACAAGCCGAGTCACCGTGAGGATGAAACTTACCTAATACATCGCCTACAGTACGAGCCGATTTTTTGTACTTGGCGCTGGCTTTTAACCCCAGCTCACTCATGGCGTAGACAATACGACGTTGCACCGGTTTCAAGCCATCACCAATATGCGGCAACGCCCGATCCATGATCACATACATGGAATAGTTGAGATAGGCTTTTTCGGTAAAATCAGCGAGCGACTGGCGCTCGACACCTTCAAAGTTGAATTCCATAAACTGTAACGAAACCTCTTTTAAACTTCGGCCAGGTTGCCTTTCGACTCCAACCAGCTTTTGCGGTCAGCAGAGCGCTTTTTTGCCAGTAGCATATCCATCACTTGCTCGGTGGATGGCATGTCATCAATTGAAAGTTGAACTAAACGACGGGTATCGCGCGCCATAGTGGTTTCTCGTAATTGCGCAGGATTCATTTCACCCAAACCTTTAAAGCGCTGCACATTCACTTTGCCGCGTTTTTTCTCCGCTTCAATGCGATCGAGAATGCCGGCTTTTTCATCATCATCCAGTGCATAAAAAACTTCTTTTCCTACATCAATTCGGTACAACGGCGGCATCGCCATGTATAAATGCCCTGCCTCCACCAAGGGTCGAAAATGCTTGACGAATAAAGCACAAAGCAAAGTGGCTATGTGTAACCCGTCAGAATCGGCATCCGCAAGTACGCAAATCTTCCCGTAACGCAACTTCGATAAGTCGGTAGAGTCGGGGTCAAGGCCAATAGCAACGGATATGTCGTGTACTTCTTGCGACGCGAGAATGTCGTGAGAGTCGACTTCCCAAGTGTTCAAAATTTTTCCGCGCAGCGGCATAATAGCCTGATAGTCTTTATCGCGAGCCTGCTTGGCACTACCTCCCGCCGAGTCACCTTCTACCAGAAACAGCTCGGCGTTCATTGGCTCCTGTCCTATACAGTCGGCCAATTTACCGGGTAACGCAGGGCCCGACGTGACTTTTTTACGAGCTACTTTTTTTCCGGCTCGCAATCGTTTGTGAGCATTACTGATCGCCAGCTCTGCCAACTTTTCACCAAGATCGGAATGTTGATTAAGCCACAGACTGAACGCATCTTTTACCACGCCAGAAACAAACGCAGCGCATTGGCGCGACGACAAGCGCTCTTTGGTTTGTCCTGAAAACTGCGGGTCTTCCAGCTTTACCGACAGTACATAACTCAACCGATCCCAGACATCTTCCGGTGCTAATTTCACCCCGCGAGGTAATAGGTTTCTAAATTCGCAGAATTCGCGCATAGCTTCGAGTAACCCGGTGCGTAACCCATTGACGTGCGTGCCGCCCAATGCGGTAGGGATTAAGTTGACGTAACTTTCCGCCAAAATATCCCCCCCTTCCGGTAACCAATGTAATGCCCAATCGACCGCCTCAGAGTGACTGGCAAAACTACCTGTAAAAGGCTCTTCGGGAAGCGTTTCATACCCTTCTGCTGAAGCGGCAACATAGTCGGTGAGTCCGTTTTCGTAATACCAACTTTCTTCCTCACCATTCACTTTATCCAGCAATTTGACTTTTAAGCCAGGGCAAAGCACCGCTTTAGCTTTCAGTAAATGCTTTAATCGTGGTACTGAGAATTTGGGCGAATCGAAATATTGCGCATCAGGCCAAAAAGTAACGGTGGTTCCCGTGTTGCGCTTACCCACTTCACCAACAACTTGTAAGTCGCTGGCTTTATCACCGTTTTCAAACGCCATCATGTGCTCTTGACCATCGCGTTTAACGCGCACTTCCACTCGTCGAGAAAGCGCATTCACCACACTGATGCCGACACCGTGCAAACCACCCGAAAACTGATAGTTTTTGTTGGAAAACTTTCCCCCCGCATGTAGCTTGGTGAGAATCAGTTCCACACCAGGTATACCTTCTTCCGGATGAACATCAATGGGCATGCCACGACCATCGTCTTGCACGCTCATGGAGCCGTCTTTCTCCAAAGTCACCACGATGTTTTTACAATACCCGGCAAGCGCTTCATCAACACTGTTATCAATGACTTCTTGCCCCAAATGATTGGGTCGCGCCGTGTCGGTATACATTCCAGGGCGCTTTTTAACGGGTTCCAGCCCATTCAGGACTTCGATAGCGTCAGCTGTATATTGGCTCATCAGATTAAAAATCAGGTCTATTAATGTAAAAATGAAAGCACTAATGTTGGCGTTTTCAAACACACTTGGCAAGCTTTATTCGGGAATGAGTTGGTAGCCTGTTTAAGTTTTCAACAGCTGAGCAATCAAGTGTTTAAATTACCACCAGAGAATGGAAAATCGAGAAAAGTTAAGGCTTCAATAGCCTTTTATGGAGTAGTCAACCGTAAATTCAATGTCTGATATCCGATGTAACACCGAATCAATGTTGCCGTCTTTGTGTAGCGTTAAATACCGATAACCTGGACTTTCATCTCCAGCAGAAAAGTCTTCTGAACCCGGTTTGAATTGAACGCATGTCGAAGGGGTAGATATTAACTCAATGCGATTGAGTTCACCGTGAAAATCCTGATGCACATGCCCCCATAAAAAACAGGTTTTCGCTTTATGGCTTTTAACGGCATCAAACAGCTCCTGAGGGTTTTTGATCGCAAGATTATCTAACCATTCACTACCAACTGGAACTGGCTGATGATGCATTACAACCATTAAGTGGCGGTCTGGATACTCTTTAATCGCATCTTTCAGCATTTGCAAGTCGTGATCCGACACATGCCCATACACCTTTTCTCGAACCGATGTATCTAGCAACACAATTTGCCAATTGTTCACAAACACGCGTTTGTGTGGAAACAGGTTTTCGCCATGAAGAATACGCGACATTGCGGTCGGATCGTCATGATTACCCGGTATCCAAAAACAAGGAATGTTCATAGTTTTAAGCTGACGCTCAATGTATTGGTAGGATTCGTCTGATGCGTCTTGCGACAAGTCACCCGTCGCTAAAATCAGATCAGGAGCAAGTTCTTCCTTTTTTATGCGCGACAGTACCGCCTCAAAGCTTTGGCGGGTATTTAGCCCCAACAGCTTGCCCTCTTCATCGGCAAAAATATGGCTGTCCGTCAGCTGAATGATGCGCACACATTCAATATGTTGAGTGTTGATCTGTTTAGCTAATGTAGAAACCTGACTCATTCAAGATCCCTGGTTAGTCGCATCGGTAATGGTTGGTAGTGGCACTTGCTCCGCCTCACTATTAAAGCAGGCAGTTAAACACTGTTTCAGCAGTTGGTTTCGCTGATATTTGTCGTCAGGATAATGCTTTACCTGCTGCGGATATTCATGTCTAGGCTTGGGAGCGTGGTTACGTTCATGCTCCATCACTTCTGCAAGTTGCGCATCGTGATACAGCCGCACCTTAAATATTACCGGCTCGACCCATTCACTGTCAGCAATATTTACCTTTAAGTGCAAGGTTGTAGTATAGGGGGCTTTTTCCAAAATCGTTAACTGAAAAGGCATGCGAGTGTTCTGAAGCTCGCAGAGTGAAGCGCTTGCTTTACACGCTTGAGGCTTCGACTGCCTTTCGATCAAATCCAACAGACGTGTCATCAGTGCGTAATTCATCTCGCACTGAGACATATACTCAGACAAATCAGGCACATATTTACGTTTCGAATTTATCATCAATCACTTTAATTATCTGATACTTATACAACAATAGCCTATTTTCGGTGGTAAAATCGAGCTCTGGAGCGGTAATGTTCAATTTCTCGCCACGAGTTGAAGCAACTGTGACTCATTTAACATTAACCATTGGATTCCGATGATCACCATGGCATTGTCTAACTTCCCCTGTTGTAACCATTGGTAAGCTTGTTCGAAACTCACCACATGAACGCGTATATCTTCCTGCTCATGTTCTAAACCACCAAAAGCATCGGCTTGAGCAGAATCCACCAGCCCACAGAACAGGTGAAACACTTCGTCGCTTCCACCAGGGCTGACCCAATAGCGATACATTGGGACCAACTGTGTCGGTTGGCAACCGGCTTCCTCCAGTGATTCTCGCTCGGCAACCTGTTCTGGTTGTTCACCAGGCTCAATAATACCGGCGACCAACTCAACTAACCATGGGTTTTGAGCTTTTGCAGCTGCTGCACCAGCGCGAAACTGCTCAACCAGAACCAGTTTCTTTCGCGGTAAATCGACTAACAATACGCCCACCGCTTGTCCGCGTAAAAAGACTTCTCTTTTCACCCCCGTGTGTTTGTCTCCATTGAAAAGTTCATGTTCAAACTGATATCGACAAACCTTGAAAAAGCCTTCAAACAAAGTGTGTTCAGACTCAATCGCATAATGCATGTCTTTGCAATTGGCTTCGTCTGGCATTACAAACTATCCTTTCAGGGTTTGCTGTGATGGGTTTATACTGCGACTATAAACGATTCGCAAAGTTGGCAACAAGTTATCATCAATAAAACACCGTTTTTACGGAATAGAAAAACCAAGAGAGCGCACAATGAATAAAGAAAAAGCTCGCTTTAATATGATTGAACAACAAATTCGTCCCTGGTATGTCAGTGATCCAAAAGTGCTAAACTTGATGGCGAGTGTACCTCGTGAGCTCTTTGTGCCAGAGGCTCAGCGTGCACTTGCTTTTGCGGATCTATCCATTGCACTTGCTCATGGTCAAAAAATGTTCACTCCAAAAGAAGAAGCTCGAATGCTACAGTCGCTTAGTATTCGAGAAGCTGATAAAGCGTTAGAAATTGGAACCGGCAGTGGATTTACCGCCGCATTAATCGCTTCTCAAGCAAACCGGTTATTGACTTTGGATCTTTACGAAGACTTTATTGTCGAAGCTGAGCAGCGTTTTCGACAACTTAACTTAACCAACATTACCACTGAAATCACCGACGTTTCGAAAGGTTGGAAACCTTCAGAGCGATTCGACGTCATTGCGATTACCGCAGCCCTCTCAAAACCACCAACGCACTACCTTCAATTACTAAACGAAAATGGTCGATTGTTTTGTGTCGAAGGTATCGAAAACAGTCTTTACGCCAAACTCTACTCTAAAAATGCTCAGGGTGAATTACGAGTGCAACACCTGTTTGAAATGGATACACCTTGGCTGATTCAGGAAAAGGAAACTGAAGAGTTTGTATTTTAGGCTGTTACTTGCCGACAACATTCATTTACAATTGGACAACACTATCTGACACAGTTTTCAGGTAAGTTATCGTTTATATTTACGACTTTATAAAGCAATACCGGTTGTTCTATAGGAAATGAACAGCCAGAGCACGATTAATTGGGAATCCCTACAACGGAGAATCGTTTTGAAAAAACAACTAAAATGGCTAACTGCCACCGGACTTTTATTGTCTACCGGTTTTCAACCGGCCTTTGCAAAAACAGGCCTTTGGGAAATTTATCAACAAGCCCTGCAAAATGATCCGCAAATATTAGCGAGTGAAATGGGCTTAAAAGCTACTGAAGAGCGAGTTAATCAGAGTTTTGGTGATTTATTGCCGTCGTTATCTGGTAGTTATGGGATATCGAAAAGAAAATCTAAAGGCGTCAATGAGTTTTTGCAGCCAGATGAGTCTGAATCTAAATCAAGCGGTTTTGGATTGGAGTTATCCCAAGTTGTGTACGATCATAGAGTTTGGAAAGGACTGGATATACGTAAAAAGCAAGCGCTTCGAGCAGGTGTCGAGCATGAAGCGCAAAAACAATCTCTCATCGTTCGTGTCGCTGAAGCTTACTTTAATGTTTTAGCTGCTCAAGATGGAGTCGACTTTTCGAGTGCAGAAATGAAAGCTATTGAGCAAGAGCTTGAGCAAACTAACCAAAAGTTTGAAGTTGGGCTGATTGCTATTACTGATGTTCATGAAGCTCAAGCACGTTATGATCAAGCATTGGCTGATAATATTCGCGCTCAAAATACACTGGACAATGCGATAGAAGCGTTACGCGAAATTTCAAACGAATATTATGATTTTCTAATTCCTCTAAAAAATAAATTCAGTTTACGAACGCCAGAGCCTGCAAAAGTGGAGGAATGGCTTATAAAAGCGGAGCACAGTAATTTATCTTTAAGCGCCCGTAGAATCGATAAGGATATTGCGAGAGAAACTGTAAAACTCAATTTTGCTGGACACCTACCTTATTTAAATTTAAGAGGCACTCATAGCGATAGTGATACCAAGCCTAAAGGCAGTGATCAAACCATACCGTCTGAAGAAACTTCACTATCATTAAGTTTAAGCATTCCAATTTACTCTGGTGGAACAACACAATCCACTGTTCGCGAAGCTCAACATTTATTCCAACAAGCGGTCCACAACATGGAAAGCGCACATCGTTCCGCAACTCGTCAAACGCGTAGTGCTTTTCTTGGAATTTTAGCTTCCATTAGCTCAGTCAAAGCATTGGAACAGTCTACTATTTCGAGTCAGGCAGCACTTGAAGCCACACAAGCTGGTTTTGAAGTAGGAACCCGAACCATTGTTGATGTATTAAACAGCACTCGAGTGGTTTACAACGCAAAACAAAACCTAGCACGGGCGCGATACGATTACATTCTTAATACCTTAAGATTAAAACAGGCGGCAGGAACACTCAGTGAACAAGACTTGAAGCAAGTCGATATGCTTTTAGAAAAATAATTTAATTAACAACTAAGTGTTAATTGTCCCGTCCTAAAATACGTTGACAGTTTTTTAGGACGGGACATCACTTTCCAATAACTTTATAAATATTGATTTAAAATTTTAAGTGTTCGAGTAATTGCACCACGGTTAGACTCTACGACTCGAAAACCCGCCTTTCCCATTCGCTTTCGTTTGCTTGCATCATTGTAAAGTTCAGCGAGAACGGGCTCCAGAGTTTCTTCAGACACTACTTGAGCCGCCTCGGCATCAAACATATTTTTATACACATCCGAAAAATTGAATACGTACTTTCCTGTGAGTACCGGTTTGGATAACGCAGCAGGCTCCAGTGGATTATGCCCACCGCGTTCTATCAAACTTCCACCTACAAAAGCGATATCCGCAGCGTTGTAGCAATACATCATTTCTCCCATGGTATCACACAAAAATACTTCGGATTGTTCATTAAAAGATTCCGACTGACTGCGCTTGACAAGCGCAAATCCGCGCTGTTCAATTAATTCAGCAACGGAATCAAAGCGCTCCGGATGACGTGGTACAATAATCAATTTGGCAAGAATTCCTGCATCAAGCAATAATCGGTGCGCGCTCAAAATTATTTCATCTTCGCCAACATGCGTACTTCCGGCAACCCAGATAAAATACTTTTTATGCCAACACTCAAATATTTCGCGAGTTCGAGTATCCAAGTCGTCTGGAAGCTGTAAGTCAAATTTTACACTCCCAGTTACCGATACTTTATCTCGTAAAGCACCTAATTCGACAAATCGCTTGGCATCCCCTTCACTCTGACAAGCAAAGTGTGTAATCGGCTTTAACAATAACCGATTTGTAGGAATGGGTAAACGAGCGTAACTGTGTGCTGACCGCGCCGACAATCGTGCATTTACGACCACAACCGGAACACCTCGTTTACGGCTGTAGTGTACAAAATTAGGCCACAACTCAGTTTCCATAATGACGGTAAGTCTAGGTTTAATTTTGCGAATAAACCGATTAACAACCCAGGGTAAGTCATAAGGCGAATAGATGTGTATCACACTGTCGCCTAACAAGGTATTAACCCTTTCCGCACCAGTAGGTGTTGTAGTGGTTACAACGATAGGAAGATCAGGATGTTCTTTTTGTAAGCGCTTAATAATTGGAATGGCCGCTAAAGATTCGCCCACCGAAACGGCATGCACCCAAATAGATTCTTTTACTCCAGGCGCTTCAAAAATACCGAAGTGCTCTTGCCAACGTTTCCGGTAGTTCCCATGTTGTCGTGCCTTTAAATACAAATTCAGCAAAACCATAGGAAGTGCGCAAATAAAAATCAACGAATAAAGAAATCTGAACACAAATAAACCAGTAAATAATTTTTCTGGCATTTTAGCACAGGGATTTTGCAAGAGCCTGTTTATCCTGTATAAACATAGCATACAAGTAAGAAATGAGGCAGACGTGGAGACCGCGCAAAACTTCAATTTGGAGTGGTTATGGATTATCGCTATTCTGTTTGGGCTACTCACTTTTATCTATCTGGTGGCCGCTATTCATGCATTGCGACGTATGCGCTTAATCAAAACCGGCTACCGGTTGCTGCTCACACTCATTTTTGCTCCGCTGTCGCTACTAACTGCTGGGATATTGATAAGCGTTAAAGGATTTTACGCGCTCACGCATGAAGCATTGGTGGCAAAAGTCACTCTAGTGCCGAAGGCGCAGCAGCAATTTGAAGCCAAAATACTGTTAAACGATGGCAGTCAACACACCTATTTGTTGACTGGTGATCAATTTCGAATCGAAGCGGATATCATCAAGTGGAAACCCATCGCCAATATAATCGGCTTACATACTCATTATCAGCTGAATCGAGTGACCGGGCGATATAATCGAATAGAAGACGCAACCCTTAACCCGGTTTCGGCATATAGTTTGGCGGAAAAGCGTTGGCTGGATCTGGTTAAATTACGTTCAGAATACGATACACTCGGTTGGTTGCTTGATACAGAGTATGGCTCATCCACTTACGTTGCGGCCGATAAGCCTCGTCAGTATGAAGTGTTTGTTTCAACGAGCGGATTACTGATGCGTGAGGTTAAACCTAACTGAGAATGGCGTATTTCAAATCTTTTTCTTCAGCGCTTTGCGACGGCGTACTTCTTTTGGATCCGCGAGCAAAGGACGATATATCTCAATACGATCTTTTTCACGCAATTCTGTATTCAAAGTAGTAAGTTTGCTAAAAATCCCAACTTTATTAACCTGTAAATCAATCTCTGGATATTGTTCAAGTATTCCGGAACGACGGATAGCTTGCTCTACCGTAGTCCCCGGTTCTATATCCAGGCTTAACAGGGATTGTTTATCAGGAAGCGCATACACAACTTCAACCAGCATCAGGACTCACCTTGCAACTGTTTGGCCCGATCGACAAAAGCCTGCATCATAGACTCCACTAACTTTTGAAAGACTTTACCAAACGCCATTCCCATTATTGGATTTTTAAATTTAAAGTCGAGATGAAACTCCACTTTGCAAGCGTTCTGCTCTAACTCGGTAAACGTCCATATACCGGTTAAAAACTCAAATGGACCATCCACCAGCTCCATGCGGATCTGCTCATTTTTTTTCAACGTATTGCGCGTGGTAAATGCACTGCTCATTCCTGCTTGTGAAACATGAAGGCGCGCGGTCATACTTTGCTCATTTTCATTCAGAACTTCACTGGCCTGGCAGCCCTGAACAAACTCCGGATAGCGCTCTACATCGTTAACCAATTTGTACATACAGGCAGCAGAAAAAGGAACTAAAGCGGATTTTACAACTTGTGGCATCTTGCAACAGGGATTTTATCAAAGGAACCGCATTGTATCATTAATTCGTTAAAGGCTGCATTTGGCGCCTTAAAGTAGTGAGTATGGCTTACTTTTCATAAGCTTGAGCCAGCATGAATCCAATACTGCCGAAAATTTATTAACTTAGAGGGTTGGGATTTCGCTTTCATGACTGTAGCACCGTATAATATCGAACCTTAACAGAGGCAGTATTATGGCGAAAAAGAAAAAAACTCCGGAAAATGTAATCGCGCAAAACAAAAAGGCGCGGCACGACTATTTTATTGAAGATACCTTTGAAGCAGGACTGGTGCTGGAAGGCTGGGAAGTCAAAAGCTTACGCGAAAGCAAAGTTAATTTAACAGACAGTTATATTTTCCTGAAAGACGGCGAGGCTTGGTTACTGGGTTGTCATATTTCACCGCTACAAACGGTTTCGACACACATCACACCTAACCCGACACGCTATCGCAAATTGCTGTTACACAACAGCGAGTTAGGAAAACTATTCGGTGCGCAGCAGCGCCAAGGTTTTACCATTATGGCACTCAAACTTTATTGGAAAAAGAATCGGGTTAAGCTAGAAATCGGTCTGGCTAAAGGTAAAAAACTTCACGATAAAAGAGCCACCGAAAAAGATCGCGAATGGAACAGGCAAAAACAACGGGTACTCAAATCGGGTACTTAATACCGGTGGCAGAACTCGCCACGGTCCTCTAGACTCATAACAACAGAGCTAACTCGAAACGTCTATGTTAAACAAAAAACTGCAACTGATTATTTTCGTTCTATTGGCTGGTATGCTTGCCGGTTGCAGTAGCTTTACCAGAGAGCAATCGCCGGCGCCCGTTACTCACATCGAACCGCCAAGTAAACCGGTTAATTACTCGATATCGCAAATTATTCAGTGGTTGGAAAAAGGAGAACCCAAACAGGCCAAACAAGCTTTGCAACAGTTTCTGAAAAAGCATCCACAACACTCAGTTGCGTTGCGATTATTGGCTCAGTTAGAGGAAGATCCTAAAGAACGCTACGGCGCAGATTCGTTTGCATATCAAGTAAAGCGCGGTGATTCTTTGGCGTTATTAGCCAAACGCTACCTGGGCCACTCATTGGAGTTTTATGGACTAGCTAGATATAACAATATTGTTGATCCACGCGGTCTTTCCATTGGCCAGCAAATTTTAATTCCTCGAATTAATAAAGGCAGTTCAGCGGCGGGGCAACACATCGCCAATGCCAAAAGCATGCTAAAGCAACAACGGGCATTAGAGGCATTCCAAAGTTTAAGTTTAATACCGGCAGCCGATCCGTTAATTAACGAAGCTCGTCAATTAGCCCAGCAAGCCCTTTTCCGGTATGTCGACGAGGCGCAAAACCAACAGCAACTTACACAGCGAACCGAATTTATCATCCAAGTTGAAAGCAAACTACCCGCTTATGAGAAACAACTGAATCAAGCAAAACAAAAATTGAAACAAAGGGAGTTACTATTAATCAGCCAACAACAACTTCTAGACAAACAATATCAGCAAGCCTTTCAATCGTATACCAGTGCGCAGTCATTAAAGGTAGCCAACTCCGAATTAACTCAACAGGTTTCCGAAGAGCTTTCTGAAAGCTTACATAGAGAAGCTGTGTTGCTGTTTCGTGCTCAGCAACTTAACGAAGCGATTAATCTTTGGGACCAGGTCCTTTTTATCCAAAGTGATCATGCATCGGCTCGCAATTACCGCGAACGGGCAATAAAGCTCAAAGCGCAGTTGAAACAAACACCATAATTATCACCAAAATCAAAGTCAGTTAATTATAGTAAATTTCTGCGGTAGTAAACGCACTCCAGAACAAAACATGAATAGATCAGAGTTCACATATAAAAAAAGCCAGTCGTAAGAAGACTGGCTTTAAAATGTAATGCTAATTGAGTGATAAACTTACTCTTCGGTCTCTTCCACTTCTTCAACAATATCTTCTTCAACTTGTGGGCGATCAACCAACTCGACCAAAGCCATTGGAGCGTTGTCGCCGGCACGGAAACCGGCCTTGATGATTCGTAAATAACCGCCTGGACGATCTTGATATCGCGGACCTAATTCATTGAACAAAATTCCTACCGCTTCTTTCGAGCGAGTGCGAGAAAATGCTAAGCGACGATTGGCAACACTGTCGGTTTTCGCCAAAGTGATTAGGGGTTCAGCAACGCGACGCAATTCTTTTGCTTTTGGCAAAGTCGTTTTGATCAGTTCGTGTTTAAACAGTGAAACTGCCATGTTGCTAAACATCGCCTGACGATGACTGCTGTTACGATTTAACTTACGGCCACTTTTACGATGACGCATAATATATACACCTCTTAATACTGAACAGCCTGCAATAGTACTGCTCTTATTTATTTAACGTTATTAAAATAAGTTCACCGACTGCTACGAGTCGGTGAATTTATTGGACTGCTAAAATCGCTCTTTTACTTGTCGTCCATCAAACTCGCTGGAGGCCAGTTTTCTAAACGCATACCTAATGACAAGCCACGAGAGGCCAGAACATCTTTGATTTCTGTCAACGACTTCTTACCCAAGTTAGGAGTCTTTAACAACTCAACTTCGGTTCGCTGGATCAGATCACCAATGTAATGAATGTTTTCTGTTTTTAGGCAGTTTGCTGAGCGTACTGTCAGCTCTAAATCATCTACCGGACGTAATAGAATTGGATCAATTTCCGGCTCTCTGCTTTCAGGCTCAGACTCTTTCTCATCTTTCAGATCAACGAAGGCGGCCAATTGCTCTTGCAAGATGGTTGCGCTACGACGAATCGCTTCTTCGGGATCGATAGTGCCATTGGTTTCAATTTCCAGCACCAGCTTATCCAGATTAGTACGCTGTTCGACACGGGCAGCTTCAACCACGTAGGAAACTCGGCGCACAGGACTGAAAGATGCGTCAACTTGCAAACGACCGATAGGCGCGTCTTCTTCACTGTTATGCCGAGCCGTTGCCGACTCGTAACCACGGCCTTTTGCCACTTTAATGTTCATTGCTAACGAACCGTTTTTGGTTAATGTAGCAATTTTATGTTCAGGGTTGATGATCTCAACTCCGGACAGTCCAGCTATATCAGCAGCAGTCACATCGCCTTCACCGCTTTTTTGCAGCGTAAGAATTGCTTCGTCTTTGTCTTCCAGGCGTACAGCAAGCCCTTTCAGGTTAAGCAAGATTTCAATAACATCTTCCTGCACACCCTCAATGGTCGTGTACTCATGCAAAACGCCATCGATTTCCACCTCTACCACGGCAGCGCCTGGCATCGAGGAAAGCAAAATTCGACGTAACGAGTTGCCCAAAGTATGACCGAAACCCCGCTCGAAAGGTTCCAAAATCACCTTGGCGCGGTTATCGTTTATTTGTTCAACTTTAATTTGTCGCGGTGTCAAAAATTCGTTGACATTGCCCATACAAGTCCTGTCCTCTTTAAAGAATTAGGCTTTACTTGGAGTACAGCTCCACAATCAGGTTTTCGTTGATTTCGGTAGGTAAATCGCTGCGCTCAGGAACGCTTTTGAAAGTACCTTCCATTTTTTTCTCATCAACTTCTACCCATGTTGGTTTATCACGTTGTGCAGCAAGTTCCAATGCTGCTTTAATTCGTGCCTGACCTTTTGACTTTTCACGAATCGTGATTACGTCTTCGGGTTGTACCTGATAGGACGGAATGTTGACAACTACGCCATTCACCATCAACGACTTGTGACTGACTAATTGACGAGCTTCTGCGCGAGTTGCTCCAAATCCCATACGGTAAACTACGTTATCCAATCGCGATTCTAGTAGTTGCAACAAGTTTTCGCCAGTAGCACCAGTACGACGAGCCGCTTCTTTGTAGTAGTTACGGAATTGCTTTTCTAAAACACCATACATGCGGCGTACTTTCTGCTTTTCACGTAACTGAACACCATAATCAGACAAACGTGGGCGTTTTGAGCCATGCTGACCTGGTGTTTGATCGATTTTACATTTACTTTCAATTGCACGTACGCCACTTTTCAGCATCAAATCGGTGCCTTCGCGACGTGACAATTTTAGCTTTGGACCACGATATCTAGCCATCTTTCGTCTCCGTTATCTTACACGCGTCGCTTCTTGGGCGGACGACAACCATTATGAGGAATAGGGGTCACATCAGTGATGTTAGTGATCTTGAAACCAGCTGCGCCAAATGCTCGAACAGCAGATTCGCGGCCAGGTCCAGGACCTTTAACGAATACTTCAAGATTCTTCATACCCATATCCTTAACCATGTTGGCAACACGGTCAGCAGCCACTTGAGCTGCAAATGGTGTACTTTTACGTGAGCCACGGAAACCCGATCCACCGGCAGTTGCCCAAGCCAGAGCATTACCTTGACGATCGGTTACGGTTACAATGGTGTTATTAAATGAGGCATGAATGTGAGCCATGCCATCAACCACATGCTTTTTAACCTTTTTACGGGTTTTTGTTGGTGTTTTTGCCATAATTCAAATCCTAGCGTTAATTTTTAATCGGCTTGCGAGGGCCTTTGCGAGTACGAGCGTTGGTTTTGGTACGTTGACCACGAACCGGCAAACCACGACGATGACGAATGCCACGGAAACAACCCAGGTCCATCAATCGCTTAATATTCATACTCACTTCACGACGTAAGTCACCTTCAACTGTAAACTTAGCGACTTCAGCTCGCAATTTTTCGATCTGAGCTTCATCCAGATCTTTGATTTTTACACTAGGCTCGATACCCGCTGCTTCACAAATTGCCAAAGCGCGAGGGCGGCCAACACCGTAAATCGCAGTTAATGCGACATCTGCATGCTTATGTACAGGAATGTTAATGCCAGCTATACGGGCCATTTAATCAAACTCCACTCTATATGTTTTGGCTACCCTAGCCAAAAAGGCGCAATAGGATAGCCGCTAAACGGGTAAATTACAACCTGTTTATATTTATCTACCAATTAACCCTGACGCTGCTTGTGTCGTGGGTCTTCACAAATCACACGCACACTGCCATGACGACGAATGATTTTGCAGTTACGGCAAATCTTTTTTACCGAAGCACGAACTTTCATAACCTACTCCAAAAGTCTTCCGCATACCTTAGTCTATCCGCTTAGCGGATTTGACCGGCAGCGCCATAATTTTTGAAATTTGCCTTTTTCAATACTGATTCGTAATTGCGAGACATCATATGGCTTTGAACTTGCGCCATAAAATCCATTACCACAACTACAATAATCAGCAATGAAGTACCACCAAAGTAGAAAGGCACTTGCGAAAACAAGATTAGAAATTCTGGGAGCAAACACACTATAGCCATATAGAGCGCACCAGCCAGAGTTAGCCGCGTCATAACCTTGTCGATGTATTTCGAGGTTTGTTCGCCAGGACGGATCCCAGGAATAAACGCTCCTGACTTCTTCAAGTTGTCTGCTGTTTCACGAGGATTCATGGTCAAAGCAGTGTAGAAGAAACAGAAAAAGATAATACCGATTGCGTAGAGAAGAATGTACAAGGGATTTCCCGGTTGCAACTGCACGGTAATATCGCGCAACCAGCCCAAGTTTTCGTTACCCTGACCAACCCATTGCATAATGGAACCAGGGAACATGATGATTGCGGTTGCAAAGATAGCTGGAATGACACCCGCCATATTCACCTTTAATGGCAAATGGCTACTTTGCGCCGCAAATACTTTTCGGCCTTGCTGGCGTTTCGCGTAGTTAACAACAATTCGACGTTGACCACGCTCTACCCATACAACGAAGAAGGTAACAACAATTACCAATGCCGCGATACCCATCAGCGCTAATACATGAAGTTCACCCGTTCGAGCTTGTTCGACGGTAGTGCCAATCGCACCAGGTAAACCAGCAACAATACCGGCAAAAATCAACATCGAAATACCATTTCCGATACCACGCTCGTTGATTTGCTCCCCTAGCCACATCAAAAACATGGTTCCTGTTACTAGAGACACTACGGCTCCAAAGTAAAACGCAAAACCAGGATTAGGCACAATACCTGGCAACATACCTGGCAAATTCATGGAAATACCAATCGCTTGTATAGTTGCCAATACTAATGTCAAATAACGCGTATACTGATTCAACTTGCGACGACCAGCCTCACCTTCTTTTTTCAGTTGCTTGAGTCGGTCATCCACAAATCCCATGATCTGAATTATGATCGAGGCTGAAATGTAAGGCATGATCCCCAAAGCAAACACACTGGCTCTTGACAAGGCTCCACCGGAGAACATGTTAAACATCGCTAACAAATTACCCGATTGCTGCTCCAACATTTGTTGCAACACGGAAGCATCGATTCCGGGAACCGGAATAAAAGAACCAATACGAAAAACAATGAGTGCGCCGAGCAAAAACAACAAACGTTGTTTCAGCTCAGACAAACCACTATTTTGAGATGAAGCGGGTCCTTTAGCCATTAGCCTTCTACCTTACCACCAGCGGTTTCGATAGCCGCTTTAGCGCCTTTGGAAACGCGAATCGATGCTGCTACTGTTACCGCTTTTTTGATTTCACCAGAAAGCATGACCTTAACGTTTTCAATATTATTATTGATCACGCCAGCTGCTTTCAAACTCAACAAATCGACAACTTCGCCTTCTACCTTGTTCAGTTCGCCTAAACGAACTTCTGCAGAAACTAGTGATTTACGAGAGGTAAAACCAAACTTTGGTAAACGCTGCTTGAGAGGCATCTGACCGCCTTCAAAGCCGGCATTTACTTTCCCACCTGATCGAGACTTGAGACCTTTATGACCACGACCTGCCGTTTTGCCTAAAGTGCTACCAATCCCACGACCAACACGCTTACGAGCTTTTTTTGCCCCTTCAGCAGGGCTCAAAGTATTTAATCGCATTTTAGTCCTCCACGCGTACCATGTAGTAGACTTTATTCGCCATACCACGGTTTTCAGGTGTATCAATCACCTCAACGGTATGACCAATTTTGCGTAAACCCAGGCCAGCTAAACACGCTTTATGTGCTTTTAGTCGGCCAATGCTTGAACGCGTTTGAGTCACTTTAAATGTTTTCGTTGCCATGACAATCACTCCAGAATTTCTTCTACAGACTTGCCACGCTTGGCAGCCATTGACTCAGGAGTCGCCATGTTCGCTAACCCTTTAATCGTGGCACGCACGATATTAATCGGATTAGTAGAGCCATTACTCTTGGCCAATACGTTTTGAATACCAAGTACTTCGAATACAGCGCGCATCGCACCACCGGCAATAATTCCGGTACCTTCAGATGCAGGCTGCATGTAAACCTTAGAGGCTCCATGTGCAGCGTTAATCGCGTGCTGCAACGTGTGACCATCTTTCAGTTCTACTTGAACCATATTGCGACGAGCTTGCTCCATCGCTTTTTGAATTGCTGCTGGAACTTCGCGGGCTTTACCGCGACCAAAGCCAACTTTACCTTTACCATCGCCGACAACAGTTAAAGCGGTGAAAGAGAAAATACGACCACCTTTAACCACCTTGGCGACACGGTTAACGTTGACTAATTTTTCCACCAGACCTTCGGTGTTGTTCACTTCTTGTCTAGCCATCATTCAACCCTTAAAACTGGAGACCTTTCTCTCGAGCCGCATCCGCCAATGCTTTAACTCGACCATGGTATTTAAAACCAGAGCGATCAAACGCAACGTTTAATACGCCTGCCTCTAAAGCACGTTCTGCAACCAGATTACCGACTTTAGCGGCGGCTTCAACGTTACCCGTGCTTTTCAGTTCGCCTTTAACAACCTTCTCCAATGATGAAGCGGCTGCTAAAACACGACCATCTTCTGCTGAAATAACCTGCGCATAAATATGGCGTGGCGTACGATTGACGACCAAGCGATTTACACCCAACTCTTTCATGTGATAGCGCCCAGAAGCGGCGCGACGAATTCTAGCTTGCTTCTTATTCATGACGACGCCCTACTTTTTCTTCGCTTCTTTACGACGAATATTTTCGTCAGCATAACGAACACCTTTACCTTTGTATGGCTCTGGCGGACGATACGCGCGAATATTAGCTGCAACTTGACCAACTAACTGCTTGTCAGCCCCTTTTACGACTACATCCGTATTAGAAGGAGTTTCTACAGTGATTCCTTCTGGAACTTCATAGTCTACCGGATGAGAGAAACCCAGCGTCAAACTTAAAGTTTTACCTTTGGCCTGCGCACGATATCCCACGCCCACCAGTTGCAACTTCTTTTCGAAGCCGTCACTGACACCGATAACCATATTGTTAACGATTGAACGCATAGTTCCAGCAAACGCATTAGCGTTAGCAACACCTTCTTTTGGCTCAAACGTCAACACATTGTCCTGCTGTTTCACATCAACAGCAGTGTGCAAAACATTTTTTAGTTCGCCTTTACTACCTTTAACGGTAATTTCTTGTCCATTGATGGTGACATTAACACCCGATGGAATCGAAACTGGATTTTTAGCTACTCGTGACATGATTCAACTCCTTAACTTACGGTGCAAATCACTTCACCGCCGTGACCGGCAGCACGTGCAGCTTTATCAGTCATCACACCTTTTGAGGTTGATACGATAGCGATACCCAGTCCACCTAGAACTTTTGGTAACTCATCAACCTTTTTGTAAATGCGAAGACCAGGACGACTAACTCGCTTGATGTTGTCGATAACCGGGCGTCCTTCGTAGTATTTTAATACGACTGATAGGACACGCTTGTTACCGGCTTCTTCCGAAACTGAGTAGTCACTGATATAACCTTCATCTTTCAACACGTTGCACACATTGAGTTTTTGCTTAGAAGAAGGCATGGAAATGGATTTTTTGCCTGCTGATTGACCGTTACGAATACGGGTCAATAAGTCAGCAATTGGATCTTGCATACTCATGACGATTCTCCCAAATCTTACCAGCTAGCTTTAACCAAGCCAGGAACGTCTCCCTTCATCGCATGCTCACGCAATTTATTTCGGCAAAGGCCGAATTTGCGTAAGTAGCCATGAGGACGACCCGTGACTCGGCAACGATTATGTTGACGAACAGGACTTGCATTACGTGGCAACTTTTGCAATTTCAGTTGCGCTTCCCATTTGTCATCGTCACTCGCATTGGGATCCAGGATAATCGCTTTCAATTCTGCGCGTTTTTTTGCGTATTTCGCGACAGTACGAGCGCGTTTTTTTTCACGCTCTATCATTGATACTTTAGCCATAACCTCGTTCCTTAACTCTTGAGGGGGAAGTTAAAGGCGTCTAACAACGCTCGAGCTTCTTCGTTAGAATCCGCAGTGGTTGTGATAGTAATATCCAGACCACGCACCTTATCGACTTTATCGTAGTCGATTTCTGGGAATACGATTTGCTCTTTAATCCCTAGAGAGTAATTACCACGTCCGTCAAATGACTTAGGGTTTAAGCCACGAAAGTCACGGATACGAGGAATAGCAATAGAAATCAATCGCTCGAAGAATTCCCACATTTTTTCGCCACGCAATGTTACCTTACATCCAATGGGATATCCTTCACGGATTTTAAAACCAGCGACAGACTTTCGAGCTCGGGTTACTACCGGCTTTTGGCCTGAGATTGCGGTCATATCGTTCATTGCATGTTCGATAACTTTCTTGTCGCCTACCGCTTCACCCAGACCCATGTTCAATGTGATCTTTGTAATGCGTGGGACTTGCATGACAGATTTGTAGCCAAACTTCTCTTGAAGTTGCTTGACTACATTGTCTTTGTATAAGTCGTGCAGTTTCGCCATCTTTAATTCACCAAGTTAGATTAAATATCAATCTGCTCACCAGAAGACTTGAAAATACGTACTTTTTTCCCATCATCCAGTGTCTTGATACCAACACGGTCAGCTTTACCAGTTGCCGGATTGAAAATTGCTACATTAGAAACATCAAGTGGTGCTTCTTTTTCAATGATGCCACCCTCAATACCAGCTTGCGGATTAGCGCGCTGGTGCTTTTTCACTATGTTTGCGCCTTCAACGATAACTTTATCGTGTTCAACTAAAACTTTAGTGATCTTGCCACGCTGACCTTTGCTTTTGCCTGCGATTACTATGACTTCATCGCCGCTTTTGATCTTACGCATGCCTTAAGTCTCCTTATAACACTTCAGGAGCCAGTGATACGATTTTCATGAACTTGTCACCACGTAATTCACGGGTTACAGGTCCAAAGATACGCGTACCAATCGGCTGCAAGTTATTGTTCAGAAGAACCGCTGCGTTGCCATCAAAGCGAATAATGGATCCGTCAGGACGGCGAACACCCTTACGGGTACGAACGACAACCGCGTTCAAAACATCACCTTTCTTAACTTTTCCGCGTGGAATCGCTTCTTTGACACTCACCTTAATTACGTCACCTATATTGGCGTAACGTCGGTGCGATCCTCCCAAGACCTTTATACACATTACTCGACGAGCACCGCTGTTATCGGCGACATCAAGCATCGATTGCATCTGGATCATCGGTTATCTCCGCATTCAACCCGCATTCATAGCCGATAGTCCGGCAAAAAGGACGCGGGAGTATACATTAAAATCATTGGCAAGTCACAGTGTTTCACTGTGACTCATCTAATTAGTTTGCTTTTTCGACAATCTCAACAAGCTGCCAGGTTTTTGACTTTGACAGAGGGCGGCTCTCTACCACTCTGACCACGTCGCCCATACGGCACTCGTTGTTCTCATCATGAGCATGTACTTTGGTCGAGCGCTTGATAAATTTTCCATACAAAGGATGCTTTACTTGGCGTTCGATTAGCACGGTGATGGTTTTATCCATCTTGTCGCTCACTACTTTACCCAGCAGTGTGCGCTTTACAGTTGCTTGCTCGCTCATTACGAATCTGCCTTCTGGTTAAGTACAGTTTTCACGCGCGCGATATTGCGGCGCACCTGTTTCAGTTGATGCGTTTGATTCAACTGGCCAGTTGCATGCTGCATACGCAGATTAAACTGCTCTTTGCTAAGCTCGATCAGCTCTGCATTCAGCTCATCAACGCTTTTTTCACGTAAATCACTTGCTTTCATTACATTACCGTCCGAGTTACAAAGGTGGTTCTAACTGGCAACTTAGCAGCCGCTAATTGGAATGCTTCTCGAGCCAGCGCCTCTGGTACCCCTTCAACTTCGTATAACACACGACCGGGTTGGATCTGGGCTACCCAGTATTCCACACTACCCTTACCTTTACCCATACGTACTTCAAGAGGTTTTTGAGTAATTGGCTTGTCTGGGAATACCCGTATATAAACTTTACCAGCACGTTTCATATGACGTGTCATAGCACGACGTGCGGCCTCGATTTGGCGTGAAGTCAGTCGTCCACGAGTGGTAGCTTTTAAGCCAAACTCGCCGAAACTAACTTTACCACCAGCGATCGCAACACCGCGGTTACGACCTTTCTGTACCTTACGGAACTTCGTTCTTTTTGGTAATAACATGGTCGGTACCCCTACTTCTTCTTAGCTCGGGTGCCTTTCTTTTTAGGTGCTGGCGCTTCAGCTTCGGTTTGCTGTTGCTCTTCACCACCTAAAACTTCACCCTTGAAGATCCACACTTTCACACCAATTACACCGTAAGTGGTGTGTGCTTCTGACGTTGCGTAATCGATATTGGCTCGTAGAGTGTGCAAAGGTACACGACCTTCACGGTACCACTCGGCTCGAGCAATCTCTGCACCGCCTAAACGTCCAGAAACCTGGATTTTGATACCACCAGCTCCTAATCGCATAGCATTTTGTACCGCTCGTTTCATAGCACGACGAAACATGACGCGACGCTCTAATTGCTGTGCAACACTGTCGGCAACTAATTGGCCGTCCAGCTCAGGCTTTCGTACTTGCTCAATATTAACTTGAGTAGGAAGACCTGTCTTATTAGAAAGCGCTTTACGCAACTTTTCGATGTCTTCACCTTTCTTACCGATCACGATACCAGGACGCGCCGTATGAATGGTGATTCTCAATGCTTTGGCCGGACGCTCAATTTCGATACGAGAAACAGAGGCTGAAGCCAGCTCTTTATGCAACCATTTACGGATCGCGATGTCGCTTTCCAGGTTGTCGGCATAATCTCCACGCTCAGCATACCAGGTGGCATTGTGCTGCTTGACAATCCCTAAACGGATACCGGTTGGATGTACTTTCTGACCCATTACCTATCTCCTACTTTTCCGCGACTTTAACGGTGATGTGGCACGAACGCTTGAAGATGCGATCAGCTCTACCCTTGGCACGCGGTTTAATGCGCTTCAATGTTGGGCCTTCGTCTACGAAAACAGTTGAAACTTTCAACTCATCGATATCAGCACCATCATTGTGTTCGGCGTTTGCAATGGCAGACTCCAACACTTTTTTCATTAAGCCAGCGGCTTTTTTGGGACTGAATTGTAAAAGCTGTAAAGCTCGCTCAACCGGCAGACCGCGAATTTGATCGGCTACCAAACGGGCTTTTTGCGCGGAGATGCGTGCATGTCTTAAAACTGCTTGAGTTTCCATGTTGTCCTCCGCCTTATCGCTTGGATTTCTTGTCAGCAACGTGGCCTTTGTAAGTACGAGTCGGTGCAAACTCACCCAACTTGTGACCTACCATGTCTTCCGTTACGAAAACAGGCACGTGTTGCTTACCGTTATGAACCGCAATAGTCAGGCCAACCATCTCAGGTGAGACCATGGAACGGCGTGACCAGGTTTTAATCGGCTTCTTGCTATTCGTTTCAAGGGCCGTTTCGACTTTCTTCATCAAGTGAAGGTCGATAAATGGGCCTTTCTTTAATGAACGTGGCACAGTTCTACCCTCTGTTATTTCTTGTTACGACGACGCACAATCAGTTTGTCGGTACGTTTGTTACTACGAGTCTTCTTGCCCTTAGTTGGTACACCCCATGGAGTTACAGGATGACGGCCACCTGAGGTACGTCCCTCACCACCACCGTGTGGATGGTCGACTGGGTTCATAGCAACGCCTCGAACAGTAGGACGAACTCCACGCCAACGCGATGCACCGGCTTTACCCAGTGAGCGCAGCATATGTTCGGCGTTACCAACTTCACCAATGGTCGCACGACAATCAGCCAGAACCTTACGCATTTCGCCAGAGCGTAAGCGCAAAGTGACATAACCACCGTCGCGAGCAACGATTTGCGCGTAAGTACCAGCAGAACGTGCGATTTGAGCCCCTTTACCAGGCTTCATTTCAACACAATGAACCGTAGTACCTACCGGAATGTTGCGCATTGGCAAAGTGTTACCTGCTTTAATTGCAGCGTGGTCTCCTGAAAGGATCGCATCACCGGCTTGCAGGCCTTTAGGCGCAATGATGTAACGACGCTCGCCGTCTGCGTACAGAACCAGAGCGATGTTAGCACTGCGATTTGGATCGTATTCCAGACGCTCAACTGTGCCTGGAATACCGTCTTTATTACGTTTGAAGTCAACGATACGATAATGTTGGCGATGCCCGCCACCAATGTGACGTACCGTTATGCGACCGTTATTGTTACGGCCACCTTTCTTGCTCTTTTTGTCCAACAGAGCTGCATGTGGCTTGCCTTTGTGCAAGTCAGGGTTGACCACTTTAACGACAAAGCGACGCCCTGCAGAAGTTGGTTTAGCTTTAACAATAGCCATCTTAATTCACCTCTTCGCTTATTCGGCGCCTACAAAGTCGATGTCCTGACCTTCTTTCAGAGACACGTAGGCTTTTTTCCAATTTTTACGACGGCCGGTCATTGCACCTACGCGCTTGGTTTTACCATTCACGTTCAGGGTACGTACGGACTCCACCTCTACTTCAAACATGGCTTCAACCGCTTTTTTAATTTCCAGCTTGTTCGCGTCTTTCGCAACTTTGAAAACGAACTGACCGTTTTCTGCATTGATAGTCGCTTTTTCAGAAATGTGAGGTGCCAAAAGCACTTTTGCTAAACGTTCTTGGTTCATCCCAGCATCTCCTCGAATTTCTTAACTGCCGCAACAGTCATTAACACCTTATCAAAAGCGATCAGGCTGACGGGATCAACACCTTGAGGGTCGCGCACTTCAACTTTGTGCAAGTTGCGCGAAGCCAGGTATAAATTCTCTTCAACGTTATCAGTTACGATTAAAACGTCTTTCAGACCGAACTCTTTTAACTTACCAACCAATTCTTTGGTTTTTGGCGCAGAAACCGCAAAGTCTTCCACCACAATCAGACGCTCTTGACGAACCAGTTCAGAAAGGATGGCCTGCATCGCACCGCGATACATTTTCTTATTTACTTTTTGCGTGTAGTCCTGTGGTTTAGCAGCGAATGTAACACCACCGCTACGCCAGATTGGACTACGAATGGTACCGGCACGTGCGCGGCCTGTACCTTTTTGACGCCAAGGTTTTTTACCACCACCGCTGACTTCGCTACGCGTTTTTTGAGCACGGGTTCCAGAACGAGCCGCTGCCATATAAGCAACAACTACTTGATGAACCAAAGACTCATTGAACTCGCGGCCAAACGCGGATTCGGAAACTTGCAGAGCTCCACTAGCGTTATTACCGGGAACAGATAAATTAATTTCCATTCGTCTTCCCCTTAGCCTACCTTAACTGCAGGACGAACAATTACGTCACCGCCAGTGGCACCAGGTACGGCACCTTTGATTAAAATAATGTTGCGATCGGCGTCAACACGAACTACTTCAAGCGTTTGAGTAGTCACTTGCTCAGCACCCATGTGACCGGACATTTTCTTGCCTTTGAATACGCGACCAGGTGTTTGGTTTTGACCAATGGATCCTGGTACACGGTGAGAAATCGAGTTACCGTGCGTCGCGTCTTGGCCACGGAAGTTCCAGCGTTTGATGGTACCGGCGAAACCTTTACCTTTTGAAGTTCCGGTAACATCTACTTTTTGACCCGCTTCGAAGATATCAACTTTAATTTCTCCGCCCAGCTCAAGGCCATCGGTAGTGTCCACACGAAATTCCCATAATCCGCGACCTGCTTCAACACCGGCCTTTTTGAAGTGGCCAGCGGCAGCTTTATTTACACGAGAAGCTTTTTTACTACCCGTAGTCACCTGAACAGCACTGTAGCCGTCAGTCTCTTGTGTTTTAACCTGAGTGATGCGATTGGCTTCTACTTCAATCACCGTTACAGGGATGGACTCTCCAGCCTCTGTAAATACTCGGGTCATACCGCATTTGCGGCCTACGATTCCGATTGTCATGTTACGGCCCTCTAAATGATGCTGAAAATGCAAGCATCTCTAGTCAAGATTCTTATCAGTTACAACTTTTCAGTTATACCCGGCTTTCGATTATGACAAGCTGATTTGAACGTCAACGCCAGCAGCCAGATCCAGCTTCATTAACGCGTCAACAGTTTTATCAGTTGGTTCAACAATGTCTACCAAACGTTTGTGAGTACGAATTTCGTACTGGTCACGCGCATCTTTGTTCACGTGAGGAGAAATCAGTACGGTATAACGCTCTTTTCGAGTAGGTAATGGAATAGGTCCACATACCTGAGCACCAGTACGTTTCGCAGTGTTCACGATTTCTGCAGTAGACTGGTCAATCAACTTGTGGTCGAAAGCTTTTAGTCGAATTCGAATACGCTGCTTTGCCATCGCAAAGACACTCCAGTTAGTCAATTTAAAAATGTCAAAAACCGCCCTCCCATAACGTGCTATTGGGAAACGGCAGTCTTACCAGTTCGAACCCCATATTAGGTTCGATTGTCCTTTGGCAGACCTCTCGTTTGTGTCTGCTCACCGATTAAAGCAGTTAGCCCTTATTGAAATAAGGTGCGGTCATCGATGTTTATCCATATCCCTATCAGGAGGGCGCGCCATTATAGGGAAAGTTCATTTGCTAAGCAACACTGGCTACCGAATATTTTTCAAGAAATCCATTTATAGTACTTTGCTACCATCGACAAATGTCATTAAAAGCCTTCTAAACTACTGAATACCTTAAGCATTCAGCTTTCTCAATGCGGCATTTTTAACTCTCCTAATGAAGGCTATAAGAGGATAGCAGAAAAACACGCATAAATTTTTCGGCTTTGCGTGAATTTTATTCAATAAGCTATAACTGTTATGAATTAACTAGTGTATAATGCGCGCCTTTCGCGAAAAGCACCCCGAAAACAAGTTTATTTTTAACGTTAAGAGTAGAACAATGGCTGATTTATCTAAATACAGAAATATAGGCATTTTCGCTCACGTGGACGCGGGTAAAACCACCACTACTGAGCGTATTTTGAAACTGACCGGAAAGATCCATAAAACAGGTGAAGTCCATGACGGTGAATCAACCACCGACTTTATGGAGCAGGAAGCAGAGCGTGGAATTACTATCCAATCAGCCGCTACCACTTGTTTCTGGAAGGATCACCGTTTAAACATCATCGACACCCCCGGACACGTTGACTTCACCGTTGAAGTTTACCGTTCGCTTAAAGTTCTTGATGGTGGTGTGGGTGTTTTCTGTGGTTCCGGCGGTGTTGAGCCTCAATCCGAAACCAACTGGCGCTACGCGAATGATTCAGAAGTTGCGCGAATTATCTTTGTTAACAAACTCGACCGCATGGGTGCCGACTTCTACCGCGTTGTTAAACAAGTAGAAGACGTATTAGGCGCGAATCCTTTAGTTATGACTTTACCTATTGGTATCGAAGACGATTTTAAAGGCGTTGTCGATGTGCTAAGTCAAAAGGCTTACGTATGGGACGACTCTGGATTGCCTGAAAATTACGAAGTCGTTGATATTCCTGAAGACTTAAAAGAGAAAGCGGCAGAATATCGCGAAAAATTAATCGAAACGGCAGTCGAACAAGACGACGATTTGATGGAAAAATACCTAGAAGGTGAAGAACCTTCTATTGAAGACATCAAGCGTTGTATTCGTAAAGGCACTCGTGACCTAGCGTTCTTCCCTACGTTCTGTGGCTCTGCCTTCAAGAACAAAGGTGTACAGTTGGTTCTTGATGCTGTTGTTGACTACCTGCCATCGCCTACCGAAGTTGATCCACAACCTTTGACTGATGAAGAAGGTAATGAAACGGGCGAATTTGCAAAAGTTGATATTGATGAGCCTTTACGAGCGCTTGCGTTCAAAATTATGGACGACCGTTTTGGTGCCTTAACCTTTATTCGTATTTACTCCGGTAAAATGACTAAGGGTATGACGGTTCTGAACTCTTTCACCGGTAAAACGGAGCGTATCGGCCGTATGGTTGAAATGCACGCCAACGAACGTACTGAACTCGACAGCGCTCAAGCCGGAGACATTCTTGCAGTCATCGGTATGAAAAATGTTCAAACCGGACATACGCTCTGTGACGTTAATCACCCTTGCACTTTGGAACCTATGGTCTTTCCAGATCCCGTTATCTCTATCGCGGTTGCTCCAAAAGACAAAGGCGCATCTGAAAAGTTGGGTGTTGCACTATCAAAAATGGTTGCTGAAGATCCTTCGTTCCAGGTTGAAACTGATCAAGACTCTGGCGAAACCATCCTGAAAGGTATGGGTGAACTGCACTTGGATATCAAAGTGGATATCCTGAAGCGTACTCATGGTGTTGAATTGGATGTCGGTAAACCTCAAGTAGCTTACCGCGAAACCATCACTCAACGAGTGGAAGACAGTTATACCCACAAGAAGCAGTCTGGTGGTTCAGGTCAGTTCGGTAAAATTGATTACATTATCGAGCCAGGTGAACCGAACAGTGGCTTTACCTTTGAGTCAACCGTTGTTGGCGGTAACGTACCGAAAGAGTTCTGGCCTGCAATCGAAAAAGGCTTTAAAGGTATGATGGCTGAAGGTGTATTGGCTGGGTACCCGGTGCTTGACGTAAAAGTAAACCTGTTCGACGGTTCTTACCACGCGGTTGACTCTTCAGCGATAGCTTTCGAAATCGCCGCTAAGGGCGCTTTCCGTCAATCCATTCCGAAAGCAGGTCCTCAGTTGCTAGAGCCTATCATGAAAGTGGATGTGTTCACTCCAGAAGATCACGTAGGTGATGTTATTGGTGACTTGAACCGTCGTCGCGGTATGATCGGAGGCCAAGAAGCCGGTCCGACTGGCGTACGTATTAAAGGCGACGTACCTCTGTCTGAAATGTTCGGCTACATCGGTCATCTGCGTACCATGACTTCTGGTCGTGGTCAGTTCTCTATGGAGTTCTCGCACTACGCGCCTTGTCCAGCAAACGTTGCTGAACAAGTGATCGCCGAAGCAAAAGAGCGTAAAGAGAAGAAATAATTTCTCCGCTTTAAATGCTCGTAGTTAATAACCCCGATTGGTGAAAACCTTTCGGGGTTATTTTTTATTTCGGATAAGTGCTAAGTTGGACTTATGACAACCATTGTCTCGGCCATACTTCCATTACTCATTATGATTGCCCTAGGTTTTGCCCTGGGACGAATTGAGTTTCTGACTCGAGAGCAATTTAATGGGCTTTCCAAGCTAACCTTTATTGTATTTATTCCCGCTTTGCTATTTTTAAGTATTTACCAAAGTGAAAGTAATACCGGCTTATCGGTTGATTTATTACTCGCCTTTTATGGGCCGGTTGTGCTTCTGTTTGGTTTGGCTTTTCTGTTGTTCCATCTTGGATTTAAGAAAACTTTTCCGAAAACCGAATTACTCTGTCTGGCGGCTACATTTTCCAATAATGTTTTGATTGGCGTTCCAGTGTTGCTGGCTCTAATTGGTGAAATAATCCTGTTACCCGCATTTTTTATCATCGCCTTTCACAGCCTACTATTGTTTACGCTCACAACCTTAACCGCCAATATTACCCAGGAAAAAGCAGGAAGCTGGTATCGCTCGATTGCAGCCAGTGTTTGGATTAGCACACGCAGTCCCATAGTGCTCAGTTTACTCAGCGGTCTAGTACTTCGTTGGTTACATTTCGAGCTTCCCGAAATCGTTCTGACACCACTGAGCTATTTAAAATTGGCCGCCCTACCTTGCGCCTTAATTGTTCTGGGCGCTACATTAGGTCAGTATCGTGTAGAGGGTAATCACTTACTTACGGGAATAGTTGCAGCACTGAAATTGTTAATACTGCCCGCTTTCATTTGGTTGTGTTGCGTGCACCTGTTCGAATTACCTACCTTACTCACTACCATTGCAGTGACCCTGTCCGCTTCACCAGTGGGGATCAATGTGTTTATGTTTGCATCTCAAGATCCAGAGTCTTCCCCTTATCTGGCCTCTATGGTATTGATCTCCACACTCCTTTCCATTTTCACCATTCCTTTTTGGTTATTTTGGCTAAAGCTGGTTTAGGTGTGTCGATAACCAATCAACTTGCGATGATAAATTAATCAATTATAATGGCGGCCTTTCAGCTTTCGCTGATTTCAAAATACGATGAACCCCAAGCACCGAATTTACGTTTCGGCTAGCAGGAGAAAATATGACTTACGACAACCCGCAGTATGTCGTCTGCGCCCTTTATAAATTTGTAAAGCTCGACCAATTCGAATCCCTACGTCAACCACTGTTAAAAGTAATGACCGACAACAAAATCGTTGGCACTTTGCTTTTAGCACACGAAGGCATTAATGGCACCGTTGCCGGCTCAAGACAGTCGATCGACACTCTATTGGCCTGGCTAAATAGCCAAGAAAACTTAAATCCTATCGAGTTCAAAGAATCCTATACCGACATTTCACCTTTTAAACGCACTAAGGTAAAACTGAAAAAAGAAATAGTTACCATGGGCGTGGAAGACATCGATCCGAACAAAGTAGTCGGAACCTATATCGAACCGAAAGACTGGAATGCGTTGATCAGTGATCCAGAAGTCATTCTGGTGGATACGCGTAACGACTACGAAGTGGAAGTAGGCACCTTTCAAAACGCGATCAACCCACACACAGAAACGTTCCGTGAGTTTCCTCAATACGTTAAAGATCACCTCAACCCAAACAAGCATAAAAAAGTCGCCATGTTCTGTACCGGAGGCATTCGTTGTGAAAAATCAACAGCTTACTTAAAGGAACAAGGGTTCGAAGAGGTTTATCACCTGAAAGGTGGCATTTTAAAATACTTGGAAGAAGTCCCCAAAGAACAAAGCATGTGGCAAGGCGAATGTTTTGTGTTTGACGATCGGGTGACGGTAAATCATGACTTGGAACGAGGCGGTTATGATCAATGCAATGCCTGCCGATTACCCATTACCGAAAAGGATAAACAAAGCGATCGTTTTGTTCAGGGCGTCAGTTGTCCACATTGTTATGACAAAACAACACCTGAGCAAAAAGAGCGTTATGCACAGCGAGAAAAGCAGATTCAACTGGCAAAACAGCGTGGTGAAGCCCATTTAGGAAACGAAGCCGCTACGATGCTAGCGCAAAAACAAAAGAAAAAACGCAAAAAGATTTCTACGCTAAAAACGACAGTTTGAATATTCAAATAATAAAATGAAAAGCCCTATCAAAAGTAGAGTTTTGATAGGGCTTCTAGCTAAAAGAACTCCACAATCATACAATGGAGTTCTTTTGCATTAAACTAAAACTCAGCGAAAAAATCAACTCAACCCGCTGCTTTTTCTAACTTCACAAGCTGATCTTTCTGTTCCCGTGTCAATTTATGAATGCTTTTAATAAGGCACTTCATTTCGTTCGATTTAGGAACGGTTATCGAGTCAAACTTGGCGCTCAACGATGAACCTTTGTTATTCACGACAATCGAATGAGAAAAATCGAGGCCGTAACATGGGCTTTTTAGGGTAATCAAATAAGGTTTACTAAAACTCGTTGAAATAATCAGATGCTCCCTATCGAGCGCATTCCAACCATAAAATCGAAATGCGTTTATCTTTGCTATCGACTCCAACTGTTGTGAGCTGACATAACTCTGGTAGACGCTTTCTTTTTTAACAACTTGCTTCCCCGTCGAAGCACAGCTCGACAAACAGAATAACGCAATAATAGGCCAAACGATTTTCATATTTTTCTCCTCTTAAAGTCTCATTAATCCTTAACGAAGAACCTATCCAATTGGTTGACAAAAGGCAATCTCATTTTTAATCGTTAACGGCACAGGTCGCTTCACACCTGTGCCGTTTGGAATGGCTATTAAGAAGCAGCAACCAAGCTCTTATTCAACGCACTCCAGTTGTAGGTTCGTTTGGAACATAAAGTTGGATTGCGTCGTGTGTCGTTCAGCAAAGAAAAGATCAAAGCTGTATCGGTTACCCGGCGTAATACCCAAGTAATCTGCCATTTCATCCAGATCGATCGACTTTTCAATTGCAGAATGCACACCACCAATATCAATCGCTAGTTTTCCATTGATAAACAACCAGAGATCATCATCACCGCGGAAGGTAAAGACTTCACCGCCTTGATAGTCGAATTCCAAATGCGTTTCTAGCGTAAAGTGATAGTTATGATCTGGCGTTGTCAATCCGGAATTACCAAACCCTTCACCATCAATCGGGAAGAAGCTGCTGTTGCTGTATTCCCAGATGGTAGAGTCTGGTTCGCGGGTCATCACCAGAGTTTTACTGATATTGATGTTTATACCATCGACATCGTGATACCACTTGTAGAACCAGAAAGCACTGTGTGTCGTTAGCGTACCTTCGTCACCGTGTAAATATCCCGGTTTACCTTCCCAGTTTAAATCTTCTCCAACGATGCCATAATCTTCTCCAATTCGATATTCAAAATCTGGATGTTCTGGCGTAAAATCGCGGATCGTAACTGGAATCACACGCTGAGTATTGCTGTCCAGCTCACACACCGGAGGAACATCCTCGGCTTCAATAGTAACGGTGTCTGGCAAACTGTCGAGCGTGCCATCATTCACCATCAACTGCAGCACATAAGTCCCAGCTTTAGTCGGTGTAAACTCAGGGTTAACGCTTTGTGCATTCATCAGGTTCGGCGCGCCACCTTCCGGATGACTTGAAACACTCCAACGATAGCTGATCGCCTCTCCCTCAGGGTCGTAGCTGCCACTACCGTCCAACTGAACCAAATCATCGACATTCACAGTGCGCGAAACACCTGCTTCAGCCACTGGGCGCAAGTTTTGGGTCGATATCATGACCGTATCGGGGGCACTGTCGACTCGTCCATCATTTACGATTAACTGGAACACGTAATCACCCGAACGATCGATATCCAGTTGCGGACCCACGGAAGCAGGATCCGACAAAGTCGCTTGGCTGGACTCTGGCTTGGTGACGATACTCCAACGATAACTGATAGCGTCACCATCGGGATCATAGCTTGCAGAACCATCTAACGTTGCCTGAGAACCCACATAGGCACTTTGATCGGGACCTGCTTTAGCGACAGGAGCGACATTGTCTTCGATCGTCAAAACCACAGTATCAGGCTCACTCCAAATAAAGCCATCATGCACTCGCAGTTCTACTTGATAAGTACCGGGCAAGCTCAACGTAATGGTCGGTTTTACAGAAGAAGTATCCGACAAGGTACTTTGTCCACCATCGGGTTGACTGATAATTTGCCACTCGTAACTAAGTGGATCACCATCCATATCACTACTCGCAGAACCGTCGAGCGTTAAAGTTTCCCCTTCATATGCCGTTTGATCCATTCCAGCATTGGCTACCGGCCGAGTATTTTGTGGTGTCAATGCAATCACATCCGGAGCACTGTCGACCTGGCCATCATTGACCACCAGTTGCAACTGATAGGTTCGTTGATCACCGATGTTGACTCTGGGTGAAACGGATGTTGAGTCAGAAATCGAAATATTGGAAGAATCCGCTGGTGCAACAACCGACCAACGATAAGTCAAACGATCGCCATCAATGTCGTAGCTGCCCGAACCATCGAGCTGGATTTCCGTATTCGGATGGAACGGTTGATCATTACCAGCATTGGCAACAGGCGCACTATTTTGACTCTCAGAAGTAATCGTAACCGTATCCGATTGACTGTCTTTTTGCCCATCATTAACCACCAACTGTATGACATATTGTCCAACCGCAGAGGCAGTAAAGGTTGGGTTTGCACCGTCGGCGTTGGCAAGCTCTACATTGCTACCATCGGGTTGACTGATCAGAATCCACTCGAAAGTAAGAGCAGCCCCTTCAGGATCAAAGCTAGCCGAACCATCCAAAGACACCAAACTATCTAGAGTGACTGTCTGATCAGCTCCAGCATGAGCTACTGGCGGCTCATTGGCGGCAGTGACCTCAATAGAAACACTGTCTGGATCACTGTCTTCACGGCCGTCGTTTACGACCAACTGCGCAACATACTGGCCTTGAACATCGGGAGTTAAACCAGGATTAACACGATCCGAATTCATTAAAACAGCAGCACTACCGTCTGGCACGCTAGTCAAAATCCAACTGTAGCTGAGAGGATCACCGTCAGGGTCGGAACTTCGCGAACCATCCAACTCAATTGCAACATCCACTTCACTGGTTTGGTTGCTCCCGGCATCTGCGATCGGCCGTTGGTTGGAGCGCTCAACAGTAATGACCGCAGAGTCGGGACGGCTGCTGAACTCCGCGTCTCGTACGACAAGTTCCAAGGTATAGCTACCTTCTCGATCCGCTGTGAGCGATGCATTGACGCTGGTCGCATTCACCAAATTCGCAGAGCTGCCTTCGGGTTGGCTGATTAACGTCCATTGGTAAGTTAAACGGTCACCGTCTGGGTCATGACTGGCCGAGCCATTTAAAATAAAGTTTTGCCCGGTTAACCCCTGCTGATCGGCACCAGCATCAGCGATAGGCGGCTGGTTATTTTTTACGACAGAAATCGTAACGGTATCAATGCCACTGTCCAACTGACCGTCGTTCACAATCAATTGGATCACATAATTGCCTTCTACGTCCGGTGTCAGTTGTGGGTTCACACTGTTGCTACTGTAAAGTGAAGTACTGCTGCTCGAGGGTTTCGACTGAATACTCCAACGATAAGTTAAAGCATCCCCATCCACATCGCTACTGCCAGAACCATCGAGAGTGAAACTTTGCCCAAGCTCACCGGATTGATCATTACCCGCATTGGCAACCGGAGCATTATTTGGAGGTGTATCGACGCTCACATTGACCGTATCTGGAGCGCTATCGATAGAGCCATCATTCACAATCAGCTGCAACCGGTAGCTTCCAACTCGATCCGGAGTAAAGTCTGGGTTAACACTGTTCGCGTTATTCAATGTTGCGTTACTACCTTCGGGTGCACTCAAAACCATCCATCGATAACTCAAAGGATCACCGTCGGCATCGGTACTGCCACTACCATCAAGCTGAACTCGAGCGCCGAGATTGACCGACTGGTCGTTACCGGCATGCGCTATCGGAGCGTAATTGTCTACGACAGCGGTAATAGTCATACTGTCGGTAGCACTGCCATCTCTACCATCGTTGACCATTAATTGAATCCGATACTGTCCAGCAACATCGGCTTGAAGTTCCGGCGCCACACTGTTTGCATTAATTAAAACCGACTGACTGTTTTCGGGTTGTGCAGTGATAACCCAATCGTAGCTTAAACGATCACCATCGGGATCGTAGCTGTCAGAACCATTCAGTTTGAACAACTCTCCAACAAGACCAGACTGATCCGTACCGGCATTGGCAACCGGTGGATTGTTTGGAAACTCACACACAATTCGCGTTGCGTCTTCATTGTCAACGAAGTCAGGCTCAAACGCAGCTAACGACATCGTCGCATTGCGTTGCGATTGACCAAGTGCCAGTTCACTGAAGACAACCCCGTTACGAGCGCGCACTACCGGTAACCGGCTATCGTCAGCAGGGTTGTAAGACCAGATCCCATAACGCACATCGAGCACGCCGGATGTATCCGTTCCTTGGCAGAAGCGATTAACACCTTGTTCGAGAATGGAACATTGCGACCAACTGACTAAAAGTCGGTTGGAGCCATCACGGTAAGGTCCAAAAGAACTGTACCAACCGGTTGTCGAGTACTGACCCGGATAAAAATCGACTTCCATTGATGTTAACGAGCGTGGTGAAAATTCGCCAAACACAGTGTTATTTTTATCGCCATGTATAGGCTGAAACTCAAGAAGAGCACCGCCTAATACGGAATTGTATTGGTGTTTTGCAAGCGTCAAAAGGTTTCCGTTTTCTCCTTGAATAATGTGCTCGAGCGCTAAAAATGCAGCTTCTGAAGCATCCAAAGTTGAGGTTTTATACAATTGTTGCATTGCCCTACTGTTTGCATTAATGGTCAACAATTGATAGTGATGTGTGACAAAAACGGGTCCTTGCTCGGTTAATTTAGCGTAACGGCATTGTTTATCTTGCGACCAGAGTTCCGGCAAAGTTAATCCAGCAGCAACCGGTGAACGTTCATCGGCGTAACTCTCTGCGGTGCACTGTTCTGCAGGTTGTACACTGCGCTGCCATCGAACAAAAGCAATGCGTCCATCTTGTAACAGCGTTGTATTTAAATCGTGATTTGTACGCCCGTAGGTCAATTGAACGATATTGCGACCATCGAGTGACATGCGGTGAAGCAACGATGGATTTTCTACGGGGTCAACTTGTTCACAAAGCTCACCCACCAATTCAATATTTTCTCGAGGATTATCAGGGTCACCTGCATCACGATCGGAAGAGAAGACAATTTGACCATCGAAAGTAAAACTTGGGTTTGTATCGTGACCGGCATTGGCGATGGCGTCGTCAGCAATCACTCGACGAACCGTATTATTTTCAAAAGAATAAAGGTAAATGCTCCAAGTCGAGTGTACGGCGTGAGTTTCGGGACCACGAGCTGCGAAGATTAACGTTTTTCCATCGGGAGATACATTTAAGTCTTTAACGTCGTAAGCAGTAAAACCAAAATAATCTGACAATACTTCCTGGTCGATCGCATCAACTTCCAACCCTGAGCGTACATGCAATTGAGCACCAGGAAAATAGGCATAAGGTGAGTGCAAATCGAGTGGCGATTGTTCTGAGCTCAACAACGATTGTTCGAATTGACGCTGGTACGCATCCGCTTGCGACGATATATTTCGTTGCACGTAAGCAAATGGAATGGATTGTTTAAACTCCAGTTCATTGGTGCGCTCCTCTTCTGACTCACTTTTACAAGCAGACAAGATTAAAAAAGCAGCAGCAATTAAATACCAACGGTTTGTACATTTAATTAAAGAAGACATAAGATTTACCCCGATTTTTCGTTCTTCTTCGGACTTGTAGTTTGCCACTTTTACATCTGGAAAATATGGAAGAAATTCACATATCGAATAAAATCTCGTCAAGAGCTAAGGCTGAGTTTGCTTTGACTTTTTAAAGCGATTATTTTAACAATTTCGAGTTATACAAGTGTTGCAAAAAAGCGACAATTGTTTAGCTCAGGACAAGCTATTTTAATCGTGCTCTTTCCGTAACATTTAAAAACGTAGGCTTCCATTGCCTATTATATATTCGTAATCATACGAACAATTTTCGAGCAAAATACCGCACCATTAAATACAAAATAAGGCTAGAAAAAAGAGCCTATCATCGGCAAGAATAATCGGCTCTCAATGACAAATTTTAATCAGTAATGTCATTTCACTCACATCCATGTGTTACCAAAATCTAGCTGGGTATAAAGACAAACTTATACTCAACTTCAGTTGCAGAAACATCTGCAGAACCAAAATTAATTTGGCTAATGCGATTTAAAATATTTTGCTCCAACTCATGTAATGAAAGTTCGCTATTAACAAGTTTTAAATCCGTAATGTTTCCATCTGGCTGAATAATTAAACGAAATACAAACTTTCCATTTAATTCTGGATATTGTGACAACGCACGATTATACAGCGCGTAAATTGCTCCTTTTTTCTCTTCGAATATTCTGCGAATACTTTCCATATCTCGTTGCCCACTCTGATAACTGTGAAATGCATTACTGCCATTACTGACGCCTTCGCTAACAACACTATCCACCTGGGTCGTCGAGTGTGAAGAGAGCTGAGTTATCTCTCCCTTCATCATATTATCCTGAACACTAATCCCAATACTTCGCCGAGCCGCTTTGTTTTCCCCCAGCACTTTATGGTCCACGGTTGCAACCATACCAGCGCTTTTGGTCGTGATTTGTTTTTTCTTCATGCCGGCAACATCGAGCGCTCCTCTCAAAGCATTTAATTCACTGGTTACCTGCGCTAAGCCTTGAGACTTTTGTAACGCTGCTTTGGTGTCGACCGGTTCGCGCTTAGCCGCTTGTTGTTGATTGTTGCCCTTTTTCGGTTTGTTTTTTTCGACCTTGGGTTTAACTTTTGCGGGCTTGGGCTTTGGACGAGGTTTAAGTTTTGGTTGAACAACTTCTGGTTCTGCAAAAACCTTTTTCTTTAATATCACTTTGGTTTTAACCAGTTCCTTCTCACGAGGCTTTATTTCTGACTCAAAAACAGGTAACCAAGGAACGACTAAAAACAGCAGTAACAACACGGCGGTGGCAATTTTACACCACTTTTTAAACGTTTCTTCCTGCTCTTTTAATGGCCGCCAGGGTAATGCGAGATCCAACGCTAAGGGTTGTAATGTAATTGCAGTCATTTCAATCCCCCGAATTTCCACTTGCAGATGTCGAAGTCACGTTATTGTCTTCCATTGAAGGCGCATCACTGCTCATGGAAGCCATCAAAAACGATTGACTGGCAACTCGATTAACCGCCAATGAAATATCGCGAAAATCGTTTTCACTGCACGTTGTCATTACACTTTTTAGTAAACTGAACGAAACAGACTTATCACCCATAATCGTCACCGCAAGCCCATTTTCTTTTTCATAAGGAGACAACTCACCTTTACGTTCGGTATAGCTTTGCAGTGCTTGTGCAAGCTCTGTTAAAAAGTCGCCTTCACCTTTTAATACGGTTTCTTGCTCAACAACTTTTTCATCATTTAACCAAAGGCCATCTTCAGCGATCATTATCACGGCTTCCACATGAGGAGCGGCGCTGGCGCTGGAATCGGGTAATTTAATGAATTTAGCGTTTTCTAAACGATCGCTATCACCCGCGTTAATCAATAGAAAAAACACCAAAATGGTAAAAATGTCCATCAAAGCGACCAAGTTTAATTTAGTACTAAACTTTGGCTTTTTAACCGCATTAAAATCGAGTTGTGAAGAACTAATACTTGAACTGACCATATTATTTAATGCTCGCATCGGCCAGAGAAATCTCCGGAAACAATTCGACCTCTACTAAGCTAGCAGTCAGTACGGTTTTATAAGACTTGACTGCATCCATAGTAGATACCAGTGTCTGATAGTCGACGCCAGGTTCCGATAAAATCAGAACATCGCGTTTCTCATTCAATTGTTGCTTCACTTGCTGCAACACCAATGACAGGGTAGCAAAATCGTATTGCTCACCTTCATCCGAAACTTTATTCGGAATATCCTGAATCATCACATTTCCCGGATAAAAGACCTTAATGCTTTTGTCGGTTAACAAAACTTCCAATTGCGAAGGAGACTCATTGGCACTGGTTGCGCTTTGATTCAAATTTGGTAGCTTTATTTCATGTACCGTTATTTGCGTAAACGTCAAACTTAACAGCATTACCGGAACCAGAACGATCATCAGATTCATAAAAGATGTGACATCGAGTTCCGCGTCTTCTTGTTCCGATTTTTTGAATTTTAAAGCCATAATTTAATTAGCCTTTTGCGTTTTCAGCTACCGCAGTTTCAGCGACAGGCGCTCCCGCATAAATGGCGCGGTTATACGTCATAATGTTTAAAAATTTCACCGCCGCCATTTCTATGCTGCTCACGATCGCAGCGGTTTTATTTTGCAGTAACGCATGGAACGCCAACAATGGGATCGCAACAATGAGTCCAAACGCAGTGGTGTTCATGGCAACCGAAATAGACGCAGATAACAACGAAGACTTTTCTGCCGGATCGGCACTCGCGACAGCGGTAAATGCACCAATCAAACCAACGATGGTTCCGAGAAGTCCTAAAAGAGTAGCAATATTAGCCAATACCGATAAATAACCCGTTCGCGTTTCAAAACGAGGCATAGCTTCAAGCATACCTTCGTTCATGGAGTGTTCGATATCAGAACGGTGTTTCGTAACTTTCATCATATCTAAGCCACAGCCAATCACACGTGTAACTGGAGCGGTGCACTCTCTGGTGTAGAGCTGCATTTTTTCCAAATCGGTAGTGCGAAGTAAGGGTAAAAAGCTCTCAAACGCTTTTATATTTCTCACTTTTTCGCGTGATAAAAACAACCAGCGTTCTAGCGCTATGACAAAGCCGAGCACCAAGACTATCGAAATAGGATAGATAAACATCCCGCCTTCTTGAAAAAACTTTACAATAGTACTGTAGATATCTGACATAACCGCCTCATTGATTCTCTTGGTTAACTGCTGAATTCTGTTCCAGGTTAAGTTCCTGATAAATAGTGGTTGAACGACGCATCACTTTGCGATCAACCAGATCCAGTGTGCGATCAACTTTATCGCCAATTTGCCACTGTAACTTGTCTGGTGTGCCAATACGTGTCCAGGGGATAAAGTAACTGACCGAAGGTTGCTCTTTATCACCAATAAAATTGGATTCTAAAATAATTGACGCAGGCTCTTCTTCCTGCTTTTCTGCAGCAAAAAGTTGAAGACTTAAGAAACCGGATAAACACAAAAATACGCAGCCTTTCATCGTGTTTGCTCCTGCTCTTGTTCGCTTTTTTGTTCTGCCAAACGCGCCAATACCAACTGTTCTTTTCGTTCGATATCCACTTTCACATAATTTCTTTGATCATTACGTTTTTCAAGATCAGAGAGCCAAACGTTTACTTTCCCATCTAAGGGTCTTAACAGTTGGTAAGCTTCCAAATGCTTTTGCGCCAACTGTGGTTGATTTAAATAAACATCATACAAAATGGATAAATTGAAGTGCGCTTCCGGATAATCGGGCCACAATAATAACGCTTGAGCGTAAGTATTTTGAGCTTGAACAAACAAGCCCTGCACACGCTGTACTTTTGCCAAGTGAATATATGCATTCACATTTTTCTCATTAACCGCAATGGCTTTGCTGTAATGCTCAATGGCCTTCGTATTATCTTTTTCAATTTCAGCAAGCTGACCAAATAGTACCCAGGGCCCGGATAACTGCGGCTGATGCTTAACGAGTTGTTCCAGCTGGTTTCTGGCATGTTTCAAATCGTTTGCTTTTAGAGCACGACGCGCTTCAATAAAAGCAGTCACCCATTGTTTATCAATTTGTCCTTGTTCCGCTAAATAAGGGTTTAAACGCGCTTGATAAGGCAAACGAATACCGGTGTTCTGATCAACTTCAAGATATGGCAAAAATGACTCCGTATTCAATGCTGAGACTTTTTGCTCACCTTCATTGACCAGTGCAACCTGCTCTTTTTTTGGCGTGCTGGCGCAAGCCGTTAATAATGCCACCAGACCGCAAATTGCCGTGAGCTTTAATCGGCTACCAAATCTGATCACCATAACTCACCTCCGCTTCATTCTTGGCAAATCTTTCAGGGTAAAAATTTCGCATTGCCTGAAAACTTTTTTCTATCCACATGTCGTATTCGCCTTGCCAGGCACGCATGACATTTCCTTCGTGTAACTCGCGCACCATTTGCAATAACGGCGTAGCTTGCTCTTCTATAATTTCTCGATACGCAACCTGTTCTTCGTTCGAAAATCCATTCGGAACTGGCGCTGCTCTTAATTCCGTTACCAGTTGCTGATAGAGCTCTGCTGTTTTTACACTGGTCATGGTTACAAATTCCAAAATGCCGTACTCTGCAGCCTTCTGATAGCGATCAATAGCGTCTTTCATTACCTTATTTTTTCTCGGTAAACTTTTCGCCAAAGGCAAGGTCAAGCGTTTTCGATTAAACTCAGTAACAAAGTAGTCTCCATACTTTACGTTTGCCCAGGCGCCTAACCATCGACTTCGGTCGTTACGGTGTTCAGCGCCTTTCGCATCGCCTTCTATAATTCGTCTTAACCAAAATAATTGCTTAGCGTATTCATCAGTCAACTCATACAACTCAGCAAGGTTGAAGCGCGCTTCCATTCGTACGGCAAAGGGTTGTTCATAAGCTCGAGCATACGATCGGAAGAGCTTTATTGCTGTGTCGTAGTTCTTACTTTTACGATACATTGTCGCTGCAAGGAATAAGGCATTTCGACGCACCTCTGGATCCGGATCTTGTTCACTCAAAAACAAGTAATGTTCCGCTGCCTGACGCCAATCTTTATTATTTTCATAAGCCAGCGCCAGTTTACGAGAAAAATCTTGCGCGTGATTGTGTTCCGGAAACAGTTGAATTAATTGTTTGAACTGTTCAATCGCTTCCGGCCATCGCTGCGCATCCAGTAATAAACGCGCGGCATCATATTGCGCAATGACTCGAATGGAAGACTCCGGTGCTTGTTTCGTAATGTTGAGTAACTGCTCGATAGCTTGTGGTGTATTTTGCTGAGCCAACATCTGCTCTGCATTTTTATACATGGCCGCGGCCAATCGCTCCGTTATCTCTCGGTATTCCTTATTTCCGGCCTGGGTTAGCTTACGCTGTTCGAGATAGTTTTTTTCGGCTTCAGCGTATCGGTTCAGCTTAAAATTGGAGTGGGCCAAAATACCAAATGCGGTTTTCTTTAAATCATTATCGAGTTTGGGTGTCGAAGCAATCAAGTTGCCAGCAACATGTAAAGCTCTCTCAAATTGGTTTAGAGTAAACAAGTATTCGGCGGCATTCGTTAAAACGGTTGGAGAACGCTTGTCATTGTGAAAATGAGTGGCAAAACGCAACATACTTTCAACAGCCTGTGCTTGCCATTGTTTCGCTTCTTCGGATTCAGCTTTCAACTTATGAAGCTGCTTTTGATAAGAAATAATGGCCGCGTAACCTGCGTTCGCGCTGTATTTTGAACTCGATGAATCTTTAATTTGATACGCAACCGCTTCATAATCGCGAACGGCTTCGACAAAACGATCAGCCTGGAACAACACTTCCGCTCGTAAAAAGGTAATTTCACCCGTACGTTCGTCATTAACAAATGTTCTTAAAAATTCACTATAAAAATGTGCCGCTCGGTTAAATGAGCTTGAGCTCAATTGGCGAAGTTCTGATTGCTTTTTTGTACCTGCAGCATCTAATGTCATTTTGTCACTTTGCAGTTTAGCTAACGCTTTTTGTGCTTGCTGACCTTCACTATGGTAATGCTGAGCTAACTCCTCAATATACGTTTTTAATTGTTGCAACATGTCGGTACTCAGCTGTCCTACATTTTTCACGTAAAGAGAACCTAACCCGTAGTACTCAACAAAGCTTTCTTTTTCTTTTAAGGCCAGCAAAGGAAAGCCACCCTTTATATAAGTCGCGATCAACTTACTGTGTAACTCTGGTGCTTTAGCTGTATCGTTAAAACGGTCCACATACAATCGATAAGCTTTAGCTGAGTCTTCGTATCTCTCTTTACTCAGATAGTAATCGCCTAAATCGTTGTACACCATCCAGATGTGAGGTTGTTCTTTTAAAGCTTTTATTTGCAGTATCGATTCCGCTCCCCCAAACTTCGATAAGCTCAAACTCATCGCTCTTAATGTATCTTGAATAAGCGGCTTTTCGGTATTGGATAATTTTTTACTGGAGTTAGACTTGGCAATGAGTTGATTCAGTACCCAAGCGTACGAGTCAAGTGCAGGTGCATAATCCAGCTGTTTATAATGAGCCCACCCCAGCATATAGTGCGCATACAGTAATAACTTAGGTTCCTGATAACTGGCAACAATTCGGTATTCGGCTTCGGCATCACGGTATTCTTTGCGCGAGAAATGAATATCGCCTTTACGAAAATGCGCTTCTGCGCCATTTTTATACCCCGGATGATATTGCGTTAACTGAGTTAACATGTTCATCGCTTGCTCTTGATTGCCTTCCATATCGTAAGCACGTGCTAATTGATAGAGTACATCGGCGTTATCCGGAGAGTTAGGGTATTTTTGCAGTATATTTTGATAGCTTTTAATGGCTTCTGCGTAGTAACTTTTTGCAGGCGTTGCTGCTAACTGTGCGTTACCACTTTCAATCATATAAACATCGGCAATTCGCCGCTCTATTTGCTCCTTTAAATCTTCATCCTTAAAAAGGCTTAATAACTCCTGATATTCTTTTCTTACTTGCTCGTGAGAGAGTTTATCAAACGCAATTTCTTTTTCCTTACTGGGTTGATAATTTAAATCGCCCAACGTTTGGCGATCGGACGCGCATCCCGCTAACAAGACAATAACAAATAAACTGACGACACGTTGTGTCATGGTTGTTGCTCCTTCATTGAATGCTTCTCAACCTGCGACTGACGTTCACTTTTCGCTTTATCGAGAGTCATTAGCGTCGTGTCGTAAAGGCGAGCCTTTGCCAATCGAGATTGTGCCCAGTAATAACGCATGCGCTCTTCATGTTTATCGAGCTCGGCGTTAACCAGGCTACGTACAACAGGCTCCAGTTTGGCAATATATTGCTGTGTTACTTGCAACTTCTCCTCGATTTGTTGTTTACGTTTGGAAACCTCTTGTAAATACACTTTTGGTTGCTGGTATGGTTTTTCGACCTGTGACATTCGTGCCACTTTACTGCTCAATCGTTGAAGCTCTTTCTCCAGGTTTTCAATCACCGCTTGAAATCGTTTTTGCTGTTCAGTCGTTAATGTCAGCGCGTGTAGTTTAAGTTCCGACTTTTTTTCCTCTAAAATTTTAGAAAGCTCCTCACCGCGGCTAATTAATGCCTTGTCTTGATGTGCTAACGATTTCTGCTCGACTTCCTGCAATATCAACTGATGCTCGACCGATTGACGCTGCCAATGCCTCAAGTTTTTTTGAATCGCATAAAGGTCGGAAAGCTCTTTTAAAGTCTCATTTAAAACTTTGCTCGACATAAGATCGATTAAAAACGGCGTGAGTTTTTGATAGTCAACCGAAGGCTCTACCGCAAACCAGTCGCTTTCGTCTACAATCACATCCAGGTTGCGAATAAACTCTCTTGGTACGTCTTGTTTGGCGATGATTTTTCTTGCCTGCGCGACCTGGTTCAAACCTTGAGAAAACTCTTCAATCGCCAGTAAGTTTGCTTTTAACGCTTTTCTTGGAGAGCCCTCCTGCTCATACAAATGAGCAAGTAACACTTTCGCTTCCTGTACTTCGGGTATCGCAATGGCGCGTTGATTTAATAGCTCAAGAGCAGCAACTGCATCGTTATACTGTTTTAATTTTATTGCGGTCCACGCATAGGTTAATAATGCGCGATTCGAATATAGACCGGTAGTACGAATCGCAGTAAGAAACTGCCAAGCCTTTACAGGATTTCCTTGTTGTAAGTAAAGCTGCGCTAAACCGTGCTTGGCGCGATCCGACAAGGTCGCCAACTCTTCGTTAACCATTTCGAAACTGACGACTTTATGCAGATGCTGCAATGTCATAGCCAAATCACCCGTCCGTAAATACTGAATGGCTAAATTAAAGGCGATATACGGATAGTGAGAATGGTTTTCTGGCAAGCTGGAAAGAACGCTTTCTGACATCGGTAGATGTTCAGCGGAATTATTTATTAATGTTGCCAGGTAATGATAATCCGGATGCAGATCATCGGGAATGGCGCCTGATATTTTTTGTAACGCATCGTATGCTTTGTCGGGTTCAGACTTGTGGTAATACAAATTAGCCAGGTAATACCATGCTCTATTTTGTACCGAAGCTTCGGCTTGTTCAGCAAGTACGCGATCAAAAATGGCGCGCGACTCATCTGCGAGTCCGTATGATAAAAACATACCACCTTGTAATAGCTGACCGGCTCCACTTTGTGCTACTGGATTATTAATGGCGTTTGCATACTGATATTCGATCAATGCTGAAAAATAATCTTTCTGAAAATATTGATAAAGTACAGCACCCCACTCCAAGTCTGCTTTGCTATGTGGATTATCGTCCAGCGTCGTCGAATGAGAGGCGCTCACCGACAAACCAAAAATCAACAGAAGGGCTTTCATTTTTACCAAACAGCCGTAAAGCTTTTTCGCAACGGAATACATGGCTTACCACCGCTTCAACTGAAATACGGGCTCTTGAGTTTCACCATCATCACCAATTGCAATTTCCAGGTATTCACCGGCACTTCCCTTGTCGAAATCGAGCGTTTTCGCCAATTTATGCGCCCGCCCATTCAGGCCAGTACCAGTAAAAAACACCGTTACATTGTGTTTGCCCTGACTCAAATTGGTAACATAAAGCTTTTGGATTCCGCCTCTTGCCATCGACTGGCGCTGCACATCAGAATAAACGTGAGAAGTGACCAGCTGTCCGTCGATTTTTAGTTTAACGCTTTCTAATTTAAAGAATTGTCCGGTCGTTAAGGAAACAAACACTGTAAATTTTGTGCTGGATGGAAAAAGCAATTTTTCTTCCATCATCCGAAGATCATTGTTGAGTGAGACCACATCTTTTTTCAACGCTTGCAAGCCGGTTGATACCTGCTTTAACGTCGCCAGTGCTTCCTTTTCAGTATCACTTGGGCTGCGTTCTTTTCCTACGTCATCTTTAATTTCGGAACCTGCTTGCGGTTTTTCATCGATGGCCGACAAGCTTGCAGGAATCAGCAAACAAAGCAGCAGTAATTTGACAATAAGCTTGTTCATGATATTTAAATCCAGTATGTACTTCTTAACCAACCCAGATCACCATAACTGGCATTGAGATGTTTTATAGAGTCATCGAGGAAAACAACGACGGTGTTCCGAACGATGGAAAAGCACTATACAAAATTCATCTTATTGGCTGAACATTGAACTATTCAAACATCAAACTCTGTCACAATTCCCCGGCTTTTCCTTGTTAAAGTTTGACAGCAGTCACAAGATCTTCTTTCACCAACTCGACTCTTGAAATTCATTCGATACAATGCCAAACCAATACCCGAGGTGTTTGAAACTCAGCCGCACAGTATGTGCTTTTTGTTTTAAACAAAGCGGCTTAGCAAGCAGCCTTTAAAGAAAAAAGGCATAGCTAAAACTCAGTAGAGGCTACTGAAACTTTCATTTAAAACGCTTCTGGTACTTCATCAGGTTACCCTGATTTCATTGGTGAGAGGTTATGGTGGAAAAAGACTTCAAGTGGATAAAACATATTCGGATTAAGGGTTTATCGATCGCAACATTGATATTACCCTGCCTATTACAAGCGCAATCCAATCAATCTGAAAGTGTCAAAATAATTGAGCCCAATAAAAAAGTCATCGCAGCCAACACAGCGGCAATTGACAGCGAACGATTTGAAGCAGGACTTTTTTACGGGATATTGTCCGTGGAAGATTTTGGAAGCGACACACTAACCGGATTTAACTTAAGTTACCACATTAATTCGTACTGGGTTGTTTCGGCTCAACTCGCAAATGCCCATATTTCACGAGCAACCGGGGAAGATATTTCCGGCGGTAATTTTCTTCGACCCGACGATCGCGACTTTGAATATACCGCAGTGTTAGGCAGTTACCGGTTATCACAGGGACGGTCCTTCGCCGGTGAAAAAAGTAAATTCAATTCCAATATCTACCTTTTATTGGGTGTAAGTGATATTGAATTCGCAGCCAATAATGATACGGGGCTGGTTCTGGGCACTCAATACAAAAGCGTTGTAACCGATTGGTTAACCTGGGACTTTACCATTAAAGATCACACCTTTAAACGCGAGTTTCTGTCTGACAGTAAACGCACTCATAATATTGAGTGGTCGTTAGGTTTAAACATATTGTTTTAGCCGAATGGGTATACAAGGACATTCATTATGAAAAAATTATTTGTCTGGTTAGCCATTGCTTTTACCCTGAACACTGCCACTCTTTCGGCTGAAAGCAGTACTTCCCGTGTAAAACTGGAAGTGATCGATCCATTTCTTGAAATGCATACTGGTCCCGGCCGCGGCTACCCAGTAATTTTTACAGTCGAACAAGGCGAAAGCATTACCTTATTGACCCGTCGTCCGGACTGGTATGAAATTCGGGCTCAAAATGGTAAAACCGGATGGGTCAAAGCAAATCAAATTGCCCGCACCTTATTGCCGACTGGTGAACCCGTCGATATGCCCAATGTCAGTTATGGGGATTACCTGAAAGACAGCTGGCATATCGGCTTTAATAGCGGCGAGTTTTCTGATGGGCAACTCAAAGGAGCTCAAACCTTTAGCGTAACCTCCGGATATCGATTTTATCCTTGGCTTGCGGTTGAAGTAGAGCACAGTAAATTTTACGACGCCGAAGTACGTGGTCGTTATTATGGTGTCAACCTACAATTTGAACCTTACTCTGAATGGGTAGTTTCACCCGCATTCACTTTGGGCAGCGGACAAATGTCCGTCACCGTGCAACCGGAATTAGTTCCTCTACCTATTGAAGACTCCAGTTACACACACTTTGGTGCGGGCGCGAGTTACTACCTTGGCCGAAACTTTGTTATTCAAGCGGGATACCGAAACTATAAAGTATCAACCGTAGCAGACGATGAGAGACTTGATCGATGGCACATTGGATTCAACGCATTTTTCTAACCGCAGGGCTCATTGTTTCTGGCTCGGGAGTAACTCTCGCAGCCGATGAAGCAGCCATGCAATCACTCGATAATGAACGCTTTGAAATAGGTGTCAGCTTCGGACTTTTGAATATTCAAGATTTCGGCAGTGAGTTTTCCAGCGGTATTCATTTTAACTTTTTGGCTTCGGAAGATACCTTTTTACAAATCAACTACTTCCAAGCGAATGTCGCCTTATCGAGTTATGAAAGAAATAATGGCCCATTTTTTACCGGTAATAATCGAGATTTTCGTCATTACGATTTTCTTTTAGGCTACCAGTTTTTACTCGGTGAACAATTTTTTTCTGGTTCAGAAGCGCAACTCTCGTCCCTTTATTTAGTTGCTGGTATTGGAGACACTCAATTTGGTGGTGAAGAAAGCTTTACTTACACCGCTGGCTTGGGTTACCAACTGGGATTATCTCGTGACTATAATTTGAGAGTCGACTATCGACATTACATCTACGACTCAATTTTACTGCAAGAAGATGAAAGTACTCGGCAATCTCATATTACTTTAACGTTAAGCAAGTTATTTTAACGTTTATACAAATGGGTTGAGCATTGGGGTATAGGTAACTTTTTTAAAACACGTTTAGTGAGCATTGTTTTTTTGTAGCACTATCGAGCTACTGTAAAAATGAAGCTCACTTTAAGGCAACAAATGATTCATAGCGTAAATCGCTAATTGTGTCCGATCTCTAAGTTCCAGTTTCGCAAATATATTGCTCAAATGCGTTTTAACCGTTTTTAGGCCGATACAGAGCTCATCGGAAATTTGCTGATTACTCATCCCTTTTGTAACCAGCTTCATAATTTGCTTCTCTCTTTTGGTTAACGCTTCCATAGTGATTTGAGGAGGCGAATTATCAACGTCTTTTTCGTTTTTAAATATTTTCAATTCTGACTTTAATACACAATAAATGACGTCTAACAGTTCCTGAGAACTGGACTCTTTGGTTACATAGGCATTGACACCCGAAGCTTTAACATCATTCATTAATACAGCACTAGTATAACTTGAAAGCACTATAATTTTACTCGTAATTCCGAGCTCTTTTATTTTTTGTATCGCATAAATTCCATCACCATTTTTCATTGATAAGTCCATAACAATCAAATCTGGCTTTAGGGTTTGAGCAACGACGACAGCCTCTTCACCACCGCTGGCTTCTGCTACTACTTTTAGGCTTTGCTGAGCGTTAAGAAACGCGCACAAACTTTCTCTAACGACTGAGTGATCATCCACAATCATAAGCTGATACGATTCACTCTCTGAGCGCTGAGTTAATGACATACGACCTCCAGTTGCAATAACACCTTAGTTCCACCATCGTTACTTTCAATGTTTAATGTTGCACCTTCTTCCTCTGCTCTCTGCCGCATTATATTGATTCCTAACCCCGAACTGTCCACTTTCTTTATCCCACAACCATTATCCTTAATACTCAATGATACGCGATGCGTTTGTTGCGTTAACATTAAATTTAACTGAGATGCTTGCGAATGCTTGATCACATTATTGATTGCTTCTTGAGCGATTCGATAAAGCAATATGTGTTGTCGTTCACTTATTCCCATGAGGCTATCGATCTGCGCTTCAACGTGTAAATTTGAGTTCGACCGAATTCGTTCAATCAACTGAGAAACTGCAGTGGTAGCATTCCACTCTTCGGAGTTACATTCCAGTAAATAATGTAACAAATTTCGTAATTCTTCATGTGCCACTTGTAATTGGTTTTGTAATTTTTCTACTTGATTTTGATTGAAGGCTGCCTCGGCATCAACGTTGACAATATTAGAAACCATTAACTTGGCCGAAAATAACGTTTGAGAGAGCTCGTCGTGTAGATCTCGCGCTAAGCGAGTGCGTTCACTTTGAATCGCCTTCTTTTCATTTTGCGTAATCAATGACTTCACACCTGCAGCCATATGATGCATTGATTGAGCCAACTGAGATAACTCTCCACTTTCGGAAAAAGGAAGCTTTACATTCAAGTTCCCTCTCGAAATTTCTATCGCCGAACTCTCAATTTGTTCAATAGGTTTGGTTAAACTTTTTGAAATTCGCTTTCCTATAAAAATACCAAAGGCAGCAACCATACATGATAACAAGGAAGTCACCATTAAAATCCATAGTTCTTTTTTTTGCTCTTCTTGTATGGATTTCTGTATTGCTCCATCGAGTATTGCGTAGGACAAATTAATGTGTTCGTTTATTTTTTGACGTAAGTTTAATGTCCCCTTTTCCCACAAAAACTGAGCCGATTGTGGATACCCCAACTTTATCAGATCGATATTTTGTTTTGTTTCATCAACCAGAACATCGTAAAGCCGCTTAAACGTTTGCAACTCTTGATTGAGCGACTGGTTTTGAGAAAAACGCGTAACATTACGTAATGCGTCATCAAATCGTTGAACTGATTTTTCGTACTCCAAATAATACTGTTCGTCGGAAGATAAAAGATAATTTCGAACAGATTCATTCACTTCATTGTAAGTTAAATGAAGCTGCGTCAATAACCAACGTAGCTCTCTATCGGTGTCACTGTTTTGAATGAAGTCTCGATGCGTAAACTGAATAATCGTCAAGCTACTGAACAATACAAACAAACATAAAATCAGTGCAAATCGGTAACCATTTAAGATACGTTTTTTTATACTGCCAGTCGCAAAATACCGTTCAAAGTTGCTTAAAAAAGAGCTTTTCAGTTGTTGCATTGGCTTGTGCAATAGCATGGTCAACATCGATTTTCCCTTGAAGGTAAAGCTCAATATAATGGTAATTTAGTTCTAAAATATGAGCCATATTTGGATGATACTGGTTTGGAAATCCCGAGTCTGTTTCAGCAATAAAAACATGTGCATGACTTTTATCGATAAGCTTTTGATAGAGTTTTGAATGAGCCACAGACTTTCGAGCCGGAAATATAGCGCCGGACTCAGTGAACAAAGCCTGTCCTTTATGACTGGAAAGCCACTTAATCAGACGCCAAGCCGTTTCTGGATTTTGTGTGCGCTGGCTCATCACGTACCCGGCGCCACCAATTTTATTGGCTTTCCTTTTCATATGTGGCAAGCAAGTGACGTCCCAGTCTAATTGTTTGTTTTTCATGAGCGTTGGAACGAGCGCATGATTACCAAACATCATCGATACGCGCTGCTCAATAAACCATTGCGCAGCTTCGCGAGAACTGACATGGACTTTCTTTATTGGGCTGTATTCACGAATGACTTTTACAAATTGGATAATGGCTTCAACACCTTCTTCCGTACGTGTTAATTGTGTTATGGAAGGTTGATAAATATGATGCGTGTTTTGCAAGAATAGCAGGGGCAACCATTCGCTATTGTGAACAATGCCATATTGCTGCTTAGAGGAATTAGTAAGCTTATTAACGGCGTATTTAAAGTCTTCCCATTGCCAGCCACACTCAGGTATTGGCAAATCGGCGTCTTTGAAATGTTTTCTGTTAAAAAAAATAACTTTTGTATCATTGTCTCTTGGAAAACCATAAGTTCGGTCGTCAAACTGAAAAAGTCGCAGCAGCGCCGGATGGAAGTCGCTCGTGTCGTAATGCTCTTTAGCGATAAATTCATCTAATGGTTTCAATTGGCCGGAACTTGCCCACTTTTCTATATGTGATAAGAACAAAACATCCGGGACAGATGGTGAGTTGAGCCAGTCGTCAATCGATTCAAAATACTTATCGTATGAAACGTGCCGGGTTTTCACTTTAATGCTGGGGTTTTCAAGTTCAAATACCCGAATTAAGTTTTGAGTCACCTCTACTTCCCACGGATCACCCCAAAACGATAACGTAATTTCAGTGTTTCGCTTATTGAAGTGTTCACCTTGTTTGGCTAAGGCAAAACAACTTAAGCAATAAGTCACGACGAAGAAGCAAACTTTATAAGCTCTACGATTCCTTTTCATTTAAGTTTACTCATTTACGATTAAAAACTGATCAACTTGAAATACAATCCCATCATTAAAGAATCTACGCGTTAGGTAAAGTTTCCTACCAAAATTCTGTGTTTCAAAATATGTTTATCCGTATCCTTCATAGGCACTCCACGTAAACTTAACTTATCGATCGACTTATTAGGCTCTGCGACGCTGTAAGAATACTTTTGTTCAAAAAACACTCTAATTGCTATAAAACAAATCGCATTTCGAGGTCTACTCTACGATAAGTTTGCTTGGATTTCAGCCTTAAGACCGATTTTTTACGCCACAAATATTTTTACACTTCAATCGTTCGAAGTCGAACTCGACCAATGAATTTGGTCACATTTTTAACTTATTCATCGCACGTTTATCAGGAGAGAATGTAATGAGACGGCATTTTCACTTGGCGCTGGTATTGATTTTCACAATACTGGCTCCTGCCTTCAGTCAGGCGAAAGGCAAAGCTTTTATCAATCCAACCAATAACACCACACACTCTTTTGTTGCTGGTAACTACACAGACCTAGGAGTTAATCCGGATGGGAGTATGCCATCGGACCGGTTCACGTTAGAAAACAATGCTCGCCCCGATTTGGACCGATTAAAAAACCTAGGCGTTTCCAACGTTCGTATATGGGCGTTTTGGGGTTATAACGACAACGAATACAGTAAAATGGCTAACCGCGTGAGTTGGTTGGCGGAGCTTGCTCGAGCACGTAACATGACACTCACTGTTGATCTGTTTGACTCTTCCGGCGACAACAGTTTGGCAAGATTGCAAGCCAATGATGGCCAAATCAATAACATGATCAACAACGTCATCCCCCCTAACGCGAACAAAAATTACATCTATTGGTCGCTCGGCAATGAAATCGGAGGACACGAGAACCCTCTTGGTTTTGCCAGTCACTATGAATCGAAAGTCCAGCAAATGCGTAATGCAGGCGCGACTCATATTAGCTTCCAACCGGTACCCGGTTCACTCGAGCACCGTTGGTCAAGCGATACTCGAGAAGCTGCGATTCGTGTCATCAACGCTTCGGATGATATTTCGGTTCACTTTTATGCTGCCGGCGCGTTAGGCAGCGAAGGCTCCGTTAATGGACTTGAGTTCGGCTCAATGCAACAGTGGGTCAACTTGGCACACGAGCGATGTAAGCCGGCCATTATTGGTGAGTTTGGTATTACCGATATGAATCAACGTACCGATGCCAACGTATCGGAATGGCTCAACTATTTTGAAAACACACTAAAGGTTGACCAAGTTTCATTTTGGCAATTTACCAAAGACGAAGCCGGACATGTAGACGACCAATGTTTTTGCGATACAGCGGCAAATCCTTGGTTACCAGGTAATGGCACGCATGTGGGAGGCATGAACGGATTTTTAGGCAGCCCAGCCAACTTTCCAAGCGATCCAAACTGTGGCGGTACACCACCGGGTGGCGTAAACTTTCAAACTGGTCGTGCCAACCCCGTCTTCATTCAAGCGTTTCATGGGCAATATTTAAGCTCAGAAAATGGAACCCATTATATTAATGCTAACCGAAATGTTCGCGGTCCTTGGGAAATGTTTTACGTGTATCCGAACAGCGATGGCAGTTACAGCATTCAAGCTACCAATGATCAATATTTAGACGTGGATCAAAGCAGTGGCCATTACTTAAAATTTAATAACTCTAACCGATATTGTGGCGACTGCAAGTTTACCATTGTGCCCATTGGTGGTGATGTTTACGGCATCAAACCCGTAGCGACTAATTTGTATATGTCTTCTGAAAACGGCGCCGCTCCCGTTCGCGCAAACCGAACCGCACTGCTCGAATGGGAGCGCTGGACCATCAAAAACATCAGTGGCAGCACCAACCATTGGAAAACCATCACATCAACGGGAGAGCTCACGGTAGGCACTTCTTACTATTCCAACAACTCACAATATCGACTGGTGATGCAAACCGATGGCAACCTGGTGCTTTACCGAAACGATGGAACACCCATGTGGCACTCGCACACATACTCCAATCCGGGTGCCCGTTGCTTCATGCAATCGGATGGAAATTTAGTCATTTATCGTTCGGGTTCTGCCATTTGGCACACCCACACTTACAATAATCCAGGTGCCAGTTTGCAAATTTCAAATGATGGAAAAATAAGGATCATACGTAACGGCCAAACCCTTTGGCAGTCTTAAAACAATTAACTAAAACATCCCCCTATCGTAATGTCGATAGGGGGTAACCGAGATAGATTTTTTACTGAGTGACTTCCTTAACTCATTAATGTTACTTTCACCTTTCACTCAGAAATTCGCATTTCTAGAATCACAATCAACCTTTTTTTACCGCTTATCATAAATCGCAAATGCCGAAAATTTGAGTTTTATATACCCAAATTCAGTCCTAAGTCCGATGCAGATAAAGCATCACATTCCTAGCATGTTCAAGCGTAGTTTTTTTATCGAATCGCTCTCATCTCATTACTCTTTGAGGAGTTCTACTATGACTTTGAACAACAAGTTTTGGGCCATCCCAAAAAGTGTTTTTTTGGCTGGCGTGTTACTCACACAACTACAAAGCACTGAAGCCAACAGCGAAATAAACGAAACACAATCCAACGCACCATCCATCAACTCACTTACTTCCACTTATTTTCAAATTAAAGTGCAACACAGCGACAAGTGCCTCGATGTTTCAGGAGGAACAAGCTCTACAGCCAACGGTGCCAATATTCATCAATGGCAATGCGGTAACGCCGCTGCAAGCAATCAGTTGTGGCGACTCGTGCCCATGGGCAACGGTTATCAAGTGATTGCAAAACACAGTGGCAAGTGTCTTGATGTTTCGGGCGTATCTCAAAACGATGGAGCAACAGTGCATCAGTGGCAATGTATTGGCGCTTCACAAACCAACCAAATTTGGACGGTTGCAACCATCGGCGATCAACTGCATTTGCGAGCGTCACACAGCAATAAATGTTTAGACGTAGAAGGCGGTGCTGGAGCAACCGGTAATGGCGCCGATGTGCAACAATGGTCTTGCGGTGGTGCCAGCAGCACCAACCAAATGTGGCGACTGGTTCCTATCGACACGCAGTTTCAATGGATTGCGAAACACAGCAATAAGTGCTTAGACGTATCGGGCGGATCGGGCTCTACCAGCAACGGTGCCAATATTATCCAGTGGCAATGTGGTGGCGCTTCCGATACCAATCAACTTTGGCGTTCAGTCGATGTTGGTGATGCACTTCAATTTCAAGCCGTGCACAGTAACAAGTGTCTTACTATTGCAGGAGGCGTTGGCGGAACAGCCAACGGTGCAACAGCCCATCAATGGTCGTGCGGTGGTGTAAACGATACCAATCAATTGTGGCAACTGGTACCAACCAATGATCAACTCCAACTCCGAGCCTTGCACAGTCAAAGTTGCCTGGATGTAGAAGGAGGCACTGGCGCAACTGGAAACGGAGTTGATGTACAACAATGGAGCTGCGCAGGTGCCGTAGCCACCAATCAACTGTGGCGTTTAAACCCCGTTAGCTCTGGAGGAGGAAACGGGGGTACTCAACATGTCACGGGTCACGGCTTTGATGCGTGTACAGCACCCAACTTGTCTACCATGCAAACCTGGAAGCAAAGCAGCCCATATCATTACGTGGGTATTTACATTGGCGGCAGTTTACGCGCATGCAGCCAACCTCAATTAACGGCGTCTTGGATCGAAAGTACCGCTAATCAGGGCTGGCGCTATATGCCGATTTGGGTGGGACCTCAAGCTCCCTGCACCAGTTATCGTTCGCGCATCAGTTACAACACCAACACCGCCTACAACCAAGGATTAGCGGAAGCAACAAACGCAGCCAACAGTGCCGACGCCTTAGGATTAAATAACTCCATCATTTATTACGATATGGAGTACTACAACGAATCGGCTTCTTGCATTGCTGCAACTCAATCCTTTATCAGTGGCTGGACCGATGGCTTGCGTCAACGCAGTTATCAAGGTGCTGTTTATGCTTCGCCTTGTAATGTTGATGATTACGCCAACGCAGCTACCGTTCCCGATGCCATATGGGGAGCCAGTTGGATTTACAATCAATACAATGTCAATGCCTCGGCTTACAACATGCCCTGTTTAAGTGACAACGTTTGGAATGCCAAACGAATTCGCCAGTACACGGGTGGGCATAATGAGTCTTGGGGCGGCGTTGTCATTAACATCGACTCAAATGTTGCTGATGGCATCGTCGCGAGCAATGCTGCTGTATCCAACAAAAGCCCATCGGTTACCGAGTTTGATTTATTCGACGACGAAAACGCTTGGGTTCTTCTCGAAAATGGGTTATTCAAAACGTCAGACCGTGGCACCTTTTGGACTGATATCACACCGGAACAACTGGCTGTATCTCATTTAAAAAGCGTCAGTTTTATTTCGCCAGAACAAGGGTGGATTCTTGCTGAAAACCAGAACCGTTGGACTCTGTATCATACAACAGACGGCGGAGAAAATTGGTCTTCTAAAGTGCTCAATATTCATTCCATCAATGAAGCCTATCCACGAATAGGAAAAATTTCCCTGCAGTTTATAAACCACAATATGGGATGGATCGATGTACAACTCCAAACCAGCAGCAACTTTAGCCAAGGATTGCTTTTTAAAACCACCAATGGCGGCAAAAATTGGAAAGAACTTTCAAAACCGATTGGCGATGCAAGCTACTTCGTTAATGAGCAACTGGGTTGGCTGGCGGGTGGAGCAAACCAACAGCAACTATTTAAAACCACTAATGGTGGAAAAAGCTGGCAAGCCATCGAGTTGATAAAAAATGATCAAGCAACTTACTCGGTTCATTTGCCTCACTTTGTCGATGAACAGCGTGGATTTATTGAAGTGGTTATTCACGAAGGCATTAACCCAAAAACGCAGAGTTATTTAACCGAAAACGCAGGGGAAAACTGGCGTCCTATTAACGAAAATAATCGGCGTAATGACAACGATGCTGTACCACTGCATGAAAACTTAGCCTTCAAACAATTGAACCATCGAAATCAGTTACAGCAAATGGCTAAAGGCTTACAAAAATTTGAGTATGGATCGTCGCAAGTCGTTTGGGCTTACTTATCGAATGGTGAGTGCCATGCAACGGGATGTACTCGTGACAATCGACTGGTGATGTCAGAAGACAACGGTCAAACCTGGAAAAACGTATCGCTTCCAACTCGAAAAAAGACTGGCAATGAGTAGTCACTTAACATCTAAAACTACTTTGTAAACCGAAACGGTTAGCAGGAAGTTATGAGTCTGAAAAAAGAAGGACTTCAGCTAACCGTTTCACTTTTAAAACTAGCTAGAAAATGATTAACTTATGCAGGGTCAATAAACTTTACGACGCAAAGTCATTAACATCAGCAGCAAGCACCAGGCAGTCGCTCCCTGCAACACCCCGCCCGAACGAGAGCTGGTAGTATCGTCGGTATTTTGGTCGCCATCGTTCCCGTTTCCATCGTTCCCGCTGCCATCATCGCCACCGTCATCATCGCCACCGTCATCATCGCCACCGTCATCGCCGCCACCGTCATCGCCGCCACCGTCATCACCGTTACCGTCATCGCCGTCGTCATCGTCACCACCATCGGTTGTAATCGTCAGCAGCCAGTCATTCCATTCGTCGTCATAAGTTGTGCCTAAACTGTTAATGAAGTTCAGGTAAGCATCGTAATCACCGGCTCGAAGATATCCCAATAAGGTTTCCACATCATCGTGATGCTGTTCAAACATGAAACGCACCGCCAGATAACCCCAGCGATAAATACGATCGACATCGCTGTTATAAGTATTGCTCATAATTTCACTTAAACTGAACTCTTGGTTGCGACCCAATTCTATCGCTTCAGCGTTATCTTCTTTTTTCGAAATATATTCAGCTAATCCTTCGATCCACCATACGGTTTTATGCGTTGCTGTATTGGCAGCAGAAAAACTTCCGTAGAGGTTGTATCGACCGTCTAAATAATGCACGTATTCGTGATTCAGGTTCCAAACCAGAAAATCCGGACGTAACCATTCCGCTTCAAAAGCAATAAAACGAGCTTGATTGTCAACGTGAGAGGGATCACCTTCCAGATACATACCGCCGTTGTTGGTATTAATGCCGAAAAATAAACCTGCATAATCTTCGTATTGATCGCTGGCGTCGAACACCACAACTTCTAATGACGTATTTAAATCGTCTGCGACTGGCTGCATACCTGTATTCAGTTTTTCATGGAAAAACGTTTCTTGATCCTGCATTAACTGGCAGGAGTTAACAAATTGCTCATCATTCATTTCCTGTGCGCGAATGCGAATACTGTCACTACAAAAATGTGAAAGAGGCAAAATGGTTTGTTCCAGTTGCTCTTCAAAATTGCACGTGCCGTAATCGTTACAATCGGCGTAGTAGTTCACATTTTCAGCGACGACGATCCAAACATTGTTACCCAACCCACCCAGTTCATAGCGATTTAAAATTGCATGCACCGCCGTCGATACCTCGTTATAAACTTCAGCATCGGGGTACTGTAATAACCGACTGAGTTCTCGTGCCGCATTTTCCTGAATAAAATCGCTGTCGTGTTCGAGCATCCAGTCCAGCTGAGAAACACGCGCCAGTTGTTCTACTAATAATGCATCTTGCTTCACCAGCGTTACAAATTCAGCATTCCAATGGCCTCGAAACACAATATTCAATGTTGAATTAATGGCATTTCGCATATACCAATGCGTCATCGTATTTTCGTCAATACGTAATAGCCATTGGCTTACCACAGGTAAATAACGATGCTGTAATTCCGCACTGTCCATAAGAATGATGGCGTCGCTAATGTTTCTTCCGTGTTGATCGCTGTTGCTGTAAAAATCTGCATTGTTGACCAGGTTATCCAGTGCGGCAATGACATTGGTTTGTACAACACTGGAATAGTCCGGTACCTGTTCGCTATTGTAATACTGGATAAAAAAACCGGTTCTTAAAAACAGGTACAGCTTGCCAATATCATTGGGACCTTCGTCTATCGAATAACTTTGCGCCAAGCTCGCTGTTGCTATTGCAACAGTATTCATATTGGCTTCTTGAAACGCGGCGAAACTAATATCATTTGCTGTGAACAGTTGATTCAGGCAAGCATCGTCTTCGTTTCGAATATGTGCGACCAGTTCATCTCCGCTTTTCTCAGCAAAACCATTCATATCACAGTCGAGCTGAGTTTGAGTCACTGCTTTTGGAATAGGTACAGAAGGAGGAACCGCTTTTGATTCTGCTTTCACAACAGGTAAAATCATTACACCGAAAATTAAGCCCAAAGTGACTCGTTTAAGTAAATTATTATGAACAAACATTGCCTTTCTCTGTTATTGATAGTGGTGTGATCAATAACGGTTACCAGCTTGATTTCATAGTGAATATTTACGATGAAAGTGCAAACGGCTTCAAGGAATTTTAAAACTTGTATTGTTTTCTTACGCTACGAAAAAAATTATCCAAAATCGTTTAACATCAGATAAGAAAAAAATCTAAGACTCGGTGAATAAATAGACAATTGCGACTATCTGTCATCGCATTGCAACACACAATTAACAACTTTGTCTCGACCGCGCCTCCCACTCTTCACGAAGCACGGCTAAGATCACATCATCACTCCATTGTCCTTTAAACATTACCGCTTTTATTAAATGGCCCTCCATTCGAAACCCGACTCGCTCGAACAACTTTCTCGATGCATGATTTTCCGGGTCGACAGAAACGTGAATTCTATGCAATCTAAACTGTCTGAATAAATAGTCGACCAAGGCGGAAATGGCTTCAGTGGCATAACCTTGACCATGGAATTTTTCATCGAGAGCAATACCTAATTCCGCTTGCTGCTTCGTTTCCGTATCGATACAAAAAGCAACGTCGCCAATAACTTCGCCAGAACTCAAATGCAGAACTACCTGATACCAGTATCCAGGTGCAGCAAACGCTCTGCTTTGCATTTCATTTGCGTAGTTGCTAACTTCTTCGCTACTCTCTGGAGTCCAACCTTGAAATAACGCCACATTAGGTTGATTACGGTATTCGTATAACCTTTGCGCATCTTCCGCTTGAAGCGGCTTTAGAGATAATCGTTTTGACTGTGTCAGTACTTGTGTGTGCCGATGGTCCATTCTATCGCTTCTTATGGTTTTTGATTACCAAGGGGTCAAATCTTGATATATACTATTATACTCTTCCTGCAACCGCGCATTATCGTTCATCGCCTGGTTGAGTCGGCTCACCGTCCTCGAAATGGAACTGTAGTGCCCCACGTTAAAATGCT
>NZ_JBUZOU010000029.1:0-23839 GCF_055326765.1 Pleionea sp. WD8-19 | reverse complement strand
ATACATCGATGACGGACAACTCAATATCGATAACAATCGAGCAGAACGCGCAATTAAACCCTTCGTTATTGGCCGAAAAAACTGGCTCTTTGCCAACACCGCCAGTGGTGCCAAGACCAGTGCAGTTCTCTATTCCATTATCGAAACTGCTAAAGCAAACGGATTAACGCCATTCTTTTACATCACGTTCCTACTCGAAGAGATGCCTAAGTCACCGGACAATATTGAGTACTTGATGCCTTGGAACGTTGAGCTGACTCAGTAGTCAAGCGTGTGTTTGGTTAGACGCTTACGTAATATTGCCCTGGTTGTTGATTTCCGCTGCGATTAACTTATTGCGTTTATCAAAGGTGTAACGGCTCTCAAACCCGTCGATGGTTTTGGTGAGTGTGTTGCCGTTATCGTCGTAGGTGTAATACTCGCCGCCTTCTTGCGTTAAGCGGTCGTTGTTATCGTAAGTGTACGTGGTGTGCACACCATTAATAATGGAGTACACCCGGTTGCCGACTTTATCGAACTGGTATTCGGCTTCATAGTTGCCGTTGATGGGGTCGAGAATGGTTTCGCGTTCCAGCCGATACAAACTATCGTGCGAATAAATCGAGGTGCGACCACTCAGCTCTTCAATTTGCGTGCGATGTCCGGTGGGTGCCAACGGGTAAGGTATGGATGTCCTGACTTACTTAATACTTAATGTTTTTCCCCGTGTTGTTGTCACCACTAGCTTTTCGGAGAAACTTATACTTTATGCTCAACACTGATACCAATATACCTTAATCCAGAATCATAAAATGAAAGAAAATCATCACCCAGACTAACCACGCAACCATGAGAGCAAATTGTCTGGTCAAACAAAAAGCTCAACTTTTCCGGAATAACGTCACGAAAACTAAAGCCTTCAAAATGATTATCTACACTCTTGATTATGGAGCAGTTATGAATATTTTCATACACTAACTCTTTATTCACAAAGTTATTAAAAACACTTTCTGCGCCATCTGCACTAACAGCGATATCTAAAGACATTAGCTTTATATAAGCTAATGCAAAGTCAAATAACGAAGAATCAAGCATTTTGTCTACATAAAATACTTTCACTTCATATGCATTAGAATCTCTACTGTAAACACGGATAACAGAAGTATCTATCTCGTCAAAGCACTTACTTACTTTAAATCTATTCATGTTAAAACTCCGGATAGGCAGAATTTATTTTGTTGCCTAACATATGTATACGAATACTTACGCCTGAGGGTGCATCTTTTATTATTTTATCTAAAGGAACGGAACCGCTACGCCCTTTTAAATAAGCCGATGCTGAAACAATTACGCTTCTCACTTTAGATCTAGACCAGTTATCAGGAAAGAAAGTAGAAATACCTCCATTGCCAGACTTGTTAATATATTGCCACTGTCCGTTTATTACTACCCTTTTCTGCACTAGTGCTTCGTAAAAATCTCTGGGGCCATTTCTTCTATTTAGTATTCTTATACCTGCGGAATTTAACCCTCCTTCTAAGTGATGTAATCCTTTAAATCGTCCATGGCGATATTCTCCATGAAAAATATGATCCCAGTTTACTCCACTGATATCACACTGGTTAGAATTATGCGCCAATACTTCAGAATCACCAACATAATACGTGTGGTCATTATCAACGGTTAAATTATAGACCTTACCAGTCCAGTCTAATAAGTTATTCGACTTAACCTGTATGGTATTACCAGCTTTTGTTTTAAGTATGTGCTGAGTATTAATATCTTTAGCTTCAACCCAAAGCCACTCTTTACCATCAATCGTTGTATAAAGCGGGTGTTCCGGTGTTGCGTTTAATGATTCTCCATTTGCTAATTCAATAACATTTAATTGGTATTCACCTTCTCGTTCAATAAAATGAACTATGGGTTGCTCGATTACTTGACCAGTCTCTTCATCAAAAGCAAGTACCGTATCTCCAATTTCTAAGCTGGCAATAGGAATCAAACCGATTGCCGTAGCAACTAAAGTTTCGCTAGTAAAACTATTACACGCTCTTCTAAACTTTCCTGATAAACGCCGAAGCAACTTAAATGAAGCTGCACCTCCTATAGCACCTAATCCAAGCAATAAATCTGGCCGACCTGCATCTGGATTAGTAGCAACATCAAGCAAATTCATTCCTGCATCTATTTGCAAGTTCGATAGAGTTGAACGTATATTGTTTGCTGCACTAAGACTAACAAGAGAGAAATTACCCGTAGGGTCTGTATTAATCACAGGATCAGCATTCGCATACAGATATTTATGAAGCGTAATCGGATCCTGACTTCGCCCCATCCAAGTATCCATCTGGGTAAAACGACCCACATTCTGGTCGTAATACCTAGCCCTTAGGTAATAATTATCCAACGCTCGGTCGAACTGTTCGCCAGTGTATAAATAGTCGTTATCGGTAGTGCCAGTTTGCGCCAGCGTCACTCCAAACGCATCGTAAAAATATTCATCCGAGATACTGCCTGTGCTGTCCGTTAAGCTTCGGGTACTTCCCAAACCATCCACCATAAAGTAATGGCTTTGGTTGTTGTGGGTTTGACTGATGAGGTCGTCACCAAAAATGTATTCTTTATTAACGGTGTGGGTGTTGTCTGTTTCCGCAATCACTTGCGCATAGGCTTGGTTGTTATCGACAATAAAGTGTGTGACTTCTCCGCTTTCGGTTTTTCCAATGCGAATACCGTTCACATCGTATTGATACGACGTAAAAGTAATATTGCCCTGGTTGTTGATTTCCGCTGCGATTAACTTATTGCGCTTATCAAAGGTGTAACGGCTTTCAAACCCGTCGATGGTTTTGGTGAGTGTGTTGCCGTTATCGTCGTAGGTGTAATACTCGCCGCCTTCTTGCGTTAAGCGGTCGTTGTTATCGTAAGTGTAAGTGGTGTGCACACCATTAATAATGGAGTACACCCGGTTGCCGACTTTATCGAACCGGTATTCGGCTTTATAGTTGCCGTTGATGGGGTCGAGGATGGTTTCGCGTTCCAGCCGATACAAATTATCGTGCGAATAAATCGAGGTGCGACCACTCAGCTCTTCAATTTGCGTGCGATGTCCGGTGGGTGCCAACGTATAATTAAACTCATTAATCAACGCACCCTGCGCATTGTAATGGCTGAGTTTGATTAAACGATTTAAGTCGTCGTAAGTGTAGGTTTGGCTACTGCCATTTGGGTAACTGATGCTGGTGCGATTGCCGACGGCATCGTAACCGTAAGAGGTTACGTTACCTTCGTTATCGGTGACACTTTGCAAACGATTCAGTGCATCGTAGGTTAAGTTTTCTGTACGAACCGTTCCATCGTTGTAAGTCACTTTAAATTGCGTTTTGTTGCCGTTAGCATCGTAACGGTACTCCAACACTTCGCCGTTAACTTTGGTTTCCTTAGTTAATCGGTTGCGCACGTCGTATTCATAGTTCACCGTTCCGGATGCGTCAGTTGCCGTGAGGCGATTACCCAACGCATCGTAAGTGAACGTTTCCGTTGAACCATCAGCATAAGTTGTTTGGATCAATTGATCGTTTTCGTTGTACCAACCTTTAAGGTATGGGTGTCCCGACTTATTCCTTATCGTTTTATTCGGGAAAACGATTTACTTAATTTAGAAACAACGAAAAAACTGCGTTCCTCCTTCGCCATGCAGTACGCTAATGAATTATGGCAAGGGGATACCCTGTATGGCCCCTCGATCAAACAGTCCGACGGCAAATGGCGTAAAACATTTTTAATTGCCTTCATTGATGACGCTTCCCGCGTCATCACTCACGCGGAATTCTTTTATCGTGACAACACCGATAACATGATTGAAGCGTTTCGCACGGCTCTGTATAAACGCGGGAAACCCGAGCGGTTGTATTTTGATAACGGAGCCAATTACACCTCAAAAGAAATCCTACAAGCCTGTATTCGGCTTAACATCCGCTTGTCCCACGCACCCATTCGAGACGGTGCTGCAAAAGGTAAAATTGAAAGATTTTTTAGAGGATTCCGAGACCGATTTTTAGTGATGCATCAACACTTCGACTCACTCGAACAACTCAATGAACGGACTCAAGACTGGGTTGAAAATCATTACAACAACCAACCCCACAGCAGTATTCAGATGAAACCTTTAGATCGCTTTAATCTCGATGCCAGTCGCATTCAATACCTGACGTGCGATGAGGTGACCGATGAAGTCTTTTACGTCGAACACAATCGCAAAGTCTCTAACGTCAATGTCTTTTCCATCAACAACCAAAAGTTTGAATGCCCTGTTGATCTACGCGGTAAAACCATTCAGGTACGCTTCGACAGAAACTGTCGCGACCGCTTCATTGTTTACTTTAACGAACGCCGCATGGGGGAAGCATCACCGCTTAACCTTTACTTCAACGCGCAACAACGCCGAACTCAATAACTTTACAACAAAGGACATATCTACATGATCAATGCCATATGGGGCATCGCACACACACCCTTTAAACGTGAGTTCAGCGACCTGCTCCCTCAACAAAAACATATCTTCGACATCATTAACATTCACGCCAAACAAGGCGGATTCTCCGTTATCATCGGCGAGCCCGGTGTCGGCAAAACCGTTTTACGAGAACACATCGAAGCGCTTGATAAACAGCGGGAATTTGCCGTCGTCTCTTGTTCTCGCACCTTACACACCTATCGCCAAATTATATGGCAACTGGCCGACGCCTTTAAACTGGAAACCACGGAAAAAAACATTGAAAACGATTTAATACAAGCGGCCTTTAATCACATTCAGGAACGAAAAACCCTTTACGTGTTAATCGATGAAGCACACTTACTGGAAGTGTCGGTACTGCGTAAATTACGCCTGCTGTTTGAGCGTTTTCCCAAACATCATAACCTGATTTTATTCGGTCAAACCGCGCTACTGCATTACCTGTCGCTCACTACCAACAAAGACATCAAAAGTCGCATTACTTACTCAGCGACCATTAAACCACTCAACGACGAAGACATGGAGCGTTATATCGTCAAAGAACTGGAAAAAGCAAAAATGGGTATTAACACCTTTGATGAAAATGCACTGGCTCTCATCATTCGTTCGGCGGAAGGCAACTTGCGACTGTGTTGTAACTTAAGCTACGCCAGCCTCATTGAAGCAGCAAGAGAAACCAAAAAAATCGTAACCATCACTCACGTCAATCAAGTCCTCGTGCAACCACATTGGCGGTCGCACGAAGAACTCATTCAACAACAAGCATCATAGGAGAAACCACATGATGAAGCTCATGCAAATCAAAAGCCACTGGACACCGGATGAAGCTCACAGCCTGTTAACCTGGCTGGATGAACTTCGCGACACCATCTGGCAAACCTATGGTCAGGACATCATTGAATACCATCAAAAAGAACAGCTTCACCACCACAATGAATTGTCCGAAATGGAAAACAATAAAAACCCTTTCTAATGCTCGCTACGCGAGCATTTAAACAAATTCTTTTAAAGGGCGAAAGCCCTTTTTTTAGGCTTAAACGAAAACCCAAAGGTTATCCACAAAGTGTTCGATAATAAATCGGTAAAAAGTACGACAACAATTTGGTAAACACCAAAATAGTGTACGACGTTAATTCAGCAAAACTGTTTATTTTTTAATACATATTATGATAAATAATTTGGCAAAAAGTATGATTAGAAAAAGGTACACTACAGATAGGTGTGTTTTGCTGGACGCTTACGTAAGTGGGACCATTACGTTCCGTTCGGTAGAGTGTACGTTCTACTGAGACCTCGCCCGCCAGCGTCATGTAACGCCGCTTGTTTCTTGATGCTTTCCGATAAGTGATATCGTCTGAAGTAAAAGCGGGAACATCCCAATCGTACTGTTCCAGTAATTTCTGCATACATTGCCGCTCAGCTTCGACAAATATTTGATGGAGTTCAATTTCGAGTTGAGCAAATGTTTCTATTTTGGCCAATTTGAAGAGCGATTTCACAGAATTGGACAAATCTGAAAATATTTCTTGGGTTGATATTGAAGCCAAAGGCAGAGCATGAGATAGTGACATGGAAAGCACCTTTGTAAATGAAATTTATATTTCGTTTTGTCAAAACAAATGGTGCTTTTTTTGTGCGTGTAATTCTGTGATGATTTGATCAAATCCGGTTATTTCTTCGCGCTAAGTGTTTGATTTTATGCTCAGAGACAGATCTGCACCCCGTTCAGTTATCCAAACCGATATTCGGTGATCAGCCTGCTGGTAACAATGATCAAAAAATCGATATTTTTGAAAGCATTTTCTAATTATTCTGAACTTTAACTACATCATTCAAATATTCATCGAGATATTCAAAAAAACGAATAACCCCAGAATTATCATCGCTCACATTTTCCATAATACACTCGGCCCAGCCTGAACCTGGAGCATTTCTTAAACCCTCTTTTTTTGCCACCCAATCCCCAAAAGAAGGATCATAATGATTAAAAAAATTATAGCCTCCTTCAACTTCAAATGTGAGCGAAGAGAAGTAGCCTGAGAAAAAATTCCTCAGGCTTTCTAGAGTAACTGGATATATAAACATACCTGGCCTCTTTCTTAAAACAGGCAAAAAATTTAAAAATCTTTTTAGTTCATCGTCCGGGTATACAGCCATTATAGCTTCCTGTCATATCTTCTGACGAAACATCAATTCCAATGCCGTCATTAACACCAATATCATCCGCCCACTCAGCATATGGAAGGCCATCAGGATTTACACTGTCAAAAACCATTTCTCCGATTTGAACAGCAAAATGCTGATCATTTCTGGAAATATTACCATGCCTAAGAGAGCCAACGAAAGGTGCTCTTATTGATTTAACACAGAGTCTTCTTCCTTTTACTCCCCGTTTGAGCAGTAACTTTTCGAATTCAACAGCAAAATCATCACATACATATTTTCCTTTGCATACTTTTGGTACAGCTTTCGCTAATGCCTGCGCAGCCTTCTCGCATGGAGATATGTTGTGAACTAATACTTTATCTTTCGATACGTAAAAATTATGATTTTTCTTAACAGTTAAATCATATACTACTTCAACTCTTACAATTCGACTAACTTTGGCAACTAGTACCTCTTTACCTTGTACGTCTTTAAGAACACTTCCTTCAGCAAGCTCTCTCGCTTGGGTCCATTTACCGTTCGCGTAAATTAAATGTTCTAGTGTTGCTTCTATTTTTCTCCTGATTGCAACTCTATAATGACCAGCTCAGTCAATTTTTCGTTCTTAATCACGGCCATTACTGGTTGGTATTCATTTTTACCCGTTTCTTCGTTATAGCTAAGGACTAGCTCACCAACTTCAATATCTTCTATTCGTTTTAATCCATCTTTGCTCGTCACTAATGTATCTGGTGAGAAGCTATTGCTCAGACAACCCGAGCGCTGCAATAACTTTTGGAATGGCTTTGCTATCAATCCTGCTTTCGATCCTACATATGCCCAGATCAATGCAATTCCCACTTCTTTAGCGGTGAGTTCCCTCTCTCCAGAAGCAAATTGAAAAGCTGTTTGAGCAGTGCTGTAAACCGTCATAGCAGTTAGGACACCACTAATTGATTGACCAACACTAATACTTCCCAAACTAAAGTTACCAGTTGGATCAGTGTACGAAACAGGATCTGCATTAGCATACAAATACTTATGCAAGGTGATCGGATCCTGACTTCGCCCCATCCAAGTATCCATTTGCGTAAAACGACCCACATTCTGGTCGTAATACCTAGCCCTTAGGTAAAAACGGCACTTTGAGGACACCCACAGCTCAAAACCAATAACCACAGATTTCACCTTGACCAACTAGTTCAAATTGATTAAGTTACGTGCAGGACTTATTGAAATATACGGACATAACACCATGACACGCGCCAGAAATACGCTCATCGATTTAAATCAAACCTCCTATTATCATTGCATCGCCCGTTGTGTTCGACGCGCTTTTCTATGCGGAGAGGATTCTGTTACCGGTAAGAGCTTTGAGCACCGTAAAACTTGGGTGGTGGAACGGTTAGACTATCTGGCCAAAACCTTCGCCATTGAAGTGGCCAGTTACGCGGTTATGTCCAATCATTATCACGTTGTTCTACGTGTCGATGTTGAAAAGGCAAGGGATTGGAGTGAAGCCAACGTTGTTCGCCGCTGGAAACGCGTTTGTAACATTCCACTTCTCGTACAGCGGTATCTAAAAAAAGAAACCACACCCGCCCTATCTAAAATGGCTCAGGACATTATCGAAAACTGGCGTCAAAGACTGATGGATATTTCCTGGTTTATGCGGTTGTTAAATGAGCACTTGGCTCGCGAAGCGAATAAGGAAGACAACTGTACTGGTAGATTCTGGGAAGGACGTTTCAAGTCTCAAGCGTTACTTGACGAGGCCGCTGTCTTAACCGCCATGGCTTATGTTGATTTAAATCCCATTCGTGCGAATATGTCAAAAACACCAGAAAAATCGGACTTCACTTCCATTCAGCAACGCATCAAACAAAAGAAGAGCCTGCCGCTTGAAAACAAAGTAAAGCTTATGCCACTCACACAATCGAAGCACTCTGCGCATCAACATGGCTTTTCATTTTCAACTCAAGATTATTTTGATTTGGTCGATACCACCGGTCGTATTATCCGAGACGACAAACGCGGTTATATTCCAAGCAACTTGCCTCCCATTTTAAAGCGCCTCAATCTCGAGCCTGACGGCTTCTTAAAACTGATGCGACGTAAAGATGACATTGCCGGTTTAAATGTTGTGGGCTCACCTACTTCCTTAACGCACTACATCGAAACCATTGAACAGAAGTTTATTAAGGGTATTGGGATTAGCCGAAAGCTTTACACCTAAAACAAACTCAATACAAAACATTACTTCCATCAGCCCGACGCTGATGCGTTCCTGCATTCGAGTTCAGAGCGAAACCCTCATTTCACCGTCGCTCACTCAACTATTACTAGTATTCTTCACAAAAAGCTAAACTTTTAACGACTGCTGAATAATTTTTACTGCCTGACTGATATAAAACTTCAACCTTTAAGGTATGGGTGTCCCGACTTAACCAATCTAGCAGTTTCAATGCCTTCTTTTCTTCCTTCTTCAACCTGAGGTCAAGCAAAACCTGCTTCCAAAACTCCTCTCCGCCTCTTTCATCATACTGATAAGAAACATATTCAATTAACTCATCAAACCTTTCATCTCTACGCCATTGGGCCAATATTTCTTCATCAAAAAATAGAGAGTTTTCTGAAAACAAATGCTCTAAAGCTGCTGGTAAACTACCCGATAAATCAGCTATCGCCTTTTTCTTGAGATTCTCAGCTTCTTTCACCAAAGTATTGACAGCTTTAGGTTCCATCATTCTAATTACAGCCTTTAAAAACAAAAACTAATTGGCCTCTAATCAATTAACCCAGGAATCATTTGAGCCATTCTTACCATACTTGGATGAATTGACTTTATAAATTCTTCTTTAGTTGAAATTAATTCAAGCGCAGGAAACACTTTTTGTTCTAAATTACTCTTTATAGACTCGAATGAGTCGGTGACTGAAGCTGAATCACTTATCAAATAAGGTGTTCCATCAACATCGCACTCTTGCTCATGAACTAATCCGCCATTAAGAAGTAAAGCATTGTCTCTAGTAAACGATCCTTTTCCTTCAAGATCCATTTCTTTCAACCAGTTAAAATAAAATAATCCTACATGAGATCCGTAATTAATTAACTCTATTGCTATGATATCACTTATCGAATCACGTTCTCTTATATAATATTTTTCATCGACTTTAGCAAATCCGTTATCCGCTAAAAATGTAGCTAAGTTAATCTCTAAAAGGCTAGTCATTTTTGCCTTGTCGACTAAAGAGTAGCCTCTAGATTTAAGCTTACTTTTATATTGATTAGTAACTTTAGCGTAGTCTTTTATTGATAGAGAATAACTTGTCTTTTGCTCTCCAATAACTCTAGCTCGATCAATTTTCTCCGAATTGTCGATAGAGTAAAACCAGGGAATTAATACATTATTAACAACCTGAATCACTTTTTCATGTTCGTCAAGTGACCAGGTTCGATCTGTACCAATACTATTTGCAGAGAGAATAGAGGAATTATTTAGTCTTCCACCAACATTATTTCCATTTTTGTCAGAAACAAAAGCTTCCATCCGAATTTTGCTAGTTTTACTTAGGGAGAAAATAATTACCTGATAAACAGATTCATGTAACCTGACATAACTGAGGCTGGATTTGAAAATCACTTCAAACCCATTCACCTCTAATATAGGAGTCAGTTTTTCACTCAAATTTTTAAGCTGTGAATCAATCATTATCAATCCTGAAAGTAGTCAATTGTAATTTCTACAACGCCAACGCCTGTTCTTTTGTAAACCGCATTAGCTCTTCTTTGCGTAAATCCTCTACCTGTTTTCAAATCAAATCCAATTATCGGTTCATTCTTATAGCTGACCAAGATATCAATTCCTAATGCTCCTCGTTGTCTTCTTCTTTGACCTTCAGGAATTCGAGTGCCGCCGCCATCGCCATCATCAAGGAAAAATACTTCAGCCTCAATTAGAACATCAGGATGAGGTCGATAGTTTGCGATATCTCCTTCAATAATATCCTGTAAAGTACTATGTGCCGCAGTTCCAAATGTCGCGCCACTAGAGAATGCTCCCCCTAGGTGGAATGTTACCGCATCTACAGCCCAGTCGGAAATCAAATTACCAACCAATCCAAAGTCTTTCGGAGGGCGACCAAATAACATTTGTGTAACTTGGTTTCTACCTGCAACTGCTACTAATCTATTGGCTGTAGTTCTAAGAGCTAGATTTGCCTGAACTCTTACGGCTGAGCTAATTTCAGACAATGTCGCATTACCACTGGGATCGGTTCCGTTTACTGGATCCGCGTGAGTATACAAATACTTGTGAAGTGTAGCTGGGTCTCGGTTTATCCCCATCCAAGTATCCATTTGGGTAAAACGACCCAAATTCTGGTCGTAATACCTAGCCCTTAGGTAATAATTATCCAACGCACGGTCGAACTGTTCGCCAGTGTATAAATAGTCGTTATCGGTAGTGCCGGTTTGCGCCAGCGTCACTCCAAAGGCATCGTAAAAATATTCATCCGAGATATTGCCTGTGCTGTCCGTTAAGCTTCGGGTACTTCCCAAACCATCCACCATAAAGTAATGGCTTTGGTTGTTGTGGGTTTGACTGATGAGGTCGTCACCAAAAATGTATTCTTTGTTAACGGTGTGGGTGTTGTCTGTTTCCGCAATCACTTGCGCGTAACTTTGGTTGTTATCGACAATAAAGTGTGTGACTTCTCCGCTTTCTGTTTTTCCAGTGCGAATACCGTTCACATCGTATTGATACGATGTAGAAGTAATATTGCCCTGGTTGTTGATTTCCGCTGCGATTAACTTATTGCGTTTATCAAAGGTGTAACGGCTTTCAAACCCGTCGATGGTTTTGGTGAGTGTGTTGCCGTTATCGTCGTAGGTGTAATACTCGCCGCCTTCTTGCGTTAAGCGGTCGTTATTATCGTAAGTGTACGCGGTGTGCACACCATTAATAATGGAGTACACCCGGTTGCCGACTTTATCGAACCGGTATTCGGCTTCATAGTTGCCGTTGATGGGGTCGAGAATGGTTTCGCGTTCCAGTCGATACAAACTATCGTGCGAATAAATCGAGGTGCGACCACTCAGCTCTTCAATTTGTGTGCGATGTCCGGTGGGTGCCAACGTGTAATTAAACTCATTAATCAACGCACCCTGCGCATTGTAATGGCTGAGTTTGATTAACCGATTTAAGTCGTCGTAAGTGTAGGTTTGGCTGCTGCCATTCGGGTAACTGACGCTGGTGCGATTGCCGACGGCATCGTAACCGTAAGAGGTTACGTTACCTTCGGTATCGGTGACACTTTGCAAACGATTCAGTGAATCGTAGGTTAAGTTTTCTGTACGAACCGTTCCATCGTTGTAAGTCACTTTAAATTGCGATTTGTTGCCGTTAGCATCGTAACGGTACTCCAACACTTCGCCGTTAACTTTGGTTTCCTTAGTTAATCGGTTGCGCACGTCGTATTCATAGCTCACCGTTCCGGATGCGTCAGTTGCCGTGAGGCGATTGCCCAACACATCGTAAGTGAACGTTTCCGTTGAACCATCAGCATAAGTTGTTTGGATCAATTGATCGTTTTCGTTGTACTGATAGGTTGTGGTATCGCCATTAAAATCGGTGCGCGATTCAAATCGGCACGACATATCGGCCGTTCCTGTGCTTCCTGCACCCACGGCACTTGTGCACCCCTGCACATCGTAAGTGAACAATTCCATCTGTCCCATAGGTAAAGTACGTGAAAGCACACGCCCCATGTTGTCGTAAGTCCAACGCGTGGTTCGTCCCTCTCCGTCCGTTTGCGTGAGCTTGTTGCCCTGCTCATCAAACGTGAAGGAAGTTTCATTACCTTGCGCATCGATGACTTTGGTTAAGCGACCCATTGCATCGTATTGATATTGCGTGGTGATATTGGCCTGGTCGGTGCTGGATGTTTTTCGGGCCAGCGCATCAAAGCCACTCAATACCGTTGATGCGTTATGGAAAGTGGTTTTGATTTTTCGACCCAACGCATCGTATTCGTATTCCGTGGTGCGACCTAACGCATCGGTTTCGCTTATAAGATTGCCACTTTCATCGTAAGCAAACCGATGCACATTGCCGAGCGCGTCTGTGGTTTTTATGCGACGACCATTGGCATCGTATTCGTACTCGGTGCGACTCCCCAAAGCGTCAATGTTAGCGGTGACTTGTCCAACAGCATCGTATTCGGTTTCGGTGATTGAACCATCGGCCCCGATAGTTTTGATCACGCGATTCAATTTATCGTATTCGAAGCGAATAGTATTGCCATTGCGATCGGTTTCGGTGATTACATTGCCTTCCGCATCGTAGGTTTTAGTGGCAAGAGTGCCATCGGGGTAACGCGTCGTCGTCAGTCGACTGTAAGCGTCGTATTCCATTTCGGTGCGGCGACCAAGCGCATCGATGCTGGCTACTTCGTTACCCATTAAATCGTATTCCGTTTCGCTAGTGCTGCCATCTGGATAGATGGTTTTAATGAGTCGATTACGCGCGTCGTATTGATAGGAAGTGATCAGTTCCTCTTGAGTCCCATTAGCCAGTGTTCGGCTTCGTTTTTCTTTAATTCGATTAGCGTTGTCATCGTAATCGTATGTGGTTACCGCGCCGCTCGGATCGGTTTCGCTGCCAACCAAACCCAATCGATGGTAAGTGTATTTTGTTTCATGGCCCAAGGCGTCGACAACACTGCCTAGCAAACCGTAAGTACCACTTAAATACGTCATTTGCGTTACGTTTCCGGCGGCGTCGGTAAGGCTCTGAATATTTCCACGCACATCGTAAACCGTTTGCGTGATATGTCCTGAGGCTTCTTTAATAGTTTTAGGGTTACCTAATGCGTCGTAAGTGTACTCCGTAGTACGGCCCAGTGCGTCTGTTTCCGTTAACCGATCATTGGCTTCATTATAAGTTGCCGAAGTGGTGCGCCCGAGAGCATCCATTTTCGATAATTCATTGCCACGATCGTCGTAAACGTAGGAAGTCACTCCGCCACTCGCATCCACCTGCTCGGTAACGTTGCCTTTATCGTCGTAGTAGTAAATGGTCGTCCGGCCCAATCGATCGGTAACCACTGATTCACGACCTTCAACATTGTGCTCAAAATTGGTTTGATTGCCTTGTTCGTCTTCCTGCGCGATCAGTCGCCCCTCTTCGTTGTAAATATTTTTTAGAAGTTTGCGATTGAGCGGATCGATGATGTCTTCCAAGTAATGTCCAGATTTGTATCGATACTCGGTTCGTGCCTTCATTGGATCGGTCACGAAAGCAAGATCACCTTGAGCATTGTATTGATAAACAATGCTGTCACCCGTAGGCGTAATAATTTTTTGTATTCGACCCTGTACATCTCGCTCAAATGTAAGACTGGAACCATTCGAGTGTGCGATGCCGTTATCGCTGTAAGTTAACGTATTACCATTGGGATCGGTAATTTGCTTTACCCCAAACGTTTGATCAAGGTGATACACAAATCCGTTACGAGTGACTAACGTGTATTCAGACACTAGCGCCGCCGCACTTTCGCCCGCAAGGGATAAATAACCGTTGTCGAGCTCCGACAAATACAAACTAAGACCATCGTTTGAAGTTAGGACCGATTGCGTGTTCCCTTTGGGAATAAAGTACACATCGTAATTGCGATCGGAAGCCATGTAACAATTGGGATCCGATAGCGATCGAGGCGCATCGTTGGTTGGCTTAAGCGCGACAGAGAAAGTTTCCGTATCACCACCTGGTAAAGTCACAGTTACCGTTTTGCCATAAGACGGCACAATACACACCGCGCTCGATTGAATGATGTTACCACCCACATTAAATGAGCCTCGGCCTTCGTGTTGTGTCCAACCTTTGGTGGGCTCATCACTTTCTTGAATACGTACGCTTTGATAGTCAACACTCCAGCCGTAACCAAAATCCAAAAGTTCATCTTTACGACGGCTGTCGTAGGTTCGTGTCACAGACAAAGGCAAGCCGCCCATCGGTAAGTTTAAATCTTCCAGACTTATCGAAAAGTGCCCAACTTTTAAATCACCCGTTACGTTCACCGCAATCAGTTGCGCGTTGGTGTTTCCATTCGCGTCGGTTGCCTGTAACAACAGATGATAAGTACCATTTAACAGTTGAGTGGTATCGAAAGTAGCCACTTTTTCGGCGTTAAACGCACGCGGCCCACGATAAAGCTCGATAAAATCGTCGATGCGTAAATTGTCACTGATGGGTTCATTGGCCGGCTTATACAACAACAAAGTTTCCATCAGTTGCTCGTCGGTCACCGTCGCTAAAATATCGGTCGGCTTGGTTAGCTCATCCAGATGAACGGGTGAGGTAAACGCAACTGTCGGTGGTGTGGTATCCGCCGGATCCCGCACCAATACTTCTGCGCTTCGAACCACGGTTTGATAACCATCACTCACGGTAACCGACAAAGACAGTTTACCCACTCGATCCGGTGTGATTTTCGCGGTTAAATCTTGAGTAACCTCAACAGATTCTCCATCCACCTGTAACGTTGCAGTAACACTCGATGCTTCATTAATTGGTTCAATACCCAGAGTGACTGTTTCACCAAGATCAATGATACGACTCGGCGAAAGCGTGAGCTCAGCATCGAAAGGTGCATTGGCAGCCAGTACATCCACATACCAAAATAAATTATTTCTTGATGCGTAATGACCTTGGCTATCGGTTGCTCTGACACTGATCCAGAAACGGCCTTCGCTTTGCGGTGTCCAGGATAGGTTACCCGTTTGGTCTATCGTTACTCCCGTTGCACTGGAGCTCACCGCATAACGAATGGGCGTATCGCCTTCGCGATCAATCGCCAAGGCCTGATGTTGATAATTCACTCCCACTTGCGCGGTATTCGGTCGGAAGGACGAAACAAAATAAGGCGCGCGATTTACAAAGGGATCAACGCGTAAATAGAATTGTTGTACGCTCGTTGCACCGCGCGCGTCGAGTACTTCTACCCAAATATAATGATTACTGTTTGCCAACAATTCATCGTTGGGTTGCCAGGTAATTAATCCATTGGTATCGATTTGCATTCCATTTGGTGAAACCAACAAACGATAGGAAAGCGCATCTCCATCTGGGTCGGAAGCGACAACCTGATATTGATAAGGGATCGAAACTTCTGCTTTAGTAATGGCCGTAGAATGAATTATCGGCGATTCGTTATCGTCAACCACATTGATGGTAAATTGCAGAGGCGCACTTTGGTTTAAGCGATCGGTAGCTCGAAAACGAACAGTATGTTGCCCCAAAGCCGAAGCGGTAGGTTGCCAGGTGACAAAAAAGCGACTTTGAGCATATGAATCACTGACGAGCTCAACACGCATGCCTGCTGGAGCCTGTTCTAGCACCACTTGTAAATTATCGAGGTTATCAAAAACACCTACACCCACATCGTTATCAATGTCGACTCGAAATCGATAAGTCTGACCAACTAATGCCGTTGTTGGTGGTTGTGTTGAAGTAATGGCTGGTGGTTGGTTCTCAGCCACATCAACAACCAGTTGCTTCACACTGCTTGCGTCACCACCAAAAGCATCGCGCAACTGAATGCCAAACGTGTACTGACCCGGAGTTTGTGGTATCCAACGCAAGTATTGCGGACAGCCCACGCACGAAGGGCCTTGATCGCCAATTTCGTTGAATTCGATGTAGGCACCGGCGGGTGCATCAATTAACCGATACTGCAGCCCATCATTTTCGGTATCGCGGCCTTTAAACAAATACTTCAGATCATCAACACTTTTATCAGCATTGGCTGTGTCATACACATAAGGCACCCCCACAACACCCGTGGTTGCGTGTTGCTCCACACCAAATTCAGGTGCGTGGTTTTTAACGGTTGCCAGTGTGAGCATAAAGGCTTGCTCGTCGCTGGCACCTTGTGCATCAGTCACTTGAACCGTCACACCAAAGTCTTGATTATCAATCAATCGGCTGACGTTCCATTGGATTAATCCGTTAGTATCAACGGTCATACCACCAGGTGCTTCAATAAGCGTATAACTTAAACTCTCTCCTTCGAGGTCAGTGACTGACAATTGATATTGATAATGTTGTCCGTTGGTCACTTCGAGTTGTGGCATCGACAAGATCTTTGGTGCAACGTTGTTGCTGCTTTCCAGCCAAGAAATGTTACCCGATGCTGATACATTGCCGACACTGGCGGTGACCCGATCGATACCACTGGCCCAACCGTCATAACACAGTTCGGCCTTTCCTAAAAAGTCGGTCATCGCGTAAGTGCTCAATGACTGCGAACCAGAAACCGTAATATTCAATCGAGCACCATGTACAGGCTTTTTATTTGTGTCTTTCGCCTCGAAGATAAGACAAGCTTGCTCACCTAAGGAAACGTCGCCGGCATTTAAAATACGCAACTCATTGACACTTTCAGGAAGAGTGAACGCCATTCCAGCCAAATAACCGTAAGACTCGTAATGATCGTAACCGTACAGATAAACCCCAACACCTTCTGTTGATGAGATCTGATGTTTCCCTTCACTCACTTCTAGCTGTGCAAATGAATAACGATTGTCGATCGATGTCAGTTGAGAGAGATCGATCAACTCGCCGTTTAACCGAGTACTGCCAATTGCACTGTTGGGAACAATCAAATTAATAAAGTTTCTGGCAATTCCCACTTGCGGGGTATTAACGGTATAACTCTGCATAAATTGCTGTAACGGGGGCACAACCAGCATAAAAGGATCGGATACGCCTGTGATTTCGGAGGACGATTTATGTTGTAAAGCCGTTCCAAATTGCAAAAGAAGGGTAGGCTGACTGGTTTTAATTACATTTGGCAGATGCGAAAAAAACTCGTAGTAATCTCCTTTCTGCAAATGCGCCTCGAGTTTATTATTGATATAGACCAAAGTGTTTGCTTTTGATGCCACAATTCGAAACATATCGCCGCATCGAGTCGTGCGAAGATAGCAACTTCCCGTATACGAAGGTTCGGTTCCATAAAAAGGAGCGGTAATATAATCCGTCCCTAAACTTTCTACAGGAGGTAACTGTTCAACCAAATGATCGCACGCCATAAAATCTTTGGGTACATAAGCACAGTTGTGCTCACCAAAAACGGCAATGGGTTTATCGGATGAAATAATGGAACCCGTTAAATCTGCTCGAGCCGATCCTTTGGCTTCTAAATTGTAAACATCACCGGCATTTAAAGTTAAAGTATGGCTTTCGCCTACCAAAACATGATCATTACCGTGTTGTTCTTGATTTTCACGAAAGTAAAGGTCCATCGTGGCATCAATCGTTACTTGAGTGTTGTCTTGTGTTGCCACCAGACCGACGATGGGCGTTTTTTGATAATCCAACAACGTGTACTGACCAACAACGTACTCTTTGCCTAATACATTGGTTGGCAAACCAAGAAAGCCGTCGGACGAAGCATCGCGCTGGTTCAACACATAAACTGAAATATTATCCGATGCTGAAATATGTATGGCCTGCCTTTCCAAAATTTGATGGGTATTAAATCCGTTAATAGCCATAAACTCTTCCGCTGCAATAGTGTAAGTTGCAATAGCACTTTGACTCAGCGTTAGCCGTTCGCTTCTGCCAAGAGCAGGTATGTCGATGGTCACTTCAACTTGCTCTCGCTGCGTGCTCAAAAAAATGTGGTATTGGCTGTTCGTTACTTTGTAGTTTTTGGTCATGGGCAACCAAAATTCCGTGCCTTCATGATTACTGCGTCGCTCGGTTGATAAAACTTCAAGCGCTACGGATTGTGTAGAGATTGCACCTTTATCATCACTCACGGAAAACGTTAATTGATACAAACCAGGATCAATAGAATCCGTTGACCATTCAGCAATAGGCACGGCTGCATCAAATGCAACGCCTGAGGGAGATTCAATCATTTGAAAGGTTAATGGATCATTGTCTGCATCGGTGGCACTTAATGGGTAACGCCATGTTTGCCCTGCGACAACAAACGCCACTGGAACTGAAGTAATTTCTGGAGCCGTGTTAACATCGATCACTTCTAACTCAAAAGACTGAGTTGCATGTAATCCTGCCGTATCAGAAACCGTTAAATCAACGGAATGAACGCCCACATCGGTTGTCGTTGTCTGCCAAGTAATCAGGCCACTTTGTTCATCGATTGTCATTCCACTGGGTGCACTTTTTAACGCGTAAGAAAAATCCGTATCACCATCAACATCGGTCACCAATACCTGGTAGGTATACACACTTTTTTCTTCGATTCGAAGACTTGGTGAAGACACTATTACCGGTGCATCATTTACCGGACTGACTTGAATTGCAACATGGGCGCGTTTGGAACTTACTACTCCGTCGTTAACCCAGTATTCAAAACTGTCCGAACCATTAAATTGGCTGTTGGGTTGATAAATAAGATTAGGAGCCTCACCACTCAAGTTACCGCTTTTGGGTTGCGCAATGATTTGATAAGTTAACGCATCACCGTCTACATCATTGCCTTTTAAAGCGATGTGTACCGCCTGTTCTTCTTCAGTATTAATGATTAAGTTTTCAGCCGATGGCGCATCATTTTCCGCTGTGATAGTGATGGTCACCGTCGCTGTTTCAGAGTCTTCCGTTCCATCGTTTACTTTAAAAGTAAACACATCTTGTCCATGAACATTTGCATTAGGTAAATAAGAAAACTGTGGTGCTGTGCCAGATAACCGACCAAGCTTTGGAGAGCTGATAATGTGATACGTTAATGCATCTCCATCAACATCAATGGCAACTAAGTGGATGCTGCTGCTGGTATCTTCCATCGCCTGGACGGTTTGAGCATATGCCACTGGTCGACTGTTTGGAGCTTTTTCAACAACAAGAGTGAAACGCTGCTGATCACTGGCGCCTTCCACATCCAAGACTTGAACTTCAACCGAGTGCTCACCCGCTTGACCTCGTTCAGGACTCCAGGAAATCACACCGCTGCCGTTTATCGTCATTCCGGCAGGCGCTGTGCTTAATGAGTATTCAAGAGCATCATTGTCTTGGTCGGTAGCGGTAACCTCGTATTGATAAGAAAACGTTTCCTGAGCTTGCGTTACTGGTAATGAAGTAATTATTGGCGCGTCGTTAACGCCGAGTATTTGAATCGTCACCTTGGCCGTATTCGACGTTAATTGACCATCATTTGCCGTAAACTGAAATTGATCCGTACCAAAAAAGTTCGCCTTAGGAGTGTAAGTCACCTGCTGTCCGGCTTGTTGGATCACGCCAAACTGAGGTTGGCTCACAACAGCAAACGTTAGCGAGTCACCGTCGCTATCTTGAGCGATTAATTGAATCACTGCCGAACTGTCTTCGTTCGCCGTTGCACTCAAATTTTGAGCCACTGGCGCCTCATTTATATGAACCACTTGGAGCTGGAAAGTTTGTTGAGCGGTACCGTAATTCGGGTGATAAATGGATAAGGTGATTGAGTGCTCACCTTGTTGCGATAACTGCGGCACCCAATGAACTTGTCCATCCGAAAAACGCATACCACTGGGTGCATTGATCAACTCTTGCGTGACCTGACTCCAGTCTAACTCCCTATTGGTGCTTAAATCGTATCGATAACTTTCTCCCACTTGCGCGTTAGCACTTGGTTGAGAAGTAATGCTCAGTTCCGGGGTTTCGGACTCACCCACAACACCAATTTCAATACCACAACCTGGTTTGCTTCGCAGTTGAACCGACAAGGTGTTCACGTCTTGTAATTCGAGCGATCGTTCTAGCCGATAAACGTTTTTATTAAAGTCATTCGGCGCGAAAATTTTGACATCATTCAACCAAATATTCGCACTCGATATTCGGCAATACTGATGTTGCGCTCCACCATTAAATACAACCAATTGAATATCGGTCGCATCTTGCTTGTTAAATCGCACCGTTTCAATGCGTGGCTTACCTTTTGAGCGGACAAACGTTGTGTTATCCAATAAGGTTAACGAGGAAGCAAAGGCATTTAACGAGAAGGAAACAAAAGAAAAATAAAAGAAAACACGGAAGGCTTTATGGAACATCAACAACACCTGAATAAATAACTGCTTTTTATAACCAGACTACAAGCATCGGTTCGCAGTACTCAGTGTTTTAAGTTGAGCAAAATGCAGCCAGAAACTTATAGGGCCGCAGATAATATACTCTGGTCGATTTTTATACAACTATGAGATATGTGAATTTGGCACTTTTTTTAACTCAAGGCATGATCGAAGGTTCTTAGAATGATTAAAAGTACGATCGAGGTATTTATAATCACCGCAATGACATCGAACGAGCTTTAACTTACCTTGCGAATCCATTCAAAGCGGGGCACCGATTTTCCTTTAATTACGATTTGTTCTAAAAACATGTCTAGAGGACGAACCCATAACATTCGATCGCCGTATTGAGGCTGATACACCACCATCCACTCTTCGGTTTCGGAATGTTTGGCAACATCCAAAACCAAGTATTCGTTGCCTTTATAGTGCCGATAAATACCGGGCTTTATTTTTTCATTCATTGACTTTAAATCGATTATCGTTAACCAGTTTTTCCGAAATTCTTAAGTGCGAACGTAAGCAGTGCGTTGAATTAGGCCAACCCACATTGACCCAAATGGAATCTTGCATGTGGGTTGAACTGCCTCGTTTTGAAAACGCCAAATGCAAGGTTTTGTTACCATGACGTTCCCAGTTTTGTTGACTGTTTAATTGCAACTGAGGATCACTATGAAAGATCATCCCTTTTACACAAATCGTATCATCGATACTATTTCCAACCATGCTGAGCATTACCAACCAGCCATTGTCCTCGCCTAAAAAATACAGCGTATTGGAAATTTTATCGCTTTGTGCTTGAAACATATCTAGCCGTTTTGTAAAACTGATTTTCGCTGGGTGTTCCTTTGCAATAATATTCCAATTTTCATTACCGACTAACAAGTCGATTTCGTTACTCTTTAAAAAAATAATTTGAGATTCATTTTCCGCAACATTTAAAACCGAATAGGTAATGTCGTTAGGCTCGGTCCAATAATAGAAGGGAATTTGCTGCGCGATCGCATCGTCGACATTTTCAATTTTAGGATGGTTAATGGTGAATAAGTTAGGATCGATTTTGAATTGCTGGCAACGTTGCAAAACATGCGGGTCATCCAGCTCGGCAAACTCCCAGGAAAAATCCCTGACCGAGTGGTTAGCGACCAGCACGACCTTACCGCACCGGGTTAGCACCCAGTGTTTTGGATCAACATTTTCAAGATCTATCGACAACCATCACTCCAGCAACTAGACAGCGTCAGTTCAAATTATAGCAATATTTTTTGAACCGGTGCGTATGACCTGCGATGAATGGGTGTAAGCCCAAGCGATTGTAGGGCCTCACGGTGCTGTTTGGTGGGGTATCCCTTATGTTTAGCAAAGCCATAACCGGGAAACGCTTCATCAAACCGAACCATTTCTCGATCGCGTGTTACCTTAGCAATAATCGATGCAGCGCTAATGGCCGGCTCAGTTAAATCGCCTTGCACAATTGGTGTAGATGGAACACCGAAATCGGGCGATTTGTTGCCATCAACCAACACATGCTCCACAGGTACTGATAAGGCAGAAACCGCACGTTGCATGGCAACCAGCGACGCTTGCAAGATATTGATGCGATCAATTTCATCTACCTCGGCTCGACCCAATGCCCAGGCTAACGCTTTTTTTTGAATTTCATCGAATAAAAGCTCTCGCTTTTTTTCCGACAGTTTTTTTGAGTCAGTCAACCCCTCAATGGGGTTTTCCGGATCCAGAATGACTGCGGCTGCGACAACGGGTCCCGCTAGCGGGCCACGCCCTACTTCATCAACTCCGGCAACCATCATCGCTTTTTGATTCATGAGTGTTGTTCCAAAAGTAAGGTGACTGTATTCGCAGCGATGCGATCGGCGTCTTTTTTAAGTGCCTTATGAATATTTAAAAAAGCTTCTTTCATTTGCTGCGTGTTTTCACTTGAAAGCAATAGCGCCATTACCGCGCTTGATAATTTTTCCGGCGTACAATCCGACTGAATGAGCTCTTTTACAACCGCTTTACCAGCTAATAAGTTCGGTAAAGACACATTTTTTATTTTTAACATTCGACTGAATATAGCGTAACTGAAAGCCGACATCTTGTAGCCCACTACCATTGGCTTTTTTAACAGCGTCGCTTCCAGTGTTGCGGTTCCTGAAGCGATTAAAACAACATTGGCAGCTGCCATTACATCGCGCGCATTACCTAATGTCATTTTAATATTGGGTTTACTTTCCATATTGGCTAATACACTTTCGAACTGTTGTTTACGTTGTTGATTCACCAACGGTACGACAACTTCGAGATCGGGATTTTGTTGCTGACAAATATACGCGGCTTTAAGAAACGGTTCGGCGATGTATTTAATTTCACTGGACCGACTGCCTGGTAATAATGCTAATACGGGTTTATCCGCGGCAATTCCAAGTTCGGCTTTAAATGAATCACTATCTAACTGCATTGGAATTTGATCTGCCAATGGATGCCCAACACAAGTAACCGGAATGTTATGCTGTTGATAAAATGGCTCTTCAAAAGTAAACAGGCACAGCATGTGATCAACAGCTTGTTTAATTTTAAAAATGCGTTTTGGCCGCCACGCCCAAACCGAAGGGCTGACGTAATGCATTGTTTTGATGCCAGCCTGCTTTAACTTCAGTTCGAAATCCAAATTAAATTCTGGAGCATCGATGCCAATAAATAAGTCTGGCGGTTCGGCTATTAATTTTTCGATGAGTTGCTTTCTGACCTTGGTTAATTCTCGGTAACGTTTCAATACTGCCCAAATGCCCATTACCGCCAATCGTTCCATCGGATAAACGGCTTCACACCCTTCCGCTTGCATTTTATCGCCAGCGATACCGGAAAACTCGATATTTCCGTGATATTTTTGCTTTAATTCACGAATTAATCCGGCACCTAATAAATCGCCGGAGGCTTCTCCGGCGACGATAAACACTTTTTTATTATTCATGTGGTAGTAGAAACTTGGTTTTGAGTTCTAAGTTCTAAGTTCTAAGTTCTAAGTTCTAAGTTCTAAGTTCTAAGTTCTAAGTTCTAAGTTCTAAGTTCTAAGTTCTAAGTTCTAAGTTCTAAGTTCTAAGTTCTAAGTTCTAAGTT